>CAZVKB010000005.1:0-13644 GCA_964627505.1 uncultured Actinomycetes bacterium | reverse complement strand
AACCGCCAGGGCGGTAACCGATCCCGCGACAACGACGCCGACGAGCGCGGAAATCGAAATCGACGTCGCCGCCGCGGCCGAGACCGAGACCGAGACCGTGGTCGCGACAATCGCGACAATCGCAATCGGCAACGGGATTACGATGCCGAGCCGGAAATCGACGAAAACGAAGTGCTCGTGCCAGTCTCCGGCGTGCTGGACATTCTGGAGAACTATGGCTTCGTCCGCACCAGCGGCTATTTGCCGGGACCCAACGACGTTTACGTGTCCCTGTCGATGGTCCGCAAGGCTGGGTTGCGCAAGGGTGACGTGATCGTCGGCGCGATTCGGCAATTGCGGGAAGGTGAACAGCGTCAGAAGTTCAACCCGCTCGTACGCATCGACCAAGTCAATGGCTTGCCCCCGGAACAAGCCCGCAACCGGGTGGATTTCTCCAAACTCACCCCGCTCTACCCACAAGACCGGTTGCGCCTGGAGAACGACCCCACCAACCTCACCGCCCGCGTGATCGACCTGGTGGCACCCATCGGCAAGGGGCAACGTGGGCTGATCGTGTCCCCACCCAAAGCCGGCAAGACGATGGTGTTGCAGAAAATTGCCAACGCCATCACGGAGAACAACCCCGAATGCCACCTGATGGTGGTGCTGGTGGACGAACGACCCGAGGAAGTCACCGACATGCAACGGTCGGTGAAGGGTGAAGTGATCGCCTCCACCTTCGACCGTCCCGCTGAAGACCACACGACGATCGCGGAATTAGCGATTGAAAGGGCCAAACGGCTCGTCGAGATGGGCATGGACGTGGTGGTACTGCTGGATTCGATGACCCGACTGGGCCGCGCCTACAACCTGGCGGCTCCAGCGTCTGGCCGGATCCTCAGCGGTGGAGTGGATTCGGCGGCGCTCTACCCGCCGAAGAAGTTCTTCGGCGCAGCCCGCAACATCGAAAACGGCGGCTCCTTGACGATTCTCGCCACGGCGCTCGTGGAAACCGGCTCGCGCATGGATGAAGTCATCTTTGAGGAGTTCAAGGGCACCGGCAATATGGAGCTCAAACTCGACCGTCGGCTGGCAGACAAGCGGATTTTCCCGGCGGTGGACGTGGACGCCTCCGGCACCCGCAAAGAAGAACTCCTGCTGGCCCCAGAGGAACTCAAGGTGGTGTGGAAGTTGCGCCGGGTGCTGCACGCACTCGATTCTTTCCAGGCGATCGAGTTGTTGCTGGGCAAACTCCGCACCGCCCGTACCAACTATGAGTTCCTGATGCAGGTTGCCAAGACCACGCCCGGGTCAGAAGACAACGTGCCGGGCGACTTCTAGCCGCGCAGGTCTGCTGGTGGCCGGCGATCCGCCCACCTCAGACCACCACCCCCCGCGCTCGGACCGGCCGCGCGTGGGATACTCGAACTCCGCAACTGCGGCTCCCGTCCCTCGCCGAGGTGGCGACCCGCGGTACGTGATGAATCCAAGGAGCACCATGAAATCCGATATCCATCCAGCGTATGGAGCGACGACGGTTACGTGTAGCTGTGGCAACACCTTCACGACCCGCAGCACCGCGGAAACCGGACGCATCCACGCCGACGTGTGCAACGCCTGCCACCCCTTCTACACGGGCAAGCAGAAGATTCTGGACACTGGGGGTCGCGTGGCCAAGTTCGAAAAGCGTTTCGGCAAGAAATCGAACTAGTCCGTGTTTGAACGCTGTGCGGAGATCGTCGAGGAGTACGACCTCTTGGAACGGCGCCTCGCCGATCCCGCTCTGCACGCCGACCAGCGCGAAGCGCGGCGCGTGGGAAAGCGGCACGCACTGCTGCGAGCCACGGTGGAGAGTTACCGCCGCTGGTTAGCGCTCAACGACGATGTCGGAGCGGCCTTGGAGTTAGCTGAGGCTGACGCGTCGTTTCTGCCCGAGGCAGAGTCGCTGAATGCCGCCAGGGATGCGGAGGCGGCGCATTTGTCCGCTTTGCTCGTGCCTCGCGATCCGCTGGACGACTCTGATGTGATCGTGGAGATCAAAGCCGGTGAAGGCGGTGAAGAATCCGCCCTTTTCGCCGGTGATCTGCTGCGGATGTACACCCGTTACGCCGAACTGCGAGGTTGGCGCACTGAGGTGCTCGAAGCGGTCGAGTCGGATCTCGGCGGTTACAAGGATGTCGCCATCGCCGTGAAATCGCGCGGGCTCAGCGAACCGGGGGATGCGCCATACGCCCGCCTGAAGTTCGAAGGCGGTGTCCATCGCGTGCAACGGGTGCCGGTGACCGAATCCCAGGGGCGCATTCACACCTCAGCAGCCGGAGTGTTGGTGTTTCCGGAAACGGAAGATGTTGATGTCGAGATCGATCCCAACGATCTGCGCATCGATGTCTATCGATCCTCGGGTCCAGGTGGGCAGAGCGTGAACACCACGGACTCGGCGGTGCGGATCACGCACATCCCGACAAACACTGTGGTGAGTTGTCAGAACGAAAAGTCCCAGTTGCAGAACAAAGAGCAGGCGATGCGCATCCTGCGGGCTCGACTCATCGCGTTGGCTGAAGAGGCTGCGGCGGAAGAGGAAGCCGCCCTGCGCAAGTCGCAAGTGCGCACAGTCGATCGCTCGGAACGCATCCGCACCTACAACTTCCCGGAAAATCGCATTGCTGATCACCGAACCGGATTCAAGGCCTATAACCTCGACATCGTGTTGGACGGCGACCTCGATCCGGTGATTCAGTCCTGCTTGGACACAGACACCGCGGCGCGCCTGGAACTGGCCTAATGGTCGACGCCCTGTCCGTGCGGGCGGAAGTCATGCGACTGTTGCAGGCAGCAGAGGTGCCGAGTCCCCGGGCGGACGCGACCGCAATTGTGGCTCACGCTGTGCACCTACCACCAGCAAAACTCATAACTGTCGCCGACGTCACGAACGAACAGCAGCACCGAATCGCGGAATGGACTGCCCGACGGGCGGCTCGCGAGCCGCTGCAGCACATTCTGGGTGTGGCCTACTTCCGACACCTCATGTTGGCGGTCGGTCCAGGGGTGTTCATTCCGCGCCCCGAGACGGAAGTGCTCGTCGATGTGTGTCTGCAACATGTGGCAAAAGGACAACGTGTGGTCGATCTGTGCGCAGGTTCCGGGGCGATCGGCCTGGCCCTGGCTACTGAAGGCCCCGCCTTGGAAGTGATTGCCGTGGAGAACCAGGCCGCGGCCTTGCGCTGGCTACATCGCAACACCCGCACGCACGCCCACGCAGTGGCTCGGGCGCAGGGGGCGTTCGAGGTGGTCGAAGCCGATGCCACCGATCATCCCCTGCCGGGGTTTGAGGGGTCCATCGACCTGGTTGCCACCAATCCGCCGTACATCCCCGACGACGCCACCCCGATAGATCCCGAGGTGGCCAACTATGACCCACCGGCCGCCCTTTACGGTGGACCGGACGGGCTGCGCACTGTGCGCAAATTGGCGATGGTCGCCGCCCGATTGCTGCGTTCAGGCGGCTGGTTGGTGATCGAACACGGCGATCAGCAAGGTAGTGAGATCGATGGCGTGCCAGCGCTGCTGACCATCAATGGCCGGTTCACCAACATCATTGACGTGCCCGACTTGGCAGGTCGTCCGCGGGTGACAGCAGCGCGGCGGGTGTGACCGTTTCCTCGGTAGTGCCGTGGGACAGCTCGGAAACACCTGAAGCACCCGCCAGGTCGGGGCACACAGCGACTAACTCGGCCTCCGCCACGTCGCCTGCGCGGCGCAAGCGAGGCGGTGTCACGGTGACATCGACAACGGCTGAACCAGCACCTCCCCGCAGTGGTCCGGCGTCCAAATAGATAGCCACGGCATCACCGAGTTGCGCTTGGGCGTCAGCACATGTGGTGGGCACGGCGTGCCCGAGGTAGTTCGCACCTGTCGCCGCCAACGGGCCGGACTGGCCCAACAACTCCAGCGCCAAAGGGTGCAACGGCATACGGACACCCAGCGAACCAGAAAAGTCGACCTCCCACATGAGCGACGGTTGCGCGCGGGCAATCAGGGTGAGCGGACCTGGCCAGAAGGCGGCCATCAACTCCCGTGCTGCCTCCGAGAGGTCTCGCACGATGCCGTCAGCAGTCCCCGGCGACCCGATCAGCACCGGCAAGGGCGCGTCTGGTGCCCGGCCTTTTGCCGCCCGCAGCGCAGAGGTGGCTGCTGGCCGAAACGCATCACAGGCCACCGCATACACGCTGTCAGTGGGGAATACCACTAGCGCACCGCGGCGCAACGCCGCTTTGGCCGCAGCCAGGCCAGTGCGCCGATCGTCTGGTCGATCACATTGAAAGCGTTGGCTCATGGGACTGATTGTGCCCTTGCGTACACTGCTCCCCATGACACACGTGCCGTTCTGGGGTCCTGATTTCTCGATGTTGGCTGCCGAAGATCCAGAGATCGCCGATATCTTGCTCTCCGAACTCGACCGGGCCCGCGCCGGCTTACAACTGATCGCCAGTGAGAACTTCACCTCACCTGCAGTGCTCGCCGCCCTCGGTTCCACATTGAGCAACAAATACGCCGAGGGGTACCCGGGTCGGCGCTACTACGGCGGCTGCTCGGAAGTGGACAAGGCTGAGATCATCGGCATCGAGCGGGCGAAAGAGTTGTTCGGGGCCGAACATGCCAACTTGCAGCCGCACAGTGGTGCGAGCGCCAACATCGCGGCCTATGGCGCCTTCGTCAAGCCAGGTGAAACTGTGCTGGCAATGAGCCTGCCGCACGGTGGCCACCTCACCCATGGGTCGAAAGTCAATTTCTCCGGCCGGTGGTTCAACATCGTGTCTTACGGGGTCCGCGAAGACACCGAATTGATCGACTATGACGAAGTCCGCGACTTGGCAATCACCCACCGGCCGAAGATGATCATCGCCGGGGCCACCGCATACTCGCGGCTGATCGACTTTGCCGCATTCCGCGCCATCGCCGACGAGGTGGGTGCGATTTTGATGGTCGATGCGGCCCACTTCATCGGGTTGGTAGCCGGCAAGGCCATCCCGAGTCCGGTGCCCTATGCCGACGTCGTTTGCTTCACCACCCACAAGGTGCTGCGGGGGCCGCGCGGCGGCATGATTTTGAGCAAGGCCGAACATGCGGCCAAACTCGACAAAGCCGTTTTTCCCATGATGCAGGGTGGGCCGTTGATGCATGCGGTGGCGGCGAAGGCGGTGGCTTTGAAGGAAGCGGCAAGTCCGGAATTCGCCGAATACGCCAACAATGTGATCGCCAACGCGCAGGCCCTCGCTGCCGGTTTGGATGCGCACGGCATGCGGACAGTGAGCGGCGGTACCGACACCCACCTGGCCTTGATCGACCTGCGCGGACTCGGGGTCACCGGCGCGGTAGCAGAGCAACTGTGCGGGAACGCCGGCATCACCTTGAACAAGAACGCCATCCCGTATGACCCGCAGCCGCCGATGGTGGCCTCCGGCATCAGAGTCGGAACTCCCAGCGTCACCACGCAGGGGATGGGTGTGGCGGACATGACCGAGGTCGCCGACTTGATCGCCCGGGCGATCGCTGAACCGGAGGCTGCCGCGGAGATCGCAGTTGCAGTGGGGGCTTTGGTCGCCCGCCACCCGGCGTACGACCGCAGCTAAATCCCGAGCAAACTCCAGCACCGGGTCTAGGCTGTCGAGGTGCGCGAGTATCTGCTGTGTCTCTTCGCGGCGGCCGCGGTGACGTATCTCACCATGCCCCTGGTGCGCCTGCTCGCGCTCAAAGCCAAAGCAATGGCCCCGGTGCGCGACCGCGACGTGCACACCTCGCCGCTCCCGCGCTGGGGCGGCTTGGGCATGCTGCTGGGATTTTTTGCCGGATTTTTGTTGGCCAGCAAACTGCCCATGATGCGCGCGGTGTTTGAGACCAGTGCGTTGCCGCGTGCCTTGCTCACCGGAGTCGTGGTCATCGTGGTACTGGGTGTGCTGGACGACAAGTTGTCGCTCGGGCCCCTTACCAAATTCGCCGGCCAGGCCCTGGCCGCGGGCTTAATGGCCTGGCAGGGAGTACAAATTGTCTGGCTGCCCATCAACGGCACCCTGGTGCTCGATCCGGTCACAAGCATCGCTGTCACGGTGTTCATCGTGCTGCTCACTGTGAACGCAGTGAATTTCGTCGATGGACTGGACGGGCTAGCTGGCGGCATCGTGGCGATCGCCGCGTTGGCGTTTTTTGCCTACTCCTACCTGCTCAGCGTGGAGTTCGGTTTCCAGCGCGCAACATTGGCCACGTTGATCTGTGCGCTGCTCGCAGGAATGTGCCTGGGGTTTCTGCCACACAACATCTATCCGGCGCGGATTTTTATGGGTGACACCGGTTCCATGTTGATCGGACTGCTGCTCGCCGCCGCCATGATCACACTCACCGGCCGACTGGATCCTTCCGCATTGCAAGGGGTGACGCTCTTCCCGGCCATCGTGCCGCTGCTGTTACCCCTGGCCGTGGTGGCGGTGCCGCTGACCGATGTGGTGTTGGCTGTGGGTCGCCGGGCGCGGGCGGGGACAAGTCCGTTTGCCGCCGACAAGCAGCATCTGCACCACCGACTCATGCAGATGGGTCATTCCCAACGCCGCGCGGTGTCTTTGATGTACGGCTGGACTGCGCTTGTGGCCTTCACAGCCGTGTCTTTTGCGTTCGTCTCGGTTGCCGTGTCGGCGACTGTGTTGATCCTGGGCACGACTGTGATGGTGCTGCTTGTGCGCAGACCGGCGGCTGCGGAGATCGGGTCGTCCGCAGCCGGGTGACTCCGGGGCGTGTAGTTTCGGGACCTATGAGCACTCCGAAGCCGCCGGTCTCGCAGGCAGATGCCCCCGAGCAGATCGCCCTAGTGCGCACACCTTCGTTCATCACTGGAGTAGTGGGCGTGATTGCGGTGGTCGTCGCGGGATTCCTCTACGGCGGGAAAGGCGCGCTGGCGGCAGCCATGGGCGCCATCGTCGTCATCGCCTTCTTCGCCGGTGGTCAAATCGTGGTGGGCCGAGTGTTGCGCAACAACCCCGCGCTCGGAATGAACACCGCATTGCTGGTGTACATCGTGCAAATCGGATTGCTTTTCGTGCTGATGTTGGTGCTGAAGAATGCGACCTTTTTCAATGCCCAGGTCTTTGCCTTCACTGTGATCGTCTGCGTGCTCACCTGGATCCTGGGGGCCATCATCGGATTCAGTCGCACCAAGATGCTCACGGTGGAACCGGGCAGTGGCCCGACTGGTCCTCCCAGCCCGCCAAACTCTGGTGGGTCCGGGAGTGATGGAGCCTGAAACCCTTCGGCGTGCCTGGATGCAAGTCGCTGCCTGCGCACTGATAGGTTGCTAGCGCGATGGCGAAGTCAGATGCTCTACCGGAATCAGACAAGTCAACTGCGGATGTGGCGTGGATGATCGTCAGCTACCTCATCGGTGGCATCGTGTTCTACGGCGGGATCGGCTGGTTGTTGAGTCTGAAGTTTGGGCACTGGGAAGCTTTCGTGGCTGTGGGTGTCATCGTCGGAATCGCCCTCAGTCTGTATCTTGTGCATTACCGGGTGTCGAACTCCGACAATCCGACCCCCAAACAGTGATTTCACCAACCGTGATGTCACAGTAAACACAGCATTAGCCACACCGAGGTGGGCCGCAACCGCGATTTGCGCGGAGTCGGCGGCGCACGCAACGATAGGAGGCCGGCCTTGGCGAGCGGAGTTGCAGCTCGAATCGCGGCCAGCACGACGCAGCCGGGGTGCGAGAACGCACATCTCGGAAATGACCAGGGCTGTGGTTTCCCGGCTCCGAGTGCGGAGATCATCAATCTCCCGTCGTACTTTTCGTTTGATCTCTTCGGGATCACCTGGGAAATTTCCAAGCCAGTGGTGCTCGCGATCATCGGCAGCACGATCGTGATTGTGTTTTTCCTCGTCGCCTTCGGCAAACCTAAGTTGATCCCAGGGAAAGTGCAAAGCCTGGGTGAGATGGGCTACTTGTTCATCCGCGATGGCATCGCGCGCGAGACCATCGGCAAAGCCGGGGATCGCTTCGTGCCGTTCCTGTTCTCGATGTTCTTCTTCGTGTTCATGATGAACCTCTTCGAGATCATTCCGGGTGCGCAATTCCCGGTCACCTCCCGGATTGCCTTCCCCGCCTCTTTGGCCATCATGGTGTGGTGCGTGTACATGTTCCTCGGCCTCAAGCACCAGGGGCCGATCAAATTCTTCACGAACATGATGTTCCCGCCCGGGTTGCCCAAACCGATCTACGTACTACTGGCACCGATCGAGTTGCTATCGAACGTGATTATTCGACCGTTCACGCTCGCTATCCGACTATTCGCCAACATGTTCGCCGGCCACCTGCTGCTCACAGTGTTCACTGTTGCCACGTTCTACTTGGCCAGCTTTTCCGTGATCGGGATCGTGGGTTCGGCGGCGTCGTTCTTGATGACCGTCACCCTCACCGGGTTTGAGCTGCTGATCATCACCTTGCAGGCCTACATCTTCACTTTGCTCACCGCTGTATACATCGCCGGCTCACTCCATTCGGAGCACTGAGTCAGAATCCACAGACCCGATCCGGCGGGACGTCCGCAGGACCGAGAAAGAAGGAAGAAGAGATGCAATCTGTGCTTGACGTGATCGCTGCTGAAACGATTACCGGTTCGCTCGGATCTATTGGCTACGGCCTTGCGGCGATCGGACCTGGCATCGGTATCGGGCTGATCTTCGGTAATGGTGTGCAAGCCATTGCCCGGCAGCCTGAAGCCTATGGCGTGATCCGGCAGAACATGCTGCTTGGTTTCGCCCTGGCCGAGGCACTGGCCCTGATCGGCTTCGTGGCCCCGTTCGTCTTCGGCGCCTGAGTCCGGGGAAACGACCATGAGCGTACTGACAACTCTGGTGGCGGCCGAGGGCGAATTCAACGTCCTGCGCATCCCCATGTACGAGTTCATCATCGCCCTGGTCGCGTTCTTCATCGTCTTCGGCGTCCTCGCCAAGTTGGCTTTGCCAAAGGTGAAGCAGATTCTGGATGAGCGCGAAGCGGCCATTGCGGGTGGAATTCGCAAGGCTGAGGAGGCGCAGGCGGAGTCGGCGGCGTTGAAAGCGCAACTCGAAGCCGAGTTGGACGCAGCCCGACAGCAAGCCGCGGAGATTCGCACCCAGGCGCAGGCGGACAAAGCGCAGATCATCGAAGAGGCGCGCGCCCAGGCGGTTGCAGCCGCCAAACAGGTCACTGACCAGGCCACTGCGGCGATTGCAGCCGATCGGGCTAAAGCAATGACTGAACTGCGTACTTCGGTCGGTGCTATGGCCGCAGATCTGGCGGGCAAGATCGTGGGCGAATCGCTCACCGACGATGCCCGCTCGCAACGGGTGATCGATCGGTTCATCGACTCCCTGGAACAGAGTCCGGCAGGGCAGGGCTGATGCTCGGTTCAAGTCGCGCCGCCAGCGAGGCGTTGTCGAATCGACTGGCTGCACTCTATGAAGATCCCACGTCGGCGCCGCTGCTCGGGGCCGCCGGAACCGGGGTCCTCACTATTGCGGACGTGGCAGATCGAGAGCGGTCGTTGCGGCAACTTTGGGCCGATTCCGCCACGGTAGCTGCGGTCAAAGATGGCGTGCTCACACAGCTGTTCTCCGAGCGGGTGCCAGCGCTGAGTGTGGATCTGGTGCAGGGGATCATCAACGACCGTTGGTCCTCGGAACGCGACATGTCCGATGCCATCGAAATGTGCGCGGCTTCCTTGCTGTTTATGGCAGCCGAATCAGAGAGCCGCCTGGATCGGGTGGAGGAGGAACTCTTCCGATTCGGTCGCACCGTGGAGGCCAATGCCGACCTGCAATTGGCGTTGACCGATCCGGCGTCCTCGGCGAGTGCCAAACAGGGAATCGTGTCTAGTTTGCTCGATGGCAAAGCGGACCCCACCACCGAAGAACTGTTGGTCTTTGTGGCCGGACACCTGCGGGGACGACAGATGACTGCCGCCATCACCGAGCTTTCCGAGCTCGCTGCCATGCGGCGCAGCCGGGTGATTGCCAACGTGACCACCGCGGTACCGCTGACGGAATCCCAGCGTGCTCGCTTGGTTTCGGTATTGAGCCGGATCCAAGGACGAGATGTGATCATCAACGCCATCGTCGACCCCGATGTGGTCGGCGGAATCGAAGTACGTGTCGGCGACGAGGTCGTCGACGGCACCCTCGCCACCCGAATCGAGCAGGCCCGCCGCCGGCTCACGAGCTGACTATTGCTGACGCCGAACGGCATCAGTGAGGAAACGAAAAGAGAACGCACATGGCTGAGTTGACGATCTCCCCCGAGGAGATTCGCGACGCGATCGCGCGCAACGTCGCAGGATTTACCCCGGAGAACGCCCGGGAAGAGGTCGGGCGGGTCCTCGAGACCGGTGACGGTATCGCCCGGGTTGAAGGTTTGCATTCGGCGATGACCAACGAACTGCTGGAGTTCGAGGGTGGATTGCTCGGCCTCGCGCTTAACCTCGATGTGCGCGAGATTGGCTGTGTACTCCTCGGCGACTCCTCGCATATTGAGGAGGGTCAGACTGTGCGTCGTACCGGTCGCGTGCTCTCTGTACCGGTCGGTGATGCGTTCCTGGGCCGCGTGGTCAACCCGCTGGGTGAGCCCATCGACGGCCTCGGCCCGATCCCCTCAGAGGCCGAACGCGCGCTGGAGGTGCAGGCCCCGACGGTGGTGCAACGTCAACCAGTGAAGGAGCCGTTGCTCACGGGCTGGAAGGCCGTCGACGCCATGACCGCGATCGGTCGCGGCCAACGCCAATTGATCATCGGCGACCGGCAGACCGGGAAAACCGTGTTGGCGTTGGACACCATCTTGAACCAGAAGTCCAACTGGGAGTCGGGTGATCCGAAAAAACAGGTCAAGTGCATCTACGTCGCCATCGGCCAGAAGGGTTCCACCATCGCTGCCGTCCGCGGCACCCTGGAGGAGTACGGCGCACTGGAGTACACGAGCATCGTCGCTGCCCCGGCCTCGGACAATGCCGGCTTCAAGTACCTTGCACCCTTTACCGGTTCGGCCATCGGCCAGCACTGGATGTATGAAGGTCAGAACGCTCTGATCATCTTTGATGATTTGTCCAAGCAGGCTGAGGCCTACCGAGCCGTGTCGTTGCTGCTGCGGCGTCCGCCCGGTCGCGAGGCCTACCCCGGTGACGTGTTCTACCTACACTCGCGGCTCCTGGAACGCTGCGCCAAGCTCAGCGATGAAATGGGTGCGGGATCGATGACCGGCTTGCCGATCATCGAGACCAAGGCCAACGACGTTTCCGCCTACATTCCGACCAACGTGATTTCGATCACCGACGGCCAGTGCTTCCTGGAAACCGACCTGTTCAACTCCGGTGTGCGGCCAGCTATCAACGTGGGAATCTCGGTCTCCCGCGTGGGTGGTTCGGCGCAGCCGAAGGCCATGAAGAAGGTCGCCGGCTCGCTACGCCTGGACCTCGCACAGTTCCGCGAGTTGGAGGCGTTCGCCGCTTTCGGTTCCGATCTCGACAAGGCGTCAAAGGCCCAACTCGAGCGTGGTGCCCGGTTGGTGGAACTACTCAAGCAGCCACAGAACAGCCCGTTCCCGATGGAGAAGGCTGTGGTGTCGTTGTGGGCCGGTACAACTGGTGAACTCGATGAGGTACCGGTCGAAGACATCAAGCGTTTCGAAGCTGACTTCCTAGACTCCCTGGATCGCGAACACCCAGGCGTCTTGGCCAGCATCCGCGACTCGGGCAATCTTTCGGACGATGCGGTGTCGTCACTGGTGAGCGCGATGGCGGAATTCAAGCGCGGCTTCACTACTTCCGCTGGTCACCTGCTGGTGACTGAGGAAGAGGTGGAGGCATTGCCCGAAGAGAACATCGAGTTGACCCAAATCCAACGCCCGGTGCGGTCGTAGGCGGTCGATTATGGGAGCCCAACTTCGGGTGTACCGGCGGCGCATTCGCTCCGTGCAGGCCACCAAGAAGATCACCAAAGCGATGGAACTGATTGCGTCGTCGCGGATCGTCAAGGCACAGCAGGCTGTCGATGCGGCGTTGCCGTACGCCGTCAACCTGCTGCGCTCGATCGGTTTGGCTGCCGCGCACACCCCCACCATCAACCATCCGCTCCTGGCCACGGAGCCGACGGTGGAGGGGGAGCAGCGAGCGGCGATCCTGTTGATCACCGCCGATCGGGGATTGGCGGGGGCCTACTCTGCGAACGCGATCAAAGCGGCCGATCGTTTGGTCGAGAATCTGCGGGGCAAGGACATCGAATCGGCACCCTTCTTGGTGGGTCGGAAAGCAGTGTCGTTCTACTCCTTCCGGGAACGGCACGTGGAGCAATCGTGGACCGGCTTCTCAGATGCCCCCACCTACGAGAAAGCCAAAGAGATCGCTGATGCCCTGATCAAGGCGTTCACCACCGATGATGACAAGGGTGGCGTCGATGAAATCCACATCGTCTACACCCACTTCGTCAACCGCGTGGTGCAAGAAGTGCGGGTGCGTCGGATTCTGCCGCTGCAAGTCGTCGACATTGCACTCGATACTTCGCAGCAGCACATCACCGGTGGTGAGGACAAGGGCGGTTCTGCGGTGTTGCCGTTGTACGACTTCGAACCTGGAGTCAACGCCGTCCTCGACGATCTATTGCCACGATTTGTTGCCCACCTCGTCTATACCGCGCTGCTGATGTCGGCAGCCTCTGAACACGCTGCCCGGCAGCGCGCGATGAAATCCGCCACCGACAACGCCGAAGAACTCATCAAAACCCTCGTTCGTCAAGCCAACCAGGCCCGTCAGGCCGAGATCACCCAGGAGATCAGCGAGATCGTCGGCGGCGCCGACGCGTTGGCCTCCGCAACAGCTTAGGAGCTGACATACCCATGACTGCCGAGACCGCGACCATCACTGGCGTTGGCCGCGTCGCCCGGGTCACCGGCCCGGTCGTCGACGTTGAGTTCCCATCCGAGTCGATGCCGGAGTTGTACAACGCCCTGCATGTCGAAGTTGACTTCGGTGAAGCGATGGAAGGCGAGGCGGCCACGCGCATCCTCACCCTGGAAGTGGAACAGCACATTGGGGACAACCTGGTGCGCGCCATTTCGCTGCAACCGACCGACGGTTTGGTGCGCGGCACGGAGGTAACTGACACCGGCAGTGCGATTTCCGTGCCCGTCGGCGATGTCACCCTGGGCCACGTCTGGAACACCCTGGGAATCCCGCTGGACGTCGCAGAGGCGGATCTTGACATCACCCAACGGTGGGGGATTCACCGGTTGGCGCCCAGCTTCGATCAACTGGAATCCAAGACCGAAGTGTTCGCCACTGGCATCAAGGTGATCGATTTGCTCACCCCCTATGTGAAGGGAGGCAAGATCGGCCTGTTCGGCGGTGCCGGTGTGGGCAAAACCGTGCTGATTCAGGAAATGATCTACCGGGTGGCGGAGAACTTCGGTGGTGTGTCAGTGTTCGCCGGCGTTGGTGAGCGCACCCGTGAGGGCAACGACCTCTTCCTGGAAATGACGGAATCGGGCGTGATTTCCAAGACCGCCCTGGTATTCGGACAGATGGACGAGCCGCCGGGGACACGTTTGCGGGTGGCTCTGACTGCCCTGACCATGGCGGAGTACTTCCGCGATGTGCAGAA
>CAZVKB010000004.1:0-69161 GCA_964627505.1 uncultured Actinomycetes bacterium | reverse complement strand
ATCACGACGATCGTCGGTCTCTGGCTCGCGATTCCGGCGATCATGATGTTCGGCGGATCACCCACCAGCGTCGCCGCCCCGCCGATATTCGAGGCCAATGCTTCCGCTACGAGAAACGGAATGGGATTGAGCCCGAGGCGATCGCACACCAGCAAAGTCACCGGTGCCACCAGCAAGACGGTGGTCACGTTGTCCAGCAGCGCCGACGCACATGCCGTCACCAAAATCAGCAGTACCAAGACCCGGTAGGGCTGGCCGCGGGCCAGTTTGGCCGACCGGATTGCGAGGTACTCGAAGACGCCAGTGCGCCGGATCACTCCGACGACGAGCATCATGCCGAGCAGGAGAAAAATCACGTCCCAGTCGATGCCGGTTTCTGGGGAGTAGAAAGCCTCCTCGGAGCCGACGATACCCAACCCGAGCACAATCGCCGCACCACCAAGCGCCGCCGCCACCCGGTGGATCCGCTCGGTGGCCACCAATACGTAGACACCAACAAAAACGGCGACTGCAATCCAGGCCGCTACAGTCATGAAATCATTCGCCCCACGAGATCGTGCACCGTGATCACTCCGAGATAGTCGCCACGGTCGACCACCGCGACCAGCGCGACCCGGGCCGCGGCCATCACCGCCGCGATTTCCACGATGGTGGCATCTGCGTCCACTGCTGGATCGGGAGTCGCAGGTTCCAGATGCAATATCCGGATGAGGTCGGCAATCGTACGCCCCTGCAACCTAAGAGCGATGCTGTCGGCTGATTGCTCATCCCAGACGCGACCCAACGAGGGGTCATCGAGGACGTACTGCGGCAACGCCACCCGAAGCACCTGAGACGCTGGCACCACGATGAAACGCTTGCCGTCGTGTACCACGAGGCCGGGCAATTCGGTGTGCGCCACCACTTCCAGGGCCCGCATTGCCTCGTCGCCGGGTTCCAGGACGGGGGCTGGCTGCGCCAAGGCTCGTGCTCTCATCCCAGCACCCGCTTCCTCATGTGGGAACTCCGATGACGCAGCACACTGCCGCATCCACCCACGCTTACGAAAGCCTAGTGCGCCCGCCTCCGTGTGGTCTGCACATTCGGCATCACCCCAGCCAGCGTACGACTACCGCGACGCACCGGAAATCCAGCGCCTCAGCACGTGGGATCTCAGCTAGACCAGTCGGCGCAGGACCTTCTCGATGCGCCGAGTGTAGGGCGGATAGATAAGTCGCACGTCGGGCCGCTGTGGCTTGTACAGCACGGATTTGTGATGGCTCATCGCATCGAAGCCAGCCTTGCCGTGATACGCCCCGAAACCGGAGTCGCCGACCCCACCGAAGGGTAGCCGCGGGTCGCCGAGATGCAAAATCACGTGATTGATGCACACACCGCCGGAGGACGTGGTGGCGAGCACGTGACGCCTCGTTTCCCGCGAGCTGGTGAAAAGATACAGCGCCAGCGGTTTGGGTCGTTCCCGGATGAACCCGCAGGCCTGGTCGATCGACTGGACCGTCACCACAGGCAGCACAGGTCCGAAGATCTCTTCGTTCATGATGGGCGCAGTGATATCCGGATCGATGATCACGGTGGGTTCGATCACGCCCGTCTCCGGGTTCCGATCGCCGCCGAGCACGGTGGTGCCGCCCGAGGTGTCGATCAGTTGCGCGATCCGGTCGAAGTGAGCTTTGTTGACGATCCGCGTGAAATCGGACGAGTCTGCGGGTGTGCCTTTGAAGAAATCCCTGGCAGCAACCCGCAGCTGGTCAATGAACTCCTCTCGCACCGACGCCTCGACCAGTACGTAGTCCGGAGCGATGCACGTCTGCCCGGCGTTGAGGAACTTGCCCCACAAGATGCGTCGGGCAGCGGTGGCGAGATCAGCATCGGCAGCCACCATCGCCGGGCTTTTTCCACCGAGCTCCAGCGTGACTGGGGTGAGGTGCTGCGCTGCTGCCTGCATCACCACGCGGCCGACCCGAGTCGAGCCGGTGAAGAAAATGTGGTCCCACTTCATGGCCAACAACTCGGTGGACACCTTGACGCCGCCTTCGACCACCTGCACCACATGTGGGTCGAGGTACATGGGAATCAGTCGCGCCAGTAACGCGCTCGAGGCTGGCGCGAGTTCGCTGGGCTTCAGCAGCACGCTGTTGCCGGCCGCCAAGGCACCCACCAACGGCGCGATACTCAATTGGATGGGGTAGTTCCATGGCGCGATGATCAAAACCACGCCACGCGGCTCGGGCAGCACCCGACCCAGGCTGGGTTGCGCGACCACCGGCGGAATCGAGAACGTCCCGCGCTGCCACGTCCGGACATGGGCGAGCGCAAACTTGATTTCGGCCTTCACGGTGGCGATATCGGCCAGCATCGCTTCCAGGCGGGGTCGGCGGAGGTCCTCGTGCAGTGCGTCGATGAACGCTTCTTCATGCTCGGTGAGCATGGCGAGGACTGCTCGCAGCGCAGATTTGCGCGCAGCCGTGGAGCGCATCGCACCCGTGTCCTGGCCCGCGCGCAGCAGTGCCTGCACCTCGTCGAACGCACCGGGTGGCACGTGATCGATGTCGTCTGGGATGCCGTAGCCGAGGAAAGTCTCTTCAGGTGTGGACATGGTGTCGGTCATGGCAGCGGCCTCTCGATGGACGATGCTCCCAGGCTACGTCTGATTCAGCCGTCGAGCAGCCTCACGCAGGCAAAATGGCGAATGAGTGAGGGTTATGTGTTGGGATACTCAGGCTCGGTTTCAGCGTCACGCGCCAATGCGATCACGGCCTCTGTTGCGTCGCCGCTGGCTCCGGTAACCAGGTAAATGCCCATGGTTGCCATCATGCGCTGCATTCCTGGCCCGACGTGTGACAAGGCCACACCGGACACCTCGTGTTCGCGTAAGAACTTCACGACCCGAGCGTGATGCGCCCCTTCTGAGCCTTGATCGTGGAGTGCATCCCAGCCCACGGGGTACTCGTGCCAATCCGTGACGCTGTCACCGGTCACCCGCGCAATGGCGACAGTATGCGCCCGCCCCCACGAGTGGCCGACATGTCCGTGCTCATCTACCGGCACTGCAACGATCATCAAAACTCCTTCGAACTGGCGGTGACTTCCACAACATACTGGCTGCCGGGGCTGTCGAGCACCTGATTCGCGCCCACGCGGACGAGTTGATCGCGTGGGCAGAACAGCTGGATCGCCTTATCCCTTCACAGTCCACTACTTCTAGGGCGACGGAGCAATCTCGGGTGGAGTGCTGCCTTGAACCCGCCACCGTCGCATCAATGCCACCCATATGTAGCCGACAAAACCAACTGGAATCTCTATCAGGTACGTGTAGAACCCCAACACCAGCACCGCTGCTGCTGCGATGGCCGGTGGTGTGCCGAACAGTACGAGGGCGGCCGCGGTGCCCACTTCCGAGATGCCGACACCAGAAGGAGTCACGGTGGCGGCTGTCAACACCCGGGATAACGCAAAGGCCGCGATGACTTCGTTCCAGGGCAGGGGTGCCCCCAGGGCGTGTAGCGCTATGCCGAAAAACAGCGTTTCGGTTGCGTAGTAGGAAGTCATCCCGAAGGCCACCGGAAGCCAGCCCTTCGCCAGCAGTGGTTTCGCACGTTTCTGCATGTCGATGGCAGAGTCGTGCAGTGAAGTGCGTGGTTCAGCGCGATGCCCCATCCGCCGCAAGGCGCGAAGTACCAGGTCCCCAAGTGAACCGATGCCGCCGGCGAAGCGGGAATTGGCGAGCATCCCCACGACCGCGACGGTGACCAACGCCGTGGCAACGACCGTCCCCAGCGTGATGCGACCGCCCGCGGCCGACAGGGTGGCCTCGCTCATCTGCAATGCCACCAGACCGATCAGCACAAGTACGAGTCGCATGAGCAGATTTGCCAGACCACTCACCAGAACCATCAGCGATGTCGCGATACCTGAGAAACCCCACGAGAAGGTCAGGGCATACGTATTGGCCACCCCGGCGGCGCCACCGAAGGGGAGCAGATTCGAGACCAGGGAACCGGTGAGATTTAGTGCGAGTGATTGGGAATGTCGCAGTCCGGGCAGACTGCCTGTGTAGACGAAGGTGTACAGCCAAAGTCCGACGGCCCATAAGAGTGTTATGAGAGCAATCTCCAGCGGGCGAAGGCTCGCCAGTGCGGCGATCGCCTGCGACCAATCTGTGCCCGCCGCCTGTGGCAGCGCAAACGCGATCAGGGCTGCGCCCAATGCCAAGGCCCCCAAAGACAATGCGACTTGACCGCCAGTTGGGCGCCACATCGACACGCTCTGGGCTCCGGTGACGTCTTCGGGTGGAGTCACTTGTTCAACTTTTCGCCGTCTTGGCAAGCGGATGGGTGACGTACCGGGTGCGTGCCGACCGCGGTCCGACGTACCATTCCCACCCCAGCAGTAGCCGAAATGCGGGTCGGGGCAACCGCAGCAGCACCTCCAACGTACGCACATCCCGGTCGGCGGCCTGCTGGGATGCGTGTGCAGCGATGGCCGCTCGTTTGACATCAGCGAAGCGTCGGACGTTGACACGGTGGGTGATGTCTGCTCGTGGTGTGTGCGCGACCGACCACGTCGCTGGATCAAGTCCACCCAGCGCAGGGATGATGCGACGCAGGTGATGGGCGCCTGTCACTGCCCGCGCCAGAGGTTCGCGGGGGAGAGTTGCCTCCAGCAGCATCACCGCCGGCGTCATCTGTGCGGCAAGCCGGGCGACGCGATGAACCTGCTTATGGTCTGGATGACCGTACCCACCCGCCGCGTCGTAGCCCACAAGCACATCGGCAGTCTCTTCCTCGAGAATCGCAGCAACCTTGGACGCAGCGGCTTCGGTCGCCACGTGAGTGAAGGGCACGTCTGATTGGCGATCCAGCCCCGCTGTCGACGGTGTGCCGTTGCCGTCGAGACCCGAGTCGGCGTATCCGAGCAGGACGAGTCTCGCTACCCCGAGGACGGTTATCGATCTCTGCAATTCTTCACGGCGAACGGATGCCAACGTTCGGGTGCTGATCGTCGTGGAAGCAGTGAGGCCGGCTGCGCCGTCTGTCGCAGTTATCAGCACCACCCGATGCCCCTCGGCAGCGAGCCGTGCCATCGTTCCGCCAGTCATGAGAGCCTCATCGTCGGGATGAGCATGGAGGAACACTACGGTGGAGGGCACAGGCCTAGTCTTCCAAACACGTAGCCCGAGGGGTGAGCAGTGAGGAGAAAGCATGCTGCGCGTCGCTCATGTGAGTGACTGCTATCTGCCCAGGACGGGTGGAATCGAGTTACAGGTGCAGGGATTAGCCCGTGCACAACTTGCGATCGGACACCAGCCTCGAGTCGTGACAGCCACAGGTACGCGAGGCCTACCGGCAACAACTGCTGACGATTACACCAGCGGTGCTGTGCCAATCCACCGCCTTGTCACCAACTTGCCCTACGAGCTGCCTGTCACTCATCGCATCGGAAAACAACTTCGGTCAGAGCTGGTGGCAGATACCGACGTAGTTCACGTTCATGCCGGATTAGTGTCCCCCTTCGCTTGGCCGGCGTTGCGAACTGCAGTGAAGGCTGGTCTGCCGGTGGTGGTCACAGTGCATTCGGTGTGGGCCAACTGGTCGCGCATCTTCGCGATGGCCGACGCATTGTTCTGTTGGCGGAAGTGGCCTGTGGTGTGGACCGCGGTCAGCGAAGTAGCGGCGCGCCCACTCAGACACGCCTTGGGCGGTCGAGCGGAAGTGTCAGTCCTGTCTAATGGCATCGACATCCCATTTTGGCGATCAACTGAACGCGAGTGTGAGGTGCGCAAGGTGCGGCCACCTAATGAGGTGACAATCATCTCCGTAGGGCGGTTGGCAGTGCGGAAACGCAGCGAGGCGTTGATCGACATTCTGGGTGAAGTTCGGTCCCGAATCCCAGCTGAGATCCAACTGCGCGCCATCATCGTTGGAGATGGTCCAGACAGGGGTGCAATCGAAAAGATCCTTGTGCACAGGAAAATGGGTTGGGTTCGGTGCGTGGGCTGGAAGTCACACGCTGAGATACGTGCCTATTACTCCCTCTCAGATATATATGTGGCGCCCGCACGCCTTGAGTCGTTTGGGATCGCAGCCCTGGAAGCGCGGACATTCGGACTCCCCGTTGTGGCATTGCACGACAGCGGGATATCGGAGTTCGTGCGTCACGGTCGGGAAGGTCTACTCGCCAACGATGACGAGGGTCTCGCTGCGGCAATCGCCCGACTGGTGTCTGAGCAGGAACTGCGGACGACCGTGACCAATCGCAATATGGCGAACCAACCGGATTTCGGATGGCCCACGGTGGTCGCCAGGACCGACGATCGATACCAGGAAGCCATCCTTGGCCGCGATTGATCGATCATGGACGCCACATCCGACAGCCCAGATGAGCTAGATGTCCCGTGATACCTGCTCTGGCAGCCACCTCGGTTCTCGAAGGTCGTGAGCCAATTCCGGCCAGCCAACGCCACCATCATCAAAACTCCTTCGAACTGGCGGCGACTTCCACGACATACTTGCTGCCGGTGCTGTGCGACATTTTGGTCAGAGTGTCAGCAACGTCGGTCATTGGCACCACCGTCGCTTGCGGCGCAGTGAGCCGCCCCTGGTCAACAGCGTCGAGCAGTCGGTGCAGGGCATCGCCGAAAGCGGCTTGCTGGTCATGAGTTCCATGGGAGTGAATAGCCCCCAGCGCTACTTCCACCAATGTCGGTGCCAGAGTGAACTCCGGCACCTCAGACGCATGAGGTCGGCCGGTGATGGACGCGAGCGCACCTGTGAATTCCACAAGCGGCAGAGCATCCTCCGCTGCTTGTGGCGTCGCCGTATTCACGACGCAGGCGAACGGCCCGCCGGCTGCGGTGACAAGTTCCGGCAGTGCCTGCGGGTTGTGGTAATCCGCAGTCCAGATTGCGCCCAAGTCGTGCACGCGCGCACGATCGGTGGCAGAGCAGGTCGCAGCCACCTGCGCACCTTGCTGCACCAGCAGTTGTACAGCCAAGGAACCCACCGGGCCACCCCCGCCGAGCACCAACGCCCGGCGACTATGGCCGGCTCGCCCGAGGATGTCCGCGATCCGACTGACCGCTTGCCAAGCTGTCAGCCCGGGGCACGGCATGGTGGCGGCCGTCCAGGGATCCAGCCCGGCGGGGAGTGCGGCCGTCACGCCCGGGGTGAGGGTCACGTATTCCGCCAGACCGCCACGCTGAGCAAGGTCGAGGTGGGCGGCGATGAGCCCAGCGGGCGGCGGCGCATCGACCCCGGTGCCCACCACCTCGCCGACGACGTCCAACCCCAACACTTGCGGCCAGACCCAATCGGGATGTCCGTTGGCAGCGAGTTTCCAGTCCACTGGATTCAAGCCGCAGAAGCGCACGCGAACCAGCCACTGTCCGGGACCCGGCGCCGGGTCTGGGAGATGTCCCAAACGAAGTTGTGAGCCGGGGGCGTCGAGGAGCCATGCGCGCATGAACTGACCGTATCCCCTCGAGTCGACCTACTGTCGCGATAGCCCTCCGGCCAGGTGGCCCGACCAACCGCAACGACCTGACGGCCAGTTTGCCCACGTCTCCGTGTGTGCTACACCGCAGACGAGGAAGTGGACAGACCGAATTCGGCAACCACCAGCGGCGGCATCGTGGTGCGGGAGAAGTAGTCGGCCCACTCCCGAGGCAAGCAGCGCACCGAGTCACCGGCGTCCAGGATGCGGGTGAGCATGTCGAGCGGGGAATCGTTGAAGCGAAAGTTGCCGGTCGCCCCGGTGATCTGCCCGTCTGTCACCAGGTAGGTGCCATCTCGGGTGAGGCCGGTGACCAATAGTTGCTGCGGGTCCACATCCCGGATGTACCAGAGGCTGGTGATGAGCAGGGCTCGGTCAGTGCGCGCGATCACGTCGGCGAGTGTGCCGTGGCCGTCGGCGTCGGCGAGCAACAGATTCTCCGCCGGCACGTGCGCCGGGATGCCGAATTCGGCAGCCGCCCCCCGGCTGGTGATCAGGGCTGCAAGTCGCCCGTCGGCAATCCACGCCACGTCGCCGATCGCGCTGCCGGTGTCGAACAGCGAGATCCCGGAACCGCTGAAGGGCGCCCACAGGCGATCAGGTGCCGACATGCCCTTGGCGTGCGGATCCGAGCGCAACGACAACTGACGCTGGCTGAGCACCGAACCCAGCGAGGTGCCGCCGGGACCGTCCCCGCTGAAGGCGCTACGGCCTTCAGCTGCCGCCCGGGCGTCGGTTTCCCACCACAAGCACAGCAGCAAGTCGGCCACAGCTGAGGGCGTGAGGATCACCGTCGTGGGGGCCGCCTCGAGGCGCACCGGTTGCTGTTGCTGGGCCAACCCGGCGCGCACATCGGTCACAGCTGCCTGTGCATCCACGTCGCTGAGCCGCTCACCAGCTGCGCCGTGCCACGCCGATCGGGTGCGTTCGGCCTGCTTACCGCACAACTCGAAGCGCGCGGACCGAGTCTGCGAGCGCCAACGCCAACCGGTGCTGGTGCCGACATAGGTGGTGGCAGCGGACTCCTCGGCATACCCGAAATATTCGGTGTCGCTGTCTTGCGCGAATGCCGCGACCAGCGCGTCGGGCACGTCGAGCATTGGCATGTCCGCAGGGGGAGCCGTCCATCCCGGCTGCGCAGAGCCGGGCAGGAGCGGGGCATGGTCGAGTGTCGGCGAACCTTCCCGGGCGGCAGCCTCGGCCTGGGCCAGCAGTTCACGCCACAGCGCCACGGGTCCCGATCTTGTGGCGGCACTCGCGCCATCGCAGCTGGGCGCAATGGCGGTGATCGTGATGGTTTCGGCGAACTGGCTGCCGTTGGTCGTGGGCATGGACATCGCCCAGCGGGAATTGACTTCGCCGCTGACTGTGACCCCGACGATCACCTCGCCAGCAGTTGCAGTGTTGAGGACTTCGGTCACCAATGGCGCCGGATCGGTGGAGCTGGGGTGGGCTGATGCGCTCATGTCACCCGCCCGGTGCTGAGCACGTTGACGCCTTCGAAGACCGCAGCCGGGCAGCCGTGACTGACTGCCGCCACTTGCCCGGGTTGGCCCTTGCCACAGTTCACGGCACCTCCCAGCACATAGGTCTGCTCCCCACCCAAGGCCACCAGCGAACGCCAAAAATCCAAGGTGTCGCTCTGGTAGGCAATGTCCTTGACCTGCCCCGCCAGCACCCCATTGCGGATGCGCCAGAAGCGTTGCGCGGTGAATTGAAAATTGCGGCGGCGCATGTCAATCGACCAACTCTTGTCGCCTTCCACAAGCAGCCCATCGGTCACGCCGGCGATCAGGGCAGGTACGTCAGGTCCTGATTCGGCTGGTGCCAGCGACACGTTGGGCATGCGCTGCAACGGCACGTGACTGGGATCGTCGGCGTAGGCGCAGCCGTTGGAGCGTGGTGCGCCCAGCACGGCGGCCCCCCATCGGTCGAGTTGGTAGCCGACGAGGACGCCGTCGCGCACGATGTCCCATTCCTGCGCCGCTACCCCTTCGTGATCCCAGGCAACCGTGGCTAGGCCGTTGGGTGCGGTGCGGTCACCGGTGATGTGCATGAGGCTGCTGCCGTAGCGCAAGGTGCCGAGTTGTTCGGGCGTGGCGAATGAGGTCCCTGCATAATTCGCCTCGAAACCCACCGCCCGGTCGTATTCGGTGGCGTGGCCCACGCTTTCGTGGATGGTGAGCCAGAGATTGGACGGGTGGATCACGAGGTCATAACGGCCTGGCTCCAAAGCCGGTGCCGCGATCCGGTCGGCGAGGTGTTCGGGGAGTTGCACAATCTGCTCATCCCACTGCGGGAGGGTCAGGTATTCCCACCCGCGGGCCTGTGGCGGCAGCGTGGTGGTCATGTCCTCGAACCCCGAGTCGGTGACCGCCAACGCAGTGACCTGCGGATGGCAGCGCACCCGCTGCTGCCACGTGGCAGCGTCGGCGGAATCGGCGTAGTACGTGCGCTCCTTCGTCGCGTGGAAAGTACAGGTGACGTGGCTCACATGCGGTGTCGCCAGAAGTCGCGCGCTGTGTTCGGCGAAGAGTTGCGCCACCTCAGCGTCTGCAACGGTGACAGGGTCGACGTCGTACGGGCTCACCCAGGTCCCACGGACTGCGGGTTCGGCGGCGAGCTGTACCGGAGTCGTCACCAAGGCCGACAGCGAACGGGCCATCGCCACGGCTCGGGTTGCGGCGGCAGCTGCGGCACCGGGCGTCAGCGTGGTGGTACTGGCGAAGCCCCAACTGCCGTCGACGATCACCCGCACCCCGATCCCCATCGACTCGTGACTGTCCGCGTTCTCCACCGACCCGTCGCGCATGCTGACGTTGCGCTCGACGTCGGCTGACACCCGCACGTCAGCCCACATGGCACCCAGGGACTGCGCACTCGCCAACGCGGCAGATCCGCAGGCTTCGGCAGGCAACTCGAGAAAGTCCGGGTCAAGGGTGCGCACGGTCCCACCCTATGTTGCGTCAGGTCAGGTGGCAGGATGTCACGCCATCACGGGTGGCAGGCCAGTGTGCCTGCCCGCCTGGTGTGCGGCCTGCATCGTCGGCACGCGGGCGTCTAAGGTAACCGCATGCCAACGCTTGTCCTGCTGCGTCACGCCAAGTCAGCCTGGCCGCCCGGTGTGCCAGATGAGGAGCGGCCGCTGAATCCGCGCGGACGCCGCGATGCGCCGGTGGCCGGTGCCGTGCTTGCGGCGGGACCGCCGATTGACTTGGCCTTAGTGTCGCCTGCGCAACGCACGCGGGAGACCTTTCACCTGGTGACATCGGCGATGGAAACGATCCCGCCACATCGGATCGATGAGCGAGTGTACGAAGCCGACGTGACCGACTTGCTGATCGCCATTTCGCAAGTGCCGGACGACGTGTCCAGGCTGTTGATCGTCGGACACAACCCAGGAACGGAGATGCTCGCGTTCTGGTTGGCGGCGGATTCGGCCACACCGGACTACCTGGAGATGTCGACGAAGTTCCCCACCTCGGCGCTGGCTGAAATCGATTTGCCCAGACCGTGGAGTGACATCCACCAAGCCCGGGGCACCGGCACCTTGCGCTCGTTCGTGATCGCTCGGGGCTAGGGAAGCCAGCTTCCAGGGCTAGGCGCGCGGCAAGGTTGCCGCGGGTACGAACTTCGCCGCCGCGTCGGACTGTGCGGCCGCGTCGGCCTCGTCGATCTCCTCCCGGCTGATGCCCAGAAGGTGCAAAACGGTATCGAGGTAGGGCACGTTGACTGAGGTGTCTGCCGCCGTGCGGAGTGCGGGTTTGGCGTTGAAGGCGATCCCCAGACCCGCCAGCGTGATCATGTCGACATCATTGGCACCATCGCCGATGGCCACGGTTTGGCCCAGCGGAATGCGGCATGCGGTTGCGAAGCGTTGCAGCGCGGCGGCTTTGCCCGCCCGGTCGACGATCTCGCCGACCACCTGGCCGGTGAGGACTCCGTCGATGATTTCGAGTTCGTTGGCCAGCACGAAGTCGATTCCCAGTTGTTCTGCCAGCGGCTCCACCACCTGCGTGAAGCCGCCGCTCACCACAGCGATGCGATACCCCAGCCGTTTCAATGTGCGGCACAGGGTGCGGGCTCCGGGGGTGAGCCGGACGGCGGCGCGGACGTCGTCGAGTCGTTCCGCTGGCACCCCGGCGAGCAGGGCGACGCGGGCGCGCAGACTCTCAGCGAAGTCCAACTCGCCGCGCATTGCCGCCTCTGTGACCTCGCGCACGGACTCCTCATACCCGGCGTGGCGGGCGATGAGTTCGATCACTTCGTCCTGGATGAGTGTGGAATCGACATCCATCACCACCAAGTGGGTGCCACGCCGTGACAATGACATGCGCTGCACGGCAACATCGAGGCCGACTGCGGCGGACTCTGCGGCCAGGGCTGTGCGCAGGGCGCTCTCATCAGCCCCGGACACCGTGAGTGCCAGCACCACGAGCGGCTCACCTGCCAACCGCTCGATGCGATCGATATTTCCGCCGAGCTTGGCGATGCGAGCTGTGATACCGGCGAGTGCTGCGGGGCGCAGCGGCTCGCCCATCACTGTGACCAGGATGCGGCCATGCCGGCTGGGATCGGCCACTGCCGGTTGGCGATCGACCATCAGCTTCACGTCCACTGCGGCCGCCGCGGAGTTGATCGCCGTGAGGGTCGAGTCCACGTGATGAGTCGGGATAGCCACCAATAGGCAGAGCGTGAGATGCCCACGGAGCACGATTTGCTCGACGTCGAGGATGTCGGCACCGGTGGCCGACATCGATTCCAGCAGGGCGGCGGTGAGGCCCGGACGATCGCGGCCGCTGACTGTGACCAACACGGTTTGCATGACGTGCTACGCACTCCTCGGGGGGTGGGTGGCGGAAAACGCAGTCGCCAGTGCGGCTCTGCCCACCCGCCCCAGCGGCGCCAGGGCACGGGTGGTTGAGTCGTGCGGGTTGGTCGGGTTGGTCGGGTTGTCGTGGGTGGGGAGGGTGTTGGGAGCATGCGGCTGCAGCGCGGCGTCGACAATCACCAACAATTGGGCGCTGAGCCGGGCCAACGACACGGCGGCCGGATGCGACTCCGGCGGCATCGGGACGGCATCCAACGCAGAGATGCGGCGCGCGACGTGTTCGCGCGACGACCGCACCGGCCCGCTGGCCTCGAAGGAGGCCACAGCCTCGGTGAGTCGCTCCATCACCAATTGCCGCGCATGGCGAATATCGCGATCCGCACGTGCGACAGCCATGCCAGTTGTGGCGCGCCAGACTGAGGTGACATCGCCCGCCGCCGAAGGCCACACCACCAGCGCGAAGTCGGGACCGGGGACCACTAAGGCTTGACCGGCGGATCGGGCCGCGACGGCGTCGGCCGGCAAACCGGCAACATCACCAGGGACTGGCAGTGCGCATTGGGCTGATGCCCGGGTCGGCCAGGTCGCAACAGCCTCACCAAGGGTCATCCGGGCGAATGTCCAGGCGGGGTGATGGGCAGAGTACGGCGAGTCCAGTGCGGCGCTGAAGGGATCCCTCGGGTTGAGAGCTGGACATTCGGCGAGTCCATCGACGACTCCCGCACAGACGGCGTTTACCCAGGCTGTGAGTACGGCCGCGCGGGGGTAGACCTCAACAGCGGAGTGCGGCGGGGTGACCAATGCCGACGGCGGCGCGAGGCGCTGACGGGGTTGGTCCATGGCGGTAGCCTACGCAGACGCGGGGATTAGGGTGGCGGCTGTGGGTGTAGAGAGCAATGGAGTTGCCGTCGCCATTCGCAACGGACTGTCCTGCCGGTGGTATCGCGACGTCAGGTCCGGTGGTGTGGCGGTTGCCGCGAACGTCTCGCCGGCGGGGAGTTAGCGATGCCCGTCATTGCGGTGGCGGCCGATGACCCACGCGTGGCCGACTATCGCGACCTCACCGACATGGCCTGGCGGATGCGCATGGAACCAGAGCAGGGGTTGTTTCTGGCCGAGGGTGAAAAGGTGATTCTGCGTGCGCTGGCTGCGGGGTATCAGCCGCGCAGCGCTCTGATGACTGAAAAGTGGTTGCCCGGGCTGCAGGCGGCTCTCAGCAGTTTCGACATCGATGTCATGGTGGCGAGCGAGACTGTGTTGCGCGGGGTAGTCGGCTTCCGATTGCACCGAGGGGCACTCGCGGCGTTTCACAGGAAGCAAGCGCCCGCTTTGGCTGACATTTTGGCGCAGGCAGAGACGCTCGTGGTACTCGAAGACCTCGTCGATCACACCAATGTTGGTTTGATCATGCGAACGGCGGCGGCGGTAGGCATTGATGCGGCCGTGGTGTCGCCGCGCTGCGCGGATCCCTACTATCGCCGCTCGGTGAAGACGTCGATGGGTGCGGTGCTCGCTTTGCCGTGGACAACTGCACCCACATGGCCCGGCGCGTTGCAGGAGATCGTCGAGGCGGGCTTCACGGTGATGGCGCTGACCCCGGAGGCAGGTGCCGTGGATCTTGGACAGTGGCAGCGGGGAGATCGCAAAGTGGCGCTGCTGCTGGGCACCGAGGGCGATGGTCTGTCCCCGGCGGCGATGGCTGCGGCAACTGCCCAGGTGCGGATCCCGGTGACATCCCGGGTGGACTCGTTGAACGTCGCCGCTGCGGCCGCGATCGCCTGCTATGAAGTGGTTGCTCGGGTCCGGGAATGCCGTGGTCACCAGCCCTCGGCAATAGGCTGAAGCCATGTCCGCTCTCGACACGACCACTGCCCTTCCCATCAAATTGCTGCACGACCGGGTCTTGGTGACCTCGGAAGGTCCCGACGGGGAGCGGCGATCGGGCGGGGGAATCGTGATTCCCGCGACGGCATCGATGGGGCGGCGGCTGCTGTGGGCACATGTGGTGGGGGTGGGCCCGAATGTGCGGCACCTGGAGATCGGGGACCGGGTGCTGTATGAGCCTGCCGATCTGGCCGATGTCGAAATCGGCGGCAAGACATACACACTGATGCGCGAACGGGACGTGCACGCAATCGCTTCGGAACGAGTGGAGGACGAAGCCACCGGCCTGTATCTGTGACGCAGGGGCTGCCCCAACGTCAGATTTGCCGCCGAAAACCTCACCCCAGAATGAACGCGCCACTGGGGACGTCGGAATCGCCCTCTGTGATCGCCCCCACGATCCGCTTCGCCACCGTCCGCGGGGGCAATCCGCGCGGAAGCCGCGGCGCATGGCCGTACACCGGCCGTTCGGCCAAGCCCGTTTCGGTATGTGGCGGACGGACATCGATCAGTCGGATCCCCTTGCGGCGCAACTCCCGCGCTGCAGACCGATCGAATGCAGTCAGCGCGGACTTGGACGCGGCATAGCCAGCCATCCCCGGCGTCGGCTGCTCAGCCACTACAGCACTGATGTTGATGACAAACGGGGCCCGCCCCTGTTCTGCGGACGCGAGCAAGTGTGGATATGCCGCTTTCAGCAGTCGGATGGGCGCGAGCGTGTTGAGCGTGAATAGGTCAATCAGTACCTGATCGGGGAGTTCCATCGCCGGACCGAAAGCGACCGCCCCAATGGCACACACCACCCCATCGATGCGGCCATGGGCACGCATGGCAGCATCCACAACGGTCTGAGCCGCCTGCGGTTTACACAGGTCGGCCGGAATCGCCACCGTCCCAGTACTGAGCACCTCTGGCGGTAGCGCAGCGAGCCCATCCGGGCGCCGGGCCGTCAACGTGAGCTTGGCACCAGCCTCGGCCAACAACTGACTCAGAGGCGCACCCAAACCGCCCGTGGCCCCAGCCACGATCACACTCGCACCATTGAGTGAAGACATGACCACCACCTTGCCAGCACATTCCCCCTCTGACTACCCCGACACTCCCCGGTTCAGAAAGACACCGCGCTGTTGGGCTGGCAGGGTGAGCAACTATGGATCTTGGCGAGATTTACCTGTTGCGTCACGGGGAAACCCAATGGAGCAAATCCGGCCAACACACGGGCCGCACGGATATCCCATTAACCGAGGGTGGGCGCATCCGCGCATCCGAGGTGGCCCCGATGCTGGCCCGGGTGACTTTCGCAGAGGTGCTGTGCAGCCCGTTGTCGCGGGCGCGTGACACCGCGACTCTGGCGGGGCTGACGCCCGACGGCTACACAGATGACCTATTGGAGTGGGACTACGGCATTTACGAAGGTCGGACCACTGCCGAGATCCGAGCTGAAACGGGCGACCCGAACTGGGTCATCTGGGATGCGCCGATTCCAGAGGGGGAGAGTCCGGAGAGCGTATCCGCGCGGGCGCGCCGCGTGCTCGACCATGTGCACCCGCACATCGAGGCCGGGGACAACGTGATGTTGGTCGCCCACGGTCACATGCTGCGCATCCTCACTGCCACCTACTTGGGCCTGGCGCCTCGCAGCGGTAGGTTTCTTGCGCTCGATCCCGGAGGTATCGCGGTACTCAGCCATGAACGTGTGCAACCGGTGATTGGCGGCTGGAACATCAACCCGGATGGCCTGTCGGACTGAGCGCCGCCAGCATACTTTTGCCAAACTTCTCGGCCAGGCTGTGCGATGTGGCTCTCCCAGTTTGGGCGATTCACTCCTCGCAGCCACAGCGATCGACGTCCGACTACCGCTTCCGGTCCCGGCGGCGAAAATATCCGGCGACTGCGAACCCTGTGACTCCGCCGAGAAACCCGGCCAGCAGATTGGCCGTGGTGTCCATCCAACCCACCACGGGGATTGCGTAGGTCAGCAACGACACAGCCGCACCTGCACCCCCGGACACCAACACCCGCCCAGTGGTGCCCATACCTCCACCGGGCTTGTCCGATGTTACGTCCGTCCCAGCAGCGCGCCGCGCCAGCGCTGAGTCAGAGTTGGTTGCTGACCCTTCGGCCTTGGGCTGCGATCCGGCTGCCACCTCGGCGAGCAAGCGTTCGATGTCATCATCGGCCATGGGGTCACAATAGGCTCAAGCCGACAGCTATTCCCGGAGGGTGTGATGGGTGAGCGTTTGCAACAACTGCTGCGCCGCGTTTCCGAGCGCGACATCGACGACCGCGCAGCCACGCTGGCAGCCACCTTGGCGGTGGGACAAAGTTTTGCGCCGAGCCTGCTGCCCCGCAAACCAGCCCAGCAGGCTGTGCTCACAGGGCTGAGTGCGGTGGTCCTCTATGGCGTCTCGCGGGCTTCGCAGGCGTTGATCGACACGCTCACCGAGCGCGCGTTGCCGGGTGGGGACGAGCAGTCGGTGAGCAACCGGCGGGTGCTGGGCGTAGTAGCGCATGGTGTTGCTTTGGGGGCCGGAGTCGCCGCGCAGCGCGCATTGCCGCGGCGCCGAGGTGAACCCGTGAAGCGGGCCGCCGCTCGCACCGCCGCATGGCAGATCGCCGCCGCCGGTGGCCTCGGCCTGACCATCGCCGGACTCCAGGCTGGCGTCGACCTCACCGTCGGGCGCACCGGCAAGGTACCCACCAGTCTGATCCCAGCGGGTTTTCTGCTCGGGGCGAGCGTGGCATCGGCGGAAATCATTTGGTACCGAAGACGCGCCCCGCATCCGGTGCCTATGGTCTCGTCGATTGGTCAAGGTGTCGCCGTGATGACCGGTGTGTCGGTGCTTGCGGCCTTGGAACGAAGAGTCGCCGGCGGGGTGTCGGCATGGGTGCGGCGGGCGACCCCCGGGTTCGCCGGTCTGGCTGAGCCCATCGGGCACGTGATGGCACTAGCCCCCTACGGAATCCTGATGTGGCTGGGTCTGGAGGCGGTGTATCGCCGCACGGAACTCGGTGGGGCGGCGGTGGAGTATGCCTACCAAGTCCCCCCGGGCGCATCGACCGTCAGCGGGGGACCGCGATCATCTGTGGATTGGAAATCGTTGGGTCGCGAAGGGCGCCGATTCGTCAATATGGTGCTGCCGGCGGAGGAGATCTCGGACGTCACAGGTGCACCCGCAAAAGATCCGGTCCGGGTGTTCGTTGGGCTGGGGACTGCCGCCACAGTGGATGCGCGGGTCTCGATTGCAATGGACGAGTTGGAGACCCTCGGCGCTTTCGAACGCTCCGTGCTGTGCCTCGCTGCCCCCACCGGCACCGGCTATGTGAACTATGTGGTGGCCGAGACGCTGGAGTACCTCACCGGCGGGGATTGCGCGACTATCGCTTTGCAGTATTCGCTGCGGCCGTCGTTCTTGTCCCTCGACCGTGTGCACCTCGGCCGGGAACAGAACCGAGCCCTGCTGCACGCCATCAACGGTCGGCTGCGGGCGATCCCGGTGGCCCAGCGCCCGAAGTTCGTCGCCGTCGGGGAGAGCCTCGGCGCTTTCACGCTGCAGGACGCCTTTCTGCATGAAGGCACGGCCGGTCTGCATCGCGCGGGGATCAGTCGGGCGCTGTTCGTCGGCACACCGGCAGAGAGCAAATGGGCCGAACAGTGGCGACTCGACCCAGAGCGTACCGATCCCGATTCGGAAGTGGTCGAGATTGCCTCTTACACCGAGTGGTTGGAATTGTCTGAGCAGCGGCGCCGCAGCGCCAGATTCATCCTCTTGAGCCACCATGACGACCCCATCACCAAGTACCGCCCTGCCCTGGCAGTGCAGGCCCCGGATTGGATGGCCGACGGACCCAATCGCTCGCCGGCACTGATCGAAGGCGTGCGGTGGCGACCGATCACGTCATTCATGCTCACCACCGTGGACGTGCTCAACGCCTCAGACGTGGTGCCTGGTCGCTTCGCCGCCCGCGGTCACGACTATCGCGCAGATCTCGGCCGATTCACCCAAATCGCCTTCGACCTGCCCGGCGACGGGGCGCTGATGGGCCGGGTGGAACGGGCGTTGCGCCGCCGCGAGTTGACATGGGCGGAACGGCGGTTGGTGGCCGAACAAGTCGCGCAGGCCAAGGAGTCCATCAGCCGACAACTCAAGTCGTGGACAACCGCTGACGCGTCGCTCGACGCTCCTGCCACACTGCCAGCATGACGACTCCTGTCTCCGCCGAGCGCGGTCGCTTCAACGTGGTGGTGTTTGGCCCGCCCGGTTGCGGAGTCCGCACTCTGGCGCGGACCTGCTTCGCCGCGGAACCGGTCGCGGCCGCACTTGGACCAGCAGTTTTGCCGGGAGCCCAGGTGTTGCGCGACCCCGATGATGTCGTGGAGTTGCAAGTGATGCGGACCACCCCGTTGCCGGGCGCCGCACCAGCATCCGGGCCCGGGATCGGCGTGCCTGTAGAAGTGTGGGAAGCGTTAGATGCGCACCTCGCCGCAACCGACACATTCGGCAGCTCTGATCAGTTGCACAGCGCGTGGTTCGTGCTGCGCTGGGGAACCGGGGATCTCACTGATGCCCAGATGTCGCTGTTGGCCGATGTCGCCGAGCGACTGCCGGTGGTGCTCGTGGTGACCCAGGTCCCGGCGAATCTCGCTGGTCGGCGGGCGCGGGAGGCGGTGGCCTTCGCCCGCCGCATGGACGCGCTGATGTTGCCGGCATTGGGCGACCGCCCGGTGCTCCTCACCAACGCGCTGGCGCTGGAAACCTCCGGAGTGCCCGTGCACGGCATTGCCGAACTGCGAGCGGCCACATTTGCGATCGACCCGGAAGCGGCGGCGCGGGCAAGGGTGGCGGCCGCTGCGGCAAGTCGGCGGCGCCGAGCCGCCCGCATGCGCACTGTCTTACCCGACTTTCTCACCGAGCATGTTCCGGAACACTTCGGAAACCAACTAAGCGAGCAAGTGGGCGAGCAATGGGATCGCGTGACGCGCACCTCTCGCTCCGCGTGGAACTCGGCCTGGCAGCGCTACCGCCCGCGGTGACGTCGCTATGCGACCGTGGCCACCACGGCTTGGAACGACGCGGCGAAACATTCGGAAAGTACCTCGGGGTGGGCCACTGCCACCCGGTCGATGTTGATGCCGACATCGGCCCGACCGTTGTACGACATCAGCGCGACATTCACCGCTGCCCCGCCTTTGGGTGCGAACGCCAGGAATCGCTGCACCCGGGCTCCCACCAAGAACACCGGGATCGGCGGCCCCGGCACGTTTGACGCTACGAAGTCTGTCCCCTTCATCAGACCGCCGGCGATCTTGGTGGTCACGTTGTTGGGCAAGGTCATCAGCACCTTGTACACCTGTTCGCTGACGCCGAGCGCCGGTTCGTTGCGAGCTTGCGCCAATAAGGGGTGCAGTTGTCGAATCCGACGTGCTGCATCAGCTTCGTTGAGGGGCACGGGAAAACGCGCGGGAATCCACTTGTTGCCGGACTCGGCGTCATCGGCACTACGCAGGTTGATCGGCATGTGCAGCCGCAGCGTCGGGGGAATCTCGCCGAAACGTTCGTGGTAATCGCGCATGCCGCCCACCACTGCTGCCACAAAAGCATCGTTGAGACTGCCCCCTGCCGCCTTCCCCGCCGCCTTGAGATCTCCGAGATCCACCGATAACTCAGAGAAGTACAAGGCCAACGAACGCTGGGTGAGCAGGGGCGACATCGGTTGATCCGCCGGCGCTAGAATTCGCCCCGCGCTACCCAGGAACTCCTGTGTCATCAGCACGCTACCGAAAGGATCCGCCAGCGCTGCCCTCCCCGCATCAGCCGTGGCACGCAACGCCCCGGCCGCATCGCCAAGCAGCGATCTGGCTTCGAACCGCGTCGCCCCGACAAATCGGTCTCGCCAACTCGGCGCGGTCGGTTCGGGAGGCGCAGGCAAATCGGTGGGATCGGGCGCTGTCGCAGTCACATCGAACAGCGCGGCTGCCAGCATCATGCCGCCCACGCCGTCCGTGATGGAGTGGTGGATCTTGATCGCCACTGCGCTTCGGCCACCATCGAGCCCGTCGTAGGTGGTGATCCCCCACAGCGGCCGGGCATGATCGAAGTCTGCCTCGGACCACAGCGCCAGCCGGTCGAGCAGATCATTGAGGCTGCCGTTGGGCAAAGTGACCTGCTGGAGGTGATAGTCCAGGTCGAAGTCGGCGACGGTCTCCCACCGTGGCGGGATCGGCGAGAGCCCATGGCCGACCACTCGTTGGCGCAACTTGGGCAACAGCCGTGTTAACCGGTCCACCCGAAAGCGCAGACGCGCCGGATCCGGCGTACTGTCGAGCACCACCACCGAGGTGATCACCGAGCGCAGAATCGGATCGGTCTCGACATCGAACATCACGGCGTCGAACGGGGCCATGCGGGGATCCATGTGCGGCCTTTCCGGGCTGGGGATACCTTGACCCTAACCGGGATCAGGTGCGGGTGCCGGAGAGGGGATACGGTTGGCGAGTGGCAGTCTCCGACGGTAACGGCTGGGTGGAGTGCGCGTGCGGACAGCGGCACTGGGGGCGCTACGGTGCCGCCGGATTGTTGCTGATCGCTGGCGGCAAAACGACCACAGTCACGTCAGGTCCGTTACCCGCCGATGCACAAATTCTGATGCAGCACCGGGCCCAGTGGTCGCACGAAGGTGGCACTTGGGGTCTGCCCGGCGGCGCCTGCGACAGCCATGAGGATGTGGTGACCGCAGCGATCCGGGAAACCCAAGAGGAAACTGGTGTGCAGGCGCCCGCCACACTCTTGGGCGTGCATCGGGCCGAACATGGCACATGGTCCTACACCACAGTGATCATGCGCACCCGGGAACAAGTAGCCCCAGTGATCAACGCGGAGAGTACGGCCGCCGCCTGGTTGCCGATCGCCGCCGCGTCAGATCTGCCGTTGCACCCCGGGCTGCGGGCGGCATGGCCGAGCCTCACCGGCCGACGGGTGTCGCTGGTGGTGGATGTCGCCAACGTGATGGGCTCCCGGCCCGATGGTTGGTGGCGGGATCGGGCGTTGGGTGCACAGCGCACGGTTGACGACATTGCGCCGCTGGTCGGGCGGGCCACGGTGGACGGCGCACTCGTCGGCATGATCAGAGCGGTTGTGGAAGGTGCGGGTCGCAGCACTGCCAGTCCACATCCAGCGGTATTGGTTACAGCCGCCCGGGGCAGCGCAGATGATGCCATCGTCGCAAGTGTCGGCCCGGACGACATCGTGGTCACCGCCGATGCCGAACTGCGTGCGCGTGTGGCCGATCGGTGTGCCGGGCTGATTGGCCCCGGTCACCTTTGGCGTTTGGTTGCGGAGCTCGGGTGAGCGGGTCCCCAGCCCCTCCGCCCCTGTCCACTGTGATGGCGTCATCGTGGGCGGACGCGTTGGCCCCGCACGAGCCGGCAATCCGGGCGATGGGCGATTTTCTCCGCGCCGAAGTTGTGGCCGGACGCGGCTATCAGCCGACGGGTACCAACGTCTTTCGGGCGCTGCGTGTGCCGATGTCCGACGTCAAGGTCCTGATTGTGGGTCAAGATCCTTACCCGACGCCGGGACATGCCGTTGGACTGTCGTTCGCCGTGCCGCCGGGCACCACCCCGCTGCCACCGACGTTGGTGAACATCGGCAAGGAACTACGCAGCGACGTCGGGGTGGAGCTGCCGTCGGATCTAGCCGTATGGTCCGAGCAGGGCGTGCTCTTGCTCAACCGGGTGCTCACCGTGCGTCCAGGGGCGTCCGGCTCACACCGCGGCAAGGGTTGGGAGGCCATCACCGCTGCCGCCGTCTCCGCGCTTTCGGCGCGCGGCGGCCCACTCGTGGCCATCTTGTGGGGACGGGACGCCCAGACGTTGCAGCCGCTGTTGGCAGGGGTGCCCACGATCACCAGTGTGCACCCGAGTCCGCTGTCGGCGCATCGCGGTTTTTTCGGGTCGGCACCGTTTAGCCGGACCAACGCTCTGCTTGCTGAACAAGGCGCCGGGCCCGTGGCTTGGGCCGGCTAGCGGTTGGTGGTCCGGTCAGCGGACTAGGCCGGAGCGCGTTCTGTCTGCACGGGCGCGGTGAAGATGTAGTCGTCCATCACATATCCGCCGCCGATGTCTTGCACGATTTCCCCAGTCACAGTGAAGCCGCGTTTCCGGTAGTAGCGCTGCGCTCGGGAGTTTCCCCTATTCACCCGCAGTTGGATCGTCGTGCAACCACTGTCGCACGCGTGCTGTCGCACCACGCTCCACAAGGCATCTGCCGCAGTCCCGCCCCAATAGTCGGGATGCACATAGATCTGCTCGAGCAGCAGCATCCCGTCCTCCGGTACCAACCGGCACGAGCTGTAGCCGATCACGGAATGGTCGGCGCCGAGCGCCAGATCCAGCCAGCGGTCCGCCGCCGCGAGATAGCTCTCGAGGGCCTCGGCCCGTAACCGGTTGGCCAGCATGTGGTCCACCTGACCGGGCGGCAGCAGGTCATCGTAGGCGGCGTGCCAGACCGCGGTTGCGCACGCGCGCAGGGCTGGGAACCAGTCAGGCGTCAGTGGCACCACCACGATTGGCGAGTTGAGTCGATCGGAAGCAACTGCCGCAGTCAGCGGGTGGTCATTCTCACTCATCAACAGGTTCGATGTAGCGCGGCCAACTGGCCATGGCATCGATGTAGAGCTGGCGCACTTCGGACACTTTGTCGTCGAGCATGTCGGGTGTCCAGCCGGAGGGGTCGATGGGTGGGAGCACCCGCACATCCAAACGGCCAGGAGCCATGAAGATCGCGTGCGGGCGCATCAGCTCACCGGCGTTGCGGATCACGATCGGCACGATCGGCACACCGGCCTGGATAGCGATATGGAACGCGCCCTTTTTGAACGGCAGGATCCGGTCCGAACTCGAACGAGTGCCTTCTGGCGCGATGGCAATCGAGCGCCCGCCGTGCAGGGCCGCCACCACCGGCGCGAGGGCCTGTTTGGCTTGCTCGGTGTTGCCGCGGTCGATGTAGGCGATGTCCATGAGGTACCCGACCGGGGCGAACAGCGGATCATGGGACAGGTCGATCTTGGCGACCCCGGTGAAGTCCTGCCGCAAGAGCGCGCCCAAGATCAGCACATCGAGTTGGCTCTGATGGTTGAAGATGAAAACCGCGGGCCGGGCCGACCACAGGTGTTCGCGCCCCAGCACGTTGAGATTCACGCCCCCGGCAGCCAGTGCCAAGTCGGAACCCACACCAGCAGCCAGGTTTGCCCCAGCGCGCCGACTCCCGTTGGCCAACGCGGTCGTGGAACCCAGCGCCACGCCCACGCCGAGTGCGCTGTAGGAGAGCATGGTCCGGGCGATATCGAGCGGGCCGATGGATTTCGGTCGGAACAGCCGCGACGTCGGCCACCCGCGTTCATTCGCGATGTCCTGGAGTTTCTCGTCCGGGTTCAGCGGACGGGGTCGGCCCACCACCTTCAACATGGGCACATCTTCGGCGCCGTTGCTGTAGGCGAACGACTCAGTGAGGTCAACCCCATGGTCCTCAGCGAATTCCGCCACCGCAGCGGCTTTACCGGTACCCCAGCGAATATCGCCGGCGACGCGGCCGGTGAGCACACCGTCGTCATCGACTTCGAACTCAGTGGCCAAGACATGGGTGATTCCCAAGGCCCGGGCTGCCGGCACGATCTGCGGGGGCGTGGCCGACGAGGCGATCACAATCGTGTGGCCCTTATCCACATGCGCACTCACCAGTGCGCGGGCACCCGGGAAGACCATGTCGGCAATCTTTTTGGTGTACAGGTCATCGCCCGCGGCGTCGATGTCCGCCTGGGTCCGGCCGGCGAGCGCCTTGACCGCGGTGTTCATCAACCGCGTGATATCCGCACCGCGGCGCTCCACGTTGGCGCTTTCCACCACGGTACGCAGCAACTCGCGGAAACCGATATCGCGATTCTTCAACCGCTCCGAGAAGAAAGCGCGCGCGGAGTAGCCATCGATCAGCGTGCCGTCGAAGTCGAAGAATGCCGCCACCTGCGGACCGTCCGGACTGCGGGCAACGTCTTCGAGCAACCATCCCAGATCGCTCATGCGCGAACTCCTCTCGAAAGACCTTCTTGATCGTTGGCCATCTCCCGGACCAACTGCACATAGTGCACAACTTCGCTGAGTTCGTCGGCGAAGGCTTTCCGGCGGCCGGTGAGTTCTTCGTCCCCGGTGCCGGTGAGGCCCCGGTTCTCCGCCAACTGGTAGGCACCGGAGAACAGGTTCTTGGAGATTGACTCCGGGGAGTGCAGATTGCGTTGTAGCCACCACTGCCGGGCCACGCCGATGCACTCGTTGAGGAACTCATTGCGGTCCAACGGGCGGCTCGGTGCGCGCTCTGCCAGGAGCACCGCTACTACCTTGTATGCCTCCAAGAAGGGGCCAATCGTGCGGTGGGCCACATGCAATGGAGTCTCACGCAGACGGTCCAACAGGGTGTCCGACTGCAAGTTCTCCTGTTCCCATTCCGGGGCGACGAGCGCCACATCGGCGGCCACGTCAGCGGCCAACTCGGCCCGGGCCGGGAAAAAGAACTCGTACTTGAGCAAATCCTCGAGTCGCTTGACCTGCTGCCATACCGCGTTGGCCACGTCGTCAGCACCGTGGGTGGCCACTGCGACGATGGCCACTTCGACCATCGCACGTGTGATGAAGTGATGCGCGATGGAATTGCGGTAGAAGCCAGCCTCGTGCATCCGGTCCGGGTTGATCGAGTACACCGGTTCGGTACCGCCGGTGTACTTTTCGATCACCCCCTCGCGGATCAGCCGCGTACTGGCCCGTCGAATACCACCGCTTTCCGACAAGTCCACGTCGGACGTCAGCGGTAGGCCACGCTTGTTGATGTACTCCAACAGTGGATCGGCAACGGCGCGGCCCTCGGCTTGGGTGAGCGCCCGGTCGTCGTTGTCGAGCAACGCGAACGTCACCAGCGAGGTCGGGGTAATCGGCGTCACCTGATTGATCCGATAGCACACCTCGAAGGCGATCTTCGGTACGGCGTAGCGGTCGAGGTCCACTACCTCGACGTCACCACGATCGGCCGCTTTTTCCTGCTCGACGGCTCGCGCCTGCTCCATCGCCGCACCGATCGACAGTGGCTCGCCGAAGCGCAGGTGTACGCGGCCCAGGGTGCGCGATTGATCGCGGGCGTATTGCACCAGCCACTTCACGCTCTCGGGAGACTTGGACGCCCCGAGCTCTTCCGCAGAGATGGCGCCGATCTCGTGCTGCTGGTCGTAAGTGATCGACACGGGTACGCAGTAAGCCCGCTCGTCGCCAGCAGCCTGGAAAGCGTCCACCACATAACTCAGGATGCCGTAGCGCGGGGGACGCAGCTTTCCGGTGCGTGAGCGGCCGCCTTCGATGTACCACTCAAGGTTGGCCTGGTTGGCCAAGAGAAAGGCCAGATACGTCCGCAACGTGGCTTTGTAGATGGCGGCTTCTTTGAACTCGCGTCGGATGAACACGATCCCGTTGCGCCGGGCCAGCGGCGCCATCGGCCAGAACGCGAGGTTGTCACCGCCGAGCACGTAGTTGCCGGGGAAGCCGTGCTTCGCCAGCGTCGAACGCAGAATGATCGGGTCCAGATAGGACTTGTGATTGGGCAGAAAGATTAACGATGCGTCTTTGCCGAGCTCCCGCAAGTCGCGCAGACCGGCATCATCCACGTCCACCCGGTAGGCCCGAGACATCCAGCGGCTCAGACGCTTCCACACCACTTGCGAGGTGTTGGTCGCGCTGGGCAGCACACACATTTCCTGCAAGCAGTCGAGAACTTCTTCACTGACCGAATCCCGAGGCCGACCGGTATCGGCGACGATGGAGTCGATCAGAGTCTGGAAACTCGGCGATGCGAGCACATCGGACGGCCCATGCGGGACGTCTCGGGGACTGATGGTGCGGTGTGGCACGGCGACTCCTTGCACATCACGGATGGCGGTGGCGTAACCATAACCACTCCCACGCCGTGATGCGGCAACGATCGCCTAACCGAGACCGAGTTCCCCGGCCCGCTGGGTCAAAAAGTCGCGGGCGCTGGGATGCGCGGCGTGGGTGATGATTGCGCGCGCCTGGCCGGCTTGACTCAAGCCCCACAACCGCGCGACACCCTGCTCAGTGACCACCGCGGTCTGCTGGAAACTCGTGACGCGGGTGGACAGTGCATCCACGATGTTGGACGAACCGGACTTGTCATGAATCGACGACAGCGCGATGAAGGCCTGCCCTTGGGGGGCGTGCATGGCCCCCACGATGAAGTCGGTCTGCCCGCCGAAACCGGAGTAGATGCGGTTTTTGATGGAGCTGGCGTTGGCTTGACCGAACAGGTCCACTTGCAGGGCGGCGTTCACCGAGGTCATCCGAGGATGGCGTGCGATCAGCGCCGGATCGTTGGTCTTCTCGGTGCGCAGCATGCGAATCCGGTGGTTGTCGTCGATCCACTCGTACAGTTCGTTGGAACCAAAGATGAAACTGGAGACGATCGGACGCTTCTTGCTCAATGCGCCAGCGCGTTCCAGGCTGTGCACCCCGTCGCTGATCATTTCCGACCACACGGTGAGTTCTCGGTGCCCCTTCAGGGACTCCAGTACGGCATCCGGGACTGCGCCGATACCCAACTGCATGCAGGCACCGTCGTCGATCATGTCCGCGACGTTGCCCCCGATGGCGCGGCTGCGCTCGTCCGGCGCGGTGGCACGGATCGCGGGCAGCGGAGTGTCAACTTCAACCAGGTAGTCAAAGTGGCCGGTGAGCATTTCGGCATCGCCGTATAGGTAGGGCATCTGAGGGTTCATCATGCCGACGACGATTCCGCCGCGGGCCCGTACCGCTTCCACAGCCGCCGGCAGGACGTTGACTTCAATCCCCAAACTCACGCGGCCATCGCGCGGCACAGTTGTGTGCAGCAGGACCACGTCTGGTTGCAGTGGACCGAAATACAGCAGCGGCACCATCGACAGTCGGCTGGGGACATAACTCAGACCGGCCTTGTTGCGCATGGCAGGGCCCACAAACGCAGTCTCCAAGGTGACGCCGGGACGGTCTGGCAAATCGCCATGGGCGTTGAGCATGTGCAGGGTGTAGGTCTCAAGCGACTCATCGAGGGCTGAGATCAAGGGCATCGGGGTGGCGAAGTTACCTGATGCGACTGCCCGGGCCCCAGGGGCGAGTCGGCCGAAAACGTCTTTGAGCTGTTCGATGGTGACAAGCGGCATGTTGGCTATTGTTCCCCATGGCCGCTGAGTTCATACCAAGGGGGACGGATCACAGATGCCACCAGCCGAGGTCCATCCCAGCGAGCACGATGAGGACGAGTCCGCTGATGATCAAGAAACTTGGCACCACCCCACCGGAGTGCCGGACCAGAAAGTCCCTTCCCGATTCCAGGCGATGCTGCAGACGGTTTCCGGTGAGCAGTACGGCCGCAGTGATGACCAAGAATGTTGAGCTCGCCACCAGCGAGGTGATGAGGACAACCGCCACCTTAGTTGCGAGTTCCGCATGACTGCGTTCGATCAACAGCCCGATGCTCACCCAGTACGGCAGATTGGTGATGTTGAACAGGCTGGTAGCTAAGGCCATCCCCACTGCATCTCTCGGGCCGGCGACTTGGGCGCGAGCCAAGAAGGCGCGGGTATGGGCGCCGGAATTCGGGTTGGGTCGCCAACGTTCCCACAAAACTGCGACGACACCTGCGAAGGCCATGGCGACGCCGAGCACCGCCAGTGCGGTGGCCAAGGCGCGGCGCTCATCGGTTGTGACGTGCATCGCCAGCAAGTAGTGGGCGACAACCGCGAAGACCGAGATAGCCACGAGTTGACACATCCACCAGGCGGCGGTGAACGCAGTTGCCGTGCGTTTGGCGCGATCGGAGAGCAGCATCACTGCCACCCCGGCGATCGGCAGCGGGCTGGTGGCGATGCCCCAGGCGAGGTAGGCCGTCAGAACAAGCAGAGCACCGGGACCAGCCATCTGTGCACGGTAGCCGGTGCGTGCAAGGTCACTTGCCCGAGAAACGCGTGTGGCCCGGAAATCCTGCGCGCGCTGCGCTAGGTTGCCCACACCAACAAGTCGCGCACAGGGCCGACTGCCGATTGAGACAAGGATGGTGCCATGTCTACTCCGCCACCCCCACCGATCTACGGTGCCGCGGCGCTCGGCGCCTCAGACGCTGACAACAAGAAGGGTCTGTGGTCGCTGATCACGGGCATCTTGAGTTTCTTCTGCTGCGGCCTGATTTTGGGTATCGTGGCGATCATTCTGGGGGTGCAAGGTCGCAAAGCCGCCCAGATGGGTACGGCGACCAATGGCGGTATGGCCACTGCGGGCATGGTGCTGGGCATCATCGGATTGATCGTCAACACGTTCGGCTACGGCTGGTACTACACGAATAACTTCTAGTTCGACGCCCGCCGTTTGGCGCGGGCACAGCCACGAATCAGGTGGTCATGGCAGGATCTGCCTATGGAAGATGCTGTTGTCATCGCTGCCGATACCCTCGACCACTCCGCCCGAGCGGGCGTGCTGGTGGCCGCTGTGCTCGCTGGCCGGTCGTATCAGCCGGGCCTGCTGTCCCGCGATACCACCAACCAAGCGGTCATAACCGGCGTCGGGGCGGCCGCCGGTTATGCCTGGGGGGCGGCCGGACATTCACTGCTGGGATCCATCGCCAGACGCTTCTCGGGCACGCCGGCGTCCCGTCGCGCCCTGTTGGCGGTTGATGTCACATCGGCGGTCTTGGGAATTGGGGCAGCGACAGCGCTGCGTTGGCGGGAACACGAACCACCGCGGCGCTCCATCGCCCGTCTGGCGGCAGGCAGTTTGGCAGCAGCCGGAACCGCAGGGGTCGCCTCACTCGGCTTGGAGAAGTCGCTCGGTAGCAGATATCGACCGTGGGAAACGTTGGTTGCGGCTGCCACCACCGGCGTGGGGTCCTACTTGGCCACCCGGCCCTGGCAGGCTCAAGTAGGTGCCAAGGGCAAAGACGGAAAGAACTTCGAAGACACCACGCGTTCGGTGGCCCCGCTCCAGGCAACCACGATCGGTGTCGTCGTGACGGGTTTGACGTACGCTCTGGCCCACGGCGAGGTGGCACTGTCGAGGACTTTCGCGCATGCGGCCGCGGTGGTGCTGGGAGGCAACCCGGAGGAACATCGCACTTTCGGACGGGTTGGGGCGCTGGCCACTACCTACGGATTGGGCTGGTTGGGAGTGTCGCTGGTGTCAGCGAAGTTGGAGAAGGGCGGCGAGGGGATCGAACCCGGTCACGCCCAGCCGCCGACCTCGCCGACCGTGACTGGGTGCCCGGAATCCGGCATACCGTGGGCGCAGTTGAGCCGGGAAGGTCGCCGCTGGCTCAGCATGGCACCCAGTCCGGAGAGCATCGATGCCGTCATGGGCATTTCTGGGGCGAAGCAGCCGATTAGGGTGTACGCGGCACTGGCCTCAGCGACTGATGAAGAATCCCGGGCGGCGCAACTACTGGCCGAAATCGATCGCACTGGTGCACTGCAACGCAAGGTCTTCGCCCTCTTTTCGCCCACGGGTTCGGGATACGTCAACTACGTGGCGTGCGAGGCACTCGAATACCTCACAGGTGGTGACTGCGCCAGCGCGGCGATTCAGTATTCCGTGCTGCCCTCGGCGCTCTCGTTGGGCAAAGTGTCCGCAGGTGTGCACCAGACGCGCATGGTGCTCGACGGGATCATGGCCCGCATTCGCGACATGGCGCCAGCGGATCGTCCCAGGTTCCTACTTTTCGGCGAATCGTTGGGCTCCCAGGTGTCCCAAGAGGTGTTCCGCGACACCGGGCTGTTCGGGCTGGAAGGTGTGGGGATCGAAGCTGCACTCTGGATCGGAACGCCTGCCGCGACGGTCTGGAAGAAACAACTGGAGGGTGACCGCAGCATCGCGACGCCACCGCCGGTGGGTCCCGGCCCAGTCTTCATCACGCGCGCCATCATGGACTGGGTCAACTTGTCTGAGGACGAACGGGACCAGGTGCGTTATCTGCTGCTGCAAAACGGCGACGATCCCATTCCCAAGTTCGATGCCGACGTGCTGTGGCGGCGTCCCGCCTGGCTCGGACCGGCGGATCGACGCCCGGTCGGGGCGCCCAAAGGCACGTCGTGGACGCCGGTGACCACGTTTTTCGCCACGTTCTTCGACATGGGTAACGCACTCACCCCGACCCCCGGGGTGTTTGCGGGCGGGGGACACGACTACCGGATCGTACTGCCGGACGCGATCTCCCAGGTGTGGCGTTTGCCAGCCACCGCCACGCAGATGAATCGCCTGAAATGGACGTTGCAGACCCGAGAGCGCGCATGGGAACTGCGCCGCCGTTGGACAGCAGCAGCCCAGGCACCCGATCCCGAAGAAGCTCGACGAAAGGTTTTGGCCGACCTCACCACCTGGCAGGGCAGCCCGGCAACTGAGGGCGACGTCACGCACTTGTTGGCGGTGGGGCTCGACCCGATCCCGGGGGCGGAACTGCCGGCGTTGAGCAGCCTCTGACCCAGGTCCGCACCCGTGGCTACCGTGACCGCAGTTAACCCATCGGTAGCGGTTCCAGGTCTCTGGTGCGCCCGCTGGTACGCCAGTGTGCAGTGGCGATCAACAACCCGACACCGATCGCAGTGAATCCGGCTAATACCAGGACGTCGACCCACACGAACGGCGTCAGCGGTCCGCCGGCGATGGTGCGACGAATGGCATCAGCGGCATAACTCATCGGTAGGAATGGGTGCAGCCAATTGAACACTGGTCCGAGCGTTTGGTTCGGGAACAGCCCACCACTGGCCGCTGCCTGCACCGCAAGCAACACAGCAGCGGTGTACAAGCCGATGCCGCCGAATGCTGCCCGAAGCCATGCGGTGAGAGTCACGAGCGCGGCAGCAGTGAGGATGAGCACGCCTAGCAGCGGGATCCACGCGGTGGCCGCGACGCCGAACAGCGCCACAAGCAGCACAGCTGTCACCGATTGCGCGGCACTCCAGGTGAGTGTCGGCAACCAGGTGGTGAGACCGACCCGCCAACTGCTGGCGCTGACAGCGAGCAACCGTCGATGCAGGCCAGGGTGCAGCCAGACCAGCAGCAGCGCCCCGACGCCCAATGCCACTGGCAGCACCATGGTGGCGATCCCGGTGCCGAAAGTAGCCACGTCATTGGCCACGGTGGTGGTGATGGCGACCGGTGCAGCGAGTACTTGCGCAAACGCCGCGCGTTGTTCGGCGGACACAGGTGGAACCTTGGCAGCGGCAGCGTTGAGCGAGTTCTGGAGGCCGGCCGCCGCTGGCGCGACTTGTGTGCTCAAAGTGGTGCTGATCGTTTGTGCAGCAGCGGCTGCAGACTGACCTTGACCCACGGCTTGCGCGGTTTGCGTCGCCGCTTGTGCCAACAGTGGGGGCACCGCGGCGGTCTGGGCATTGAGTTGCCCGGCTTTGGTGGCATCTGCGGCGGTTTGGGCAGTCAATGTTTCGGCGGGAGTGGTGACGGAAGTCGTCAGGTTGGTCCGGGTAGCCCCGACTGCGGCAGCAGCATCGGTGAGCCCCTTGCTGGTGAGATCGTTCTGCAATGTTTGCAGGCTGGCATCCACAGATTTTGCGCCAGCCAGAACCGCGGTGGCGCTGCCAGCAGCCGCAGTTGTGCTCGCGGCTAAGTCGGCAGCTTGGGTGGCCGACTGATCAGCCACCCCAGTGGCTTCTGTGATGCTCGTTGCCGCCTGTTGGCTGGCGGTGGCGGCTTCGGTTGCAGCGGTTGCCGCAGACTGGGCCACTGTCGCGGTGTTGTTGATGTCAGTGACCAGTTGGCCGACCACCACCGCTGCGGCTTGGCCTTGCTCTCGGGCTTCGGGCAGGGCCGCATACACCTCGTCGAGGAAGTTCAACGTTACGGAATTGCTGATTGTCTCTTCCACTGACATTACAGCCGCCGCGGTGGCGGGCCCCATGAAATAGTTCGTAGCATCGTTGGTGCGAAACTCCGCAGTTGCCTGAATCGGTGCACTGCTGTCCATGGACGCGATCGCGGCGCTGTACCCCGTCGGAATGTGCAGCAACGCCAGAACTGCGCCTGAGTTGAGGGCAGATTCTGCCTCTGCCAACGACATTTCCCGCCAATCCAGGGCGTCGGCGGCCAGGACCGCCTGCACTAGATCGGGTCCGGCGTGTACCTGTAAACCTTCCACGTTGACAGGTTGGTCATCGTTGACCAGAGCGGCGGGAATGCGGTCGCTGCGGGCTGGCGGGTCGGCAAAGGCGGCCGAAATGATCCCAGCGAGGATCCCGGACGCAAGCACGGCACCCACGATGGTGAGGCGGGCGATTGGGGAGCGCCACCATCTGCGGATGCTGGCGAAATAGGCGGATGCGGTCATCGAGGTACCTCCACTGTGGCTGCCAACATGGTGGCTGTGGCTGACATGTTGGCCATTGGTGTAGGCCAGCCGACCAACACCAGCCTGCCGGTACCTGCGACTTGGGTGATGGCCTGCCAGGTGCGGGCGATATCGGCTGGCACACTCACGTCGGCAGCATTGGCCGCAATCACGGTCGCGCCACTGGCTAAGGCACAGGCCAAGCCGGCGCGCACGCGCTGACCGGGCGCAAGTTCGCCCCAGAGCCGAGTGGTGAGGTCCACGCTGCCGGAGGTGAAGGTGGCCCAACCCTGAATCTCAGTTGGGCTCGCTGTCGGGGTCCGCGGGGTCACAGCTCGCAGAGATTCCCCAACAGTTGTGAGGGGATCGTCAATCTGCGCACTAACCAGCCGAGCGATGGCGACGTTGTGCGGGGCGCCGACGATTGTGACGCTTCCCGCTGTGGCCGGGCGACGCGCCGCCAGTGTCGACAACACGATGTCGGAGTCGGAGCCGCTTGGACCGATCACCCCGAGAATGCCGCCAGCACGAGCCGTGTGACTGAACCCGCGCAATAGCCGTCGACCGCGGATTGAGACCGAGACGTTGTCCCACACCGCCGAAATCGACGTGGCCGGGTCGTCCAGCGGCGGGATCGGAGGTGCGGGCTGGGGGTAGGTCGCCATGGCGCCAAGGGTATTGCTGTTGGTGCCGCCAGTCCTATCCGAACACGTTCAACACCTCGCCGATGGCACGGTGTGATTCCATCGGGTGGCGCATGGTGCGTTCAGGGTGAATCCGATAGTGATTGCGTCGGCCTTCGCGCGTGACCGTGACGAAGTCGGCGTTTTCCAGATCGCGCAGGATCGCGGAGGTTGCGCGCTCAGTGATGCCCACAGCGTGGGCAATGTCGCGGACGCGAGCATCGGGATGTCCGGACAGGAAGATCATGACGTGACCGTGGTTACTGAAGAAAGTCCAGGTGCGGGCGGGGCGGGTTGTCATAGTTCCATAACAGCGGAATAAATACACATGATTCCCAGTTCACCCATTCAATGTCGGTATTGCGCGGGCCACTTGCGGCTTCCGCATGATTGAGGAGTTTACGTGAACGTGCCGCTTTGGGCCTGGTTTGCAGTCCTGGGAATCATCCTGTTGATGCTTGCCATCGACCTGTTCGCCCACCGGAAGGCGCATGTGATTTCGGTGCGTGAGGCCGCAGTGTGGTCTTCGGTCTGGGTGGCGCTGGGCGTCGCCTTCGGGGCTATTCTGTGGTACTTGTACGGCGGTGAGATTGCCGGCCAATACTTCTCCGGATATGTCATCGAGAAGTCGCTGGCTGTGGACAACGTCTTTGTGTGGGCATTGATCTTCAGTTACTTCGCAGTGCCGCGCGAATATCAGCACCGCGTGCTGTTCCTGGGGGTGATCGGTGCGCTGGTGATGCGCGGGGCCTTCATCGCGCTCGGTGCCGTGCTGATCGCGAATCTGTCGTTCATCGTGTACGTCTTCGGTGCGTTCCTGATCTTCACCGGGTACAAGATGTTCCGATCCCGCAACGAGCATTACGACGTCGGGAAATCGCGGCTGGTGACATGGTTCCGACGCAAAGTGCCGCACACCGACGACTACGCCGGCGGCAAGATGTGGGTGCGGCGCAACGGGGTCTGGCTGGCAACGCCGCTGCTGTTGGTGTTGCTGCTCGTGGAATTCACCGATCTGATTTTTGCGGTGGATTCGATCCCGGCGATCTTCGCGGTGACCCAGGAGCCCTTCTTGGTGTTCACGGCCAATGCCTTCGCCATCTTGGGTTTGCGGGCCATGTACTTCCTGCTTGCTGACCTGATGCATCGCTTCATCTACCTCACCACCGGATTGTCGATTGTGCTGGTCTGGGTTGGTGTGAAGATGGTGCTGCTGGGCTTCGACATCAAGATCCCGACCTTGCTGAGTTTGGCTGTGGTCGTGGTGGTGATCGCCATCAGTGTGGTGATGAGCCTGCGTGCGACGGCCGGCCTGGCCCCGACTGCAAGCGCTGGCGCTGACCCGGCGCCGGGACCGGAAGGTCAGACAGAGCCAAACCCGGCGGCTATCGGTTCGCACGACCACGCAACGGACGACCGCGCGGCGGATGCACATGCGGCTGACGAGAAGACGACCGACGCACACCGGATCGGTGAGTTGCCGGGGGAGCGCAGTCGGTAACGGCACGTCCTGGAGAACTAGCTCAGGCGTGGCGCGACGAACACCGAATAGCCAGTGGCGGCGAGCGCCAAGCCGAGCACAATCAGGCCGGCCATCACCCACGGGTTGCGGGTTTTGGCGAGCAATCGGCGGGTGTGATGATGGCCAACGGCAAACACCCGCGACGCCCAGACAAACTCAGTGGAGAGGATCGCAACGCCGGCGATCACCAGCGGCAAGGTGAAGGGTCCTGGCAACACCACCAGCAACATGCCGGTGACGATCAGCGTCGCCCCCATGACGACGACCAGTGGTTTGCGGACCGGCGGGGGAATCCGGCGTAGAAACGACCATTGGCGAAGTGTGTGAGGTGAAGCAAACGGGTCGTCGGTCTCGGTGGTGGGGTTCTCCCGATCGCCAGCGGACGCTTCTGATGCAGCAGACTCGGCCGTCGACTCGGCGCGATGCTGCGCATCGTCGGCGGCAGGCGGGTCAGGGTCCACGGGATCATTATGGGCAGAAGACAAGCGCACCGCTGGTACCTCACCCACATTTGGCGATCGGGCACCGCGAATGGTTGGTCACTGTGCGGCAGTGTCAACTGGGTTCAGATCAATGCACTGGTCCGCTGCCTTTGAGGTGCGGGTGCAGCTCGACTTCGGTCACGTCGAGTTCTTCCTCGGAGGGAATTTCGGCTTCCACATCATCGGCGTGGATGGAGTGGCGCATCGCCCAGATGATCGCCCCACCTGTCACCACCACGATTGCACCCACCACAATCCATGCCAGTACTGTGGGTAGTTGGGTGAGCCAATAGAGGATGAATCCCACCAGGCCAGCGGCGGGAATCGTCAAGATCCACGCGATCACCATTTCCCCCACAACCTTCCAGTTGGCACCTTTTCCGGAGGCCACGCCGGCGCCGACGACTGAACTGGCAGCCGCTTGCGTCGTCGAAATCGGAGCGCCGAAACTTGTGGCGCCGAAGATGGCGACGGTGGATCCGATGTTGGCGGCAGCGCCGGAGTTGGCGTGCAAGGTGGTCAGCTTCAAGCCCATCGTTTCGATGATCTTCCAGCCGCCCCAGAGCGTGCCAAGTGCAATGGCGGAATACGCGGCGATCTTCACCCACATGGGCACGCCGACGGTCTTTCCTTCCGCTTCGATGTAGCCGGTGGTCAGCAGCAACGCGGCGATCACGCCCATGGTCTTCTGGGCATCGTTGGCCCCGTGTCCAAAGGACAAGCCCGCGGCCGCCACGAGTTGTAGGCCCTTGAAGACGGTGTGGTTGTCGTGCCACTTGAAGATTTTCTGGATCAGGAAAATGACGTACATCGCGATAAATGCGATCGCGATTGCCACTGCGGGGGAGGCGATGAGCCCCACCAGGGCTTTCTCCACGCTCTCCAGATTGATGGCATCGAAACCGATGCCTTTGTGAAAGCCAGCCGCCACGCCTGCCCCCACCAAGCCGCCAAGGATGGCGTGACTGGACGAGGACGGCATCCCCACCCACCACGTGAGGTAGTTCCACACCACAGCGGCAAAGAGGGCCGCGAATATTACCGCGACGCTGGACACGTCCTTGTCCACGGTTTTCGCCACGGTGTTGGCCACTGCCGTCCCAACGATGAACAACGCCGCGAAGTTGAAAAACGCCGAGAAAGCCGGCGCATACCGAGCCGGCAAGGCACGCGTGGCAACAACTGTGCCGACCGAGTTGGCGGCGTCGTGAAACCCGTTTGTGAAGTCAAAAAGTAACGCGAGGGCAACGATGGCAATAACAGAAATCAACAACCAGTCCACGGGCGTAGTTCTTCCTAGTCGTGACGCGCAGATGACAGACGGCGTTCAGCATGGCACGCACCAAGTGTTGACGTAATGGAAAGTACTTGTTCAACTTGGTGAAGATTTGATACTCATTAGTTAGCTAATAGGTAAACACTGCATGAATGAATGACAAGCTGGCCTGATCGGAGGCCGATCCAGGCTTCTTCCCGCCCCGCTGTGACACCCACTGGTTACCGGCGGAATGCTGGTGATATGTCCACCGACATCACACCTGCTGCCGCGGCTCGACCATGGCGATGGCACGTCAGTAGGGCCTTGGCGCCAGAGCCAACACCAGTGTTGATCCGCGTGGGGATTGCCGTGGTGATCGACATCGCGGTGGTGTTTTTTGTGGTCCGCGCAGTTCTGGTGGCAGCAGGGCACCCCACCCAAGGACTCACCCACGCTGTGCTTCCAGCTGTCTTTGCCGGCATGTTCGCCTTCCTCGGCTCCCTCGGCGGGAGCACGAAGTCCGGACTGACCCGCGCCATTGTGATGTCGGTGCTCGCCTTCCCGGTGACTTTGCTCGCGATCGGGGTGCACAGCATTCCGATCGCAGCAGGCGTGGCCTTGGCGGGCGCGGCGTTGATCGCCGGGTTCATGGCGTGGCACGGAGAACCGTGGGCGACGCTGGGCAATCTTGGGATGTATCAGTTCTTCGTGCCATTGGCGTTCGGCGCGGGTACTGGGGTGGGTTTTGAATACCTGTTGCTCAGTTTTGGCACGATGACAGTGCTCACGGTAGTGCTGCGCGCCCTCGTTGCTGTGGTGCCTCATCGCAAGGCTCCCACGCGGGTGCGGTCAACCGACGAGACTGCAGCCACTCGCACGCATCATAAGTACTCGTTCACACTCGTGAAGCAGCCGCAGTTGCGGCGGCTGCGGCGCACGACGATTCGCTCTGCCATCGGCTTGGGTATCGGCGCAGTCGTGGTGACGGCCACCGGTGACCACAACACGGTCTGGGTGTTGATGACCTTGATCGCACTCATTCCGCCAGCGCTGCCACTGACTATCGACCGTGTTCTGCAACGCCTCGTGGGGACCATGGCCGCCATGGTGGTGCTCACTGTGGTGGATGTAGTGGTGCCGCCGGGGTCGTTGCGCTTGCTGGTGCTGGCAGCGGGACTGGTGGTGATGCTTGCGTTCATCAAGCGCAGTTATGCAATCTCGGTGCTGGGAGTTTCGGTGGTGGCCGTGCTCGGCTATGCGCAGGTGAGCGCGCCGTTGTCGGAGGCGTTGGTGTGGCGCGGCATCGACACGCTCATTGGGGCGGCGATCGCCATCGTATTGACGTTGCTATTGCCGGTGGGTGACTCGCCGCATCCGGTGTGGGACAACGATGTGGCGGATTCTAAATAGTTTCGCTGCCGAAGCCGACGATGTGTTGAAACCACTAGCCCGGATGGGCGTAGGGTGGGGGTGGAGATCCCCTTCAGAGCAGGGCGATGCGGAGAGTCGCATGCTGCCCATGGGCGCGATTGGGGAACTGACCGAAAGGTGGCAGCAACATGGCCGAGGTGGCGCCCCTGGTCGGGGCTGGGCAGCCATCGGCTGTCGTCGGGCACCCCCCAACCGCAATCGGTGATGGCTATGTGGTTGCCATCGGCGCCTCAGCGGGCGGGCTGGACGCTCTGGAGCGTTTCTTCGACTCGTGTCCATCTGATAGCGGTGCGGCTTTCGTGGTGATCCAGCACCTGTCGCCAGACCACAAATCGATCATGAACAACCTTTTGTCCCGCCACACCAGCATGCCTGTGGTGGTGGTTGAGGATGACATGCGCATCGAACCTGGCCACGTCTATTTGATACCTCCTGGTGCGGTCATGCACGCCAGTCAGGGGCATCTGCACCTGACCCCAAAGAGCCCGCACGGACTCACCTTGCCGATCGACATCTTTTTCGCGTCCTTGGCTGAGACGTATCGATCGAAGGCGATTGGCGTGGTGCTCTCGGGCACCGGCACCGATGGCACACGGGGCACGGTGACGATCAATGCCGCCGATGGCTTTGTGTGTGTGCAGGAGCCGGAATCGGCGAAGTTCGACGGCATGCCCAGAAGCGCGATCAGCACCGGTGTGGTGGATGCTGTGCTGCCGGCGGAGGATCTGCCCGGCCGCATCATGGCGCACATGCGCCACGAGCCGTTTACTGCGCCCTCCGAGATCAGCAATGTGCCGGTGTCCATGGCGCACCTGTCGGCGGATGAGGCGCTCGAAGCGATCCTGGCCCTGCTGTTCGAAGTGGGTGGGATCGACTTCCGGGACTACAAGCCGGCGACCATTCTGCGCCGGATCGATCGACGGATGCAGGTGCGGCACGTCCCTGACCTCGACGCTTACTACCGACTGCTGCTCAACGACCGTTCCGAAGCTTTGACACTGCGGCAAGAGATGTTGATCGCAGTTACGAGTTTCTTCCGAGATGCCGAGGCTTTTGACCTGTTGGCCGAAGTCGTCATCCCCGACATCATGGCGAACAAAAAAGGTGGGGAAGTGATTCGGGCGTGGGTGGCCGGCACCGCCACTGGGGAGGAAGCCTATTCCCTGGGGATCCTTTTCATGGAAGCGTTTCAGCGCGCCGGCACCTGGCCGCCGTTGAAAATTTTTGCTACCGATGTCGATCAGCGGTGCGTGGAAAGCGCCGGAGCCGGCCAGTACCCCGAATCCACCAGTGTGGAGATCAACCGCGACCGCTTGGAGCACTTCTTCATCAAACAGGGCAACTCATTTGTGGTGACCAACGAACTGCGGCAGTCCGTGGTGGTGGCACGGCACAACCTGCTGTCCGATCCACCCTTCACCAACATGGATCTGGTGCTGTGCCGCAATACCCTGATCTACTTCAAATTGTCAGCCCAGGAACGCGCGCTGCGGTCACTGGAATATGCCATCCGGCCCGGTGGCTACCTCTTCTTGGGATCCAGCGAATCACTGTCCTCAGGCACCGAAGGTTTGCGGGTGGTGAGTTCTCGGCACAAGATTTTTCAAAAGGTGGGCAAAACCCGTCCGCTTTCTGTGGAACGGATGATGCCCGGTCCCATGCCCGCGGGTCGTTCCTCGGTGGTGCGCTCAGTCTCCCGCCCGCAGCCGCCGACTCACGTCGATCCGGATCTCTTGGAGGCCGGGACTTTGGCGCTGTTGCGGGAGTTCGCGCCCCCGGCGATTTTGGTCAATGCCAACCATGAGGTGGTGCATGTCTTCGGCGACGTGTCACCCTTCGTACGTTTGAGTGCTGGGTCGGCCAGTCTGATGGTCAACCGGTTGTTGCCAGGGCCGTTGGTGCCGGTCGCCTCAGCATTGCTGCACAAATCGAATCGCGACAACGTTGCGATCATCTCCGACCATGTGCAGGTGTCGGCTCTCGACGGCAGTACGCAACATCTGCGGTTGTCTGCGCATCCGTTGCGGCAACCCGAGGAGGAGCGGTTCACGCTGCTGTGCTTCGAGAACGCAGGTGATGTATCAACCGACGGGGAAGCCGGCTCGGTTGATGTCGATGAAGAGACTGTGCGGCGGATCAGCATCCTCGAACGTGAGTTGATGGCCACACGGGAAAGTCTGCAATCCACCATCGAGGCGTTGGAAACGGCCAATGAGGAACTGCAGGCCACCAATGAGGAACTGATGGCGTCCAACGAGGAGATGCAGAGTTCCAACGAAGAACTGCAGAGCCTCAATGAAGAACTCAACACGGTCAATGTGGAGTACCAGGAAAAGGTACTCGTGCTCAACCGCATGAACGCCGACCTCGACAGCATGGCGAAAGCCGCGGGGGTGGCCACCGTGTTTGTGGACGAAAACTTGGTGTTGACGAGGTTCTCCCCTGATGCAGCTTTGATTTTCCGGCTGCGGGACTCCGATATCGGTCGTCGGCTCGATGACTTTGCGCACTCCATGGATTACCCCGATTTGATCGTGGACATGGAAAGCACTATGACCCAGGAGCGTATGACCGAGCGCGAAGTGCGCTCACTCGACGGTCGGCACACCTATTTGGTACGAATCCTGCCGTACCAAGTGGGTTCGCCAACGGTGCGAGGCGCCGTGGCGACGTTTGTCGACTTCACGGCCTTCCACGACCTCCGCCGCCTGCAAGCCGTCATCGATGCACTGCCAGAACACGTGGCAGTGGTTGACGTCGACGGCACCATTCGGATGGTGAACGCAGCCTGGGTACGGTTTGCTCGCGCCAACGGAGATCCGGCAATGATCCACTCCGGCCCGGGGGCGAACTACTTCGACGCCTGCATGGGCGGCCTGCCGGATGAGGATTCCGCAAACGAAGCTGTGGTCGGCCTGCGGCATGTGCTGGAGGGGACCGAGGCGACGTTCTCGATGGAATACCCCTGCCATTCACCGACCGAGCAGCGGTGGTTTGTCATGAATGTTTCGAGGATTATGGATGGCAGCTTCGGGGCGGTCGTCAGCCATGTGAACGTCACTCCCTGGCGACAGGCGGCCACACACCATGAATGACCACGGAGAGCCCGAACAGGAACGTCACGAGCGCCTCTCCTACCTGCGGGACCGGGCCCGGGCAGTCACACAATTAACGCAAGACAGTCCCGAACTGCTCCACGACGCCGACGCCGCCGCGCGCGTGCAAACGCTGGTGCAGGAACTCAGCCTGTATCAGAGCGAACTCGAGGTCCAGAATCAGGAACTACTGGAGACCCAGGCGCGGGCGGCAAGAGCACTGTCAGAATTTTCCACCATCTTTGAAAACATGCCGGTCGCGGCGATCGTGATTGACCTCGGGTTTCGGATTCTGGAAGCCAATCGCATGGCCGTGGAGTTGCTCGGACTTCCGGCGAATAACAGATTCGCGCCCAAATCCCTGCTCACCATGCTCGACGAAGATTCGCGCACCGTGTTCTATGCGGCCACTCGCACCATTCCGATCGGGGAAGCGGTCCGACTAGCCGATCTGCATGTATTGCCACGTCGGTCGGCGCGTCGAATCCCGGTGGAGTTGCTCTTCGCCGTGCTGGACTCCAAACGGGTTGACGCAGATCGGCTGCTGGTGCTGCTCGAGGACCGCACCGCCGAGTTGGAGTCCGATCGGATCCGAGTGCTGTTCCAAGCCATGCTCGACAGTTCCGCCCTGCCGATGTACGCCTTCGACACGCAAGGGACGTGCCTGCTGGCAAACACGGCCATGTTGGCTGAGCTGGCTCGCCCGATGGAGGAGGTGCTGGGACACACCCGCCACGACTGGCTCCCGTTGCCAGAAGTGATCGAGGCCCACAACCTCGAGGCGGAGGTGATTCGCACAGGCCGCCAAATCGTGCTGGAGGAAATGCGGGAGCACGATGGCGACACCCAAGTGATCGCCACTACCCGATTTCCGCTGCGCGACACCAGTGGTCGGATCTTCGCGGTCGGGGGAATCGCGACTGACCTTACCGATGTCCGGCAAGCCCAATTGGATCTGCATCTGGCTGCGGAGGTGTTGGCCCGCAGTGCCGAAGGGGTGATCATCACCGATGGCAACAACCGGATCGTGTCGGTGAACCAGGCCTACGAAAGCATGACCGGGTACACCCAAGCTGAACTGATCGGGGTACAGCCTTCCGTATTACAATCCGGCCGGCACCCCAAGTCGTTCTACAAGGAACTTTGGCACGCTCTGAACGCCGACAATTACTGGTCCGGCGAAATGTGGAACCGGCGCAAAAACGGGGAGATCTACCCGCAGGAAACCCGGATTATCCGGATGCTCGACGAAGACGGTTTCGTCCGCAACTACGCTGCGCTCGCGCTGGACATATCGGAGCGAAAGCGCAATCAGGAAGAGATCGAGCGGCTGGCGTTCTACGACCCGTTGACCGGCGCCCCCACCCGGCGGTTGCTACTGGAGCGAATTTCGGAACTAGTGGAAGATTCCGAACTCACCGGTCACGAGTTTGCGTTGCTCTATCTCGATATCGATGATTTCAAAGGGGTCAATGACTCGCTTGGGCATGAGGCCGGCGATCTGCTCATGATTGCCACGATCGAGCGTTTGCGGGAACAATTGGCGAGCGAAGATCTGGTAGCGCGACTGTCGGGGGACGAATTTGTGGTGGTGATCCCGAATGCGGACGAAGCCAAGGCGGCGCGCGTGGCCGAACAAGTGGCCGGGGCCATGCGTCGGCCGTTTGTGGTGGAGTCCAACCTCATTCACACTTCGGTCTCCATCGGGATCGCGCTGTACCCGCGTGATGGCAACGGCCCGAACGCACTGCTGCGCAGCGGCGACACCGCCATGTACGAGGTCAAGCACGAGGGCCGCAACTCGTGGCGCTTTTTCGATTCGGAAACCTTCAGTCTGCAGGAGCGTCGGGGGGCGATCGTGCGGGGACTTCGACAAGCGTTGGACAGCGGCGAATTTCAGTTGTTCTACCAACCGCAAATAGACATTGCGACTATGACCATGACTGGGGTGGAGGTGCTGTTGCGGTGGCAAAACTCGGAGCTGGGTAATCCCAGCCCGGCCGAGTTCATTCCAGTCGCGGAAGCAGGTGGCAGCATCTTGGCGATCGGCGAGTGGGTGTTGGCGCAGTCCCTGCACCAGGTGGCCGAGTGGCGGCACCGCGGCATGGGTGACATTGACCTGGCCGTTAATGTCAGCGGCCGACATTTCGGGCAGACCGGATTCGCCGATGTGGTGGTACGGGAACTCGAACGAAACGGCTGGAACAGTGATCGACTCGAATTGGAGATCACTGAGAACTGGGCCATGCGGCGACCGGAGGCGAGCGCTGAAGTGATGCGGGTTCTGCATGATCGCGGGGTGCGGTTCGCCTTGGACGATTTCGGAACCGGCTATTCCTCCCTTGCCAACTTGCGGCTGTTCCCGATTGACACCATCAAGATCGATTGTTCCTTCGTGTGGCAGATTGGCGTGGATCCGGCAGGGGAGGCGGTGGTGCGTTCGATCATCGCACTGGCCGAGGAGCTGAACATGCGGTGCGTGGCAGAGGGGGTGGAGACGTCGGAACAGTCTGACTATCTCCAGCGTCGGCGGTGCACGTCAGTTCAGGGGTATCTGTACGCCCGGCCCATGCCGCCGGACGAACTGTGGGACTGGTTCGTGGAATTCCGACGTACCCACGGCGGCGCGGGCCTTGCTTAGAGTGCGGTTGTAGGTAGCGGCATGCAGGAGAGATTGAAGTGTGTGGTGGTCGGGGCCGGGATCGGGGGGCTGACCGTGGCGGCAGCTCTTGCTGAGGCTGGCATCGAGGTGGCGGTGCTGGAGCAGGCCGATGTGCTCACGACTGTGGGGGCGGGGCTGACGGTACAGCCGAATGCGGTGCTGGCGTTGCAGCGGTTAGGGCTCGTCGGCGACCTTCCGGATGTGGCGCGAGTGTTGGATTCGGTCACGATTTGTGATGCGGCTGGCCGGGTGCTCTCGGCGCTCGGGCCCAACGAGGCCGCTGCCCTGCGCATTGCCGTGGGCGCACCAGCGTGGGGATTGCACCGCGCCACCCTCCAGCATCACTTACTTGCGGCAGCCATGTCCCGGGGTGTGCATGTGCGCACATCGGCGCAGGCGGGAGCGGTAGATGCCGCTCATGCCACGGTGACCTTGGTCGACGGCGAGCGCATCTCAGGGGACATTTTGATTGGTGCCGACGGGCTGGATTCGCAGGTTCGGACGGGCGTGCTGGGCAGGCATCCGCCGCGCTACTCGGGGTACACCTGCTGGCGTGGGGTCAGCGCGGAGGCAGAATTCACGCCCGACTGGTCGGGAGAGTTCTGGGGAGAGGGACGGCGGTTCGGCGGCTGCGGCATTGATGGTGATCGTTGGCACTGGTTTGCGGCGGCGAGCACGTGCGAATGCGGTGGTGGCGCGGGCGGCGCAATTCGGCCGGATCGCCCAATGGCAAGCGCCGGTGGCTGTGGCACTGCGCAATACTGCGCTGCGGTTGACGCCGAGCCAGGTGTTGTCCCGACAGTTGCGAACGAGCTGGACCTTGCCGTACTAGCCTCGACGCGACCGTGGCCGGAGGTTGTGGACATGCCGAAAGGGGTGTCCTAGCCCTAGGCTGTGGGCTATGACAGCTGCTGATCTGCGCCACCTCGAAGACCTCCACGGTGCCCACAACTACCACCCGCTGCCGGTGGTCGTGGCTTCGGCGGAGGGCGCCTGGGTGACGGATGTCGAAGGCCGTCGCTATCTGGATTTCCTCAGTGCTTATTCCGCGCTCAACTTCGGCCATCGACACCCGCGCCTGGTAACTGCGGCACGCGCACAACTCGATCGCGTGACGCTCACTAGTCGAGCGATGCATTCCGACCAGCTGGGTCCGTTCTGCGCCGAACTGGCCGACCTCGTGGGGTTGGATCGGGTGCTGCCGATGAACTCGGGTGCAGAGGCTGTCGAATCCGCCATCAAGACGGCGCGGGCGTGGGGGTATCGGGTCAAGGGTGTGGCACCTGGGCAAGCCAAGATCTTGGTGGCACACGGCAACTTCCATGGTCGCACCACCACCATCGTTTCCTTCAGTGATGACCCGGTGGCGCGCAATGACTTCGGTCCGTTTACTCCGGGTTTTGAGGCGGTGGACTACGGGGACATCGGCGCCCTCACCGCGGCGTTGGCGGACGAAAATGTGGTGGCGTTTCTGGTGGAGCCGATCCAGGGTGAAGCAGGGGTGGTTGTGCCGCCAGCGGGCTACCTGACCGCCGCGGCTGCTGCGTGTCGGGAGGCCAACGTCCTGTTCATCGCTGATGAGATCCAATCCGGGCTGGGTCGCACGGGGCGGACTCTGGCGTGTGATTGGGAGGGGGTCATACCTGATGTGGTGCTGCTTGGAAAAGCTCTGGGCGGGGGCATCATCCCGGTGTCGGCGGTGGTGTCTCGGGATGATGTCTTGGCGGTATTGCACCCAGGTGAGCATGGATCGACTTTCGGCGGGAACCCGCTGGCCTTGGCGATTGGGCGTGAGGTGATCCGGATGTTGCGGGAGGGGGAGATGCAGCAGCGGTCAGAGGAGTTGGGTACTGCCATGCTGGAACGGCTCCGAGTCCAGGCGCCGGAATCCGTGGTGGAAGTTCGCGGCAAGGGGTTGTGGGCTGGAGTAGTCACTGCTGGTGGCCAGGTCACGGCTCGGCAGCGGTGCGAGGCCGCATTGCGTCAGGGCGTACTGATGAAGGAGACGCACGAGACGACGTTGCGTTTGGCGCCACCGTTGATGATTTCCATCGAGGATCTCGAGCACGGTCTCGACATCGTGTTGTCGGTGTTGGAGTAGGCAGTGAGGTTGCGTGCGCAGCAGCACTCGGACTGATTTTGTTGTCAGCGGTACTCGGATCGGGCGCGCCGGTGCGTTGATTGCGTCGGAGGCGGATGGCAGCATCAGGCCATGAGTATTCATCAGATTCCGCAACTCACCCTCAACAACGGTGTGACGATTCCGCAACTAGGTTTCGGCACCTTCCTCGTGCCACCGGCAGAGGCAGCGCAGGTCACGCTGGCCGCTCTGGATCAGGGTTATCGACATCTCGACACTGCGCAGATGTATGGCAATGAGGCTGGGGTCGGTCGAGCGATTCGGGACAGCGGATTGCCGCGGGATGAGGTCTTTGTGACGACCAAGTTGAACAACGGCTTTCATGAACGAAAAGCAGCGTTGGCAGCTTTCGACGGTTCGTTGACCGCGCTGGGACTGGAATATGTGGACTTGTTTCTGATCCATTGGCCACTACCGAAGCGCGGGCAATATGTGGAGGCGTGGGCTGCGCTGGTCGAACTATTAGCGCAGGGACGCGTGCGGGCGATTGGGGTGTCCAACTTCCATGCTGCACACCTGCAACAGATCATCGCGGCGACCGATGTTGTGCCAGCCGTCAACCAAATCGAGGTACACCCCTATCTGCGCCAAGATGCGCTGCGTGCGACCAATGCGGAACTGGGCATCGCCACCGAGGCTTGGTCTCCGATCGCCCGCGGGCGGGTGTTGGCTGATCCGGTGATCGAGCAGATTGCGCAGGCGCACGAGCGCACGCCAGCGCAAGTCACTTTGCGGTGGGCAATTCAGCGTGGCGACATCGTCTTTCCCAAGTCCATGCACCCGGACCGGATGCGGGAGAACTTCGAGTTGTTCGACTTTGACTTGAGCCCGGCCGAGATGGCGGCTATCGACGGTTTGGATCGCGGCGAACGGACCGGTCCAGACCCGGAACTGTTCAATCGGGTGTAACGGCTCGTCCGCCAGATGCTGCGCAGGTCGGGGGTGGGCCCGCTGCTTGGTGGTCGGCAGATTGGTATCAGGTGACGTGCAAGTAAACAACATGTGGCCAGCAGTTGCCTTCGCGGGAGTCTGGGCGCTAGGTTCCGGGCGTCCGGCCAATCCATTGGGTCTATTGTCGCGTGAGGGAGCCCTGAGTGATGATCTACTTTGCGGCCCTTCTGGTCATTGTCACATTGGTGGCGATGGCCTCCGGTCGGGTGCCGCCGGTGCTCGCCTTGGGCTGTGCGCTGGCGGTCGCCGGTCTCACCGGCATGGCGACCTCCGCGGAGTTATTCGCCGGCTTGAGCAACGGCGGCATCATCACCGTAGCTGCCATGTTGGTGATCGCTAAAGGTGTGATCCACACGGGAGTGGTTTCCCGGGTGACGTGGCGGTTGCTCTCCGGGGTGACGACAGCGTCGCAGACTTTGCGCAAGATCATCGTGCCGGTCGGGGTGCTGTCAGCGACCATCAACACCACGCCAATTGTGGCCATGTTGATACCGGCGGTGAAGGAACTACAACAGACGCGGGGCATTCCGGCACGGCAAGTGCTCCTACCTATTGCACAGGCCACGACGCTCGCGGGCTCAATCACGTTGATCGGCACAAGCTCCAACTTGCTGATCGCCGGAATCGCCGGAGCCGCTGGTGTGAGTGTGGACTTGTTCTCTTTCGCGCCGATCGCGTTGCCAGTGTGCCTGGTGGGTTGGGTGGTGCTGTTGATTGCAGCACCCCGACTCTTCAAAGCCGGCGACCTCGGTGAAGCCCCGGAAATGGATTGGCGGGCGGAGATCAGGGTGGAAGATCATGCAAATGCCATCGGACGGACCCCGGCAGTTCTGGGCTTGGAGAGTACACAGGAATTCGAACTGATCGGCGTGCGACGACGCGGCCAGATGGAAGAGCCGGATGTGGCGATCGCAGCTGGGGACACGATGGTGTTCGCCGCCACCGAGCGCGGGGTCAGGGCGCTGTGGGGGAGTCCCCGATTTGGGCTGTCGGCGCAACGGTTGTACTCCGCCTCTGTCGCCAGCGGTACTCATGCCACGATGCGGGAATTGGGCGCAGATGGTGACCTCACAGTGATCGCAGCCCAGACCACCAAGCCGCTCAAGGAAACGCCAGCCAAGCCCGGTGAGACCTGTTTCCTTACGTGTGATGATCCAACCGTGCTGCAGGACAGCAATGAAGTGGCGCTCTGGCAGAACGCTGCGGGAAAGGTGCCGCAGCCCGGAAAGACGCCGATGGCGTTGGCGATCTTGCTGGCAGTGATTATCACCGCCGGGTTCGGCCTGGCGCCGGTGGAGATTGCCGCCTTCACCGGTGCATTGCTGATGGTGGTGACGGGGGTGTTGACGCCGCGAGCTGCGGCGCGGGCTCTGGACTGGAATGTGCTGTTCATCTTGGCCGGGTCGGTGGGCCTGGGTGCGATTGTGGTGAGCAGCGGCCTTGCGGATGTGATCGCGGGGGCGATCACCTACCTGTCTGCTGGCAGTCTGCCGCTGGTGGTGGTGGTGGTTGTGTTGGCCACGGGAATCCTCACGAACATCACCACGAACGCTGCGGCTGCGTCCATCCTCACTCCAGTGGCGATTGGGATTGCGGCGGAGATGTCGCTGTCACCGGTACTGCTGCTGGCATTGGTGGCCACTGCAATCTCGTTCACGTTCATCAACCCGTTTTCCCACCAGTCCAATCTGATGGTGATGCAACCCGGCGGCTACTCGAATGCCTCTTTCGTTCGGCTCGGCGTGCCGCTATTCATTGCCGCCACGATCACAGCCATCGGGGTTGGGTATCTGTTGCTGCGCTAAGGCAAGGTGTGCGGTGGATCGTTCCGGAGCATCGAGGTCGCCTGCAGGTCCGAAAGTTGGGAAGGCGGAGGTTAGTTGTCTACTTTCGAGCTGCCGGCTTGTCGACGAAGTTCGTTGATCTGCTCAGGAGTGCCCACGGCAATCACCACGTCACCAGGACGCATAACTTCATCGGGGGACGGGTTCGTGCGGAACGTGCCGCCCGCCAGTTTGCGCAAAGCCAGCAGGAGTGCGCCCTCGCCCTCTTGTAGTCGGGCTTGCCGGATCGTGGAGCCATCAAACAGCGAGTCCTGATGCACCATGACCTGCTCAAGTTGGAACTCGACGTCGTCGTCGTGCATGGCGACATCGAGGAAATCGGTCACATGCGGCTGCAGCGCAAACCCGGCGATCCGGTTGCCGCCGATGCGTTGGGGATTCACCACTCGATCAGCGCCTGCCCGCAGCAACTTCTGCTCGGTGTCGTCGACGCGGCTGCGTGCGATGATCACCAAGTCCGGGTTGAGGGCTCGAGCAGACAGGGTGACGAACAGACTCAGCGCGTCGGTGTTCAGGGTGGCGACGAGAGTCCGGGCGCGTTCGATACCTGCTTGTCGGAGCACGTCGTCCCGGCTGGCGTCCCCCACGAGATAGGGGTAGGGGCAGTCCGTGAAGCGGTCTTCTTCGCTGTCCACCACCATCACCGGCAAGCCTGACTTGTGCAGTTGATGAGCAGTGGCTCGGCCGACTCGACCCCACCCGCAGATGATCGCGTGGTCGGACAGGGATTCAATCTGACGTTGCATTCGGCGCCTTTCCCATTCGTGGCCGAGCCAACCTTCAATGAACAGTCCCAGGAGCATGGTCAGCGTGTAGAGCACAACGCCCACTCCGACCAGCACGAAGAAGATGGTGAACAACTTCTCCGACGTGCCGAAAGGTTCGACAACTTCTTTGAATCCAACGGTGGTCATCGTGGTCACGGCTTGATATGCCGCGTCCAACGAAGAGAAACCCAGCATCATGTAGCCGGCAATTCCGAAAGCTAAGACGCTCGCCAACGCAATGAGCGCCCGTCGGACTTGCCGACCGACAGAGAGCGGCTCGGCAGGGTCGATGCGCGGCGATTTCCGATCTGCACTCTTGGCCACAATGTAGTTCTAGCGCAATCGGCGTCCCCCACGCCGGTCACCTCGAAAGTGCGTGCTCCAGATCGGACCATAAATCCGCAACATCTTCACATCCGACCGATAAACGAATGAGATCTGCCGGAACGGCCGGATTCTCGTCGACGTGGCGGCGACGGCGCTCCAGCGTGGACTCCACACCGCCGAGACTCGTGGCGTGCAACCACAGTTGCGTGGCTTCGCATAGTTGCTGTGCTCGTGGCTCGCCGCCGGCCGGGGCGAATGTCACGACTGCGCCGAAGTGCGCCATTTGCCGGGTCGCAACCGCATGGCCAGGGTCGTTCGGCAGCCCTGGGTAACGCACCCACGACACGTCCGGATGAGCAGAGAGGCGCGCGGCCAGCACGCCAGCGTTGGCGGTCGCGGCACGCATGCGCAGCACGAACGTGCGCAGGCCGCGAGTGCCCAGCCACGCTTCCAGCACACCGGGCACGCCACCGCCCCGAACACGTTGGGCGGCCAACTCATCGGCCAGGTCCGCAGATCCGGCAACGGCCACACCCAGAAGTGCATCTGAGTGTCCAGCGAAATATTTGCTGGCCGAATGCACCACAAGATCCACACCCAGTGCCAGCGGTCGGGTCGCGAATGGCGTGGCGTAGGTGTTGTCGGCCATCACCAGCGCGCCGGCCTCATGCGCGATCTGGGTGACTGCGGCGATGTCGGTGATGTCCATAGTGGGGTTGCTAGGAGTTTCGACTAAGAGCACGTCGCAGCCCTGCGCAGCTGCTGCAGCATCCGTAGCGTCCCCTGGGGTGTACTCAACCAGCGTGACTCGCCCGGTCTTGGACCAATGATTGAGCAGCCCTGACGACCCTGCATAGTGCACGTGTGGGCGAGCGATGCGCGGGCAGCGGGATTCCACGCGATCCATCAGCACCCGAAAAGCGGCATCGATCGCTGCCATGCCGGAGCCGAATGCCACCGCGCGTCCCCCCTCCAAGTCGCCCACGACGTTTTCGAACGCAACCCACGTGGGATTGCTGTCGCGGGCATAGTCGAGATCGCCGCCGGCAGTGAACGAGGTGGCAGGCACGATCGGCACATTCAACGGTGCTCCCGGCCGGTGCGGCCGACCAGCGGCAATCGTGCGCGTTGCCATGGACCAAGCGTGATCCACTCGGGTGGAACCATCCAAGCCGGCATCCGCAGCTGATTCGGGCGTTGTGGACATCGCAAGACACCTCTCGTGGTGGCGCCACGGCGCCATGCTGATCAGCGGGTAAGGTCACGTGCTGTGGCCCCATCCAAGCACCATCTCGCGGTGATTTTCGGCGGACGCAGTTCCGAGCATGGCATCTCGTGCGTCTCTGCCGGAAACGTACTGGCCGCGATCGACCGCGACCGATGGCAGGTCACGCCGATCGGCATCACCCGCGACGGCGCTTGGACTCTGGCCCCGGACCAGCCTGAGCTCTACACCATCCGAGACGCAGTGGTGCCCGAGGTGCCCAGCGGCGGTACGCGGGTCATGTTCCCACCCGATCCTGCGATTGCCGGCCTCGTGCTCGCCGATGGCACGGTCCTGAAGGTTGATGTGGTGTTCCCGGTGCTGCACGGATATGGCGGTGAAGACGGGGCCATCCAAGGTGTCTGCGAACTTGCCGACGTGCCGTGTGTGGGCTCGGGAGTCGCCGCATCTGCGGTGTGCATGGACAAAATTCGCACCAAGGAAGCGCTGCTGGCCGCTGAGATCCCCATCGGGCCCTACGTAGGTATCACCGATCATGCCTGGACCTCCGACCGGGCGCAGATCCTGGCCCAGGTGGCAGCGCTGGGGCTGCCGGTGTTTGTCAAGCCCGCTCGTGCCGGCTCCAGCGTCGGGATTAGCCGAGTCGTGGACTCCGGCGAAATTCCGGCGGCGGTGGAAGCAGCCCGGAGCCATGACCGTCGCGTGATCGTTGAGGCTGCGGTGCAGAACGCGCGCGAAATCGAATGCGGCGTGTTAGCCACCCCCGACGGGCCGATCGTCAGCGAATGCGCAGAAATCACCGTCCTCGGCGGTCACAGTTTTTACGACTTCACCGCCAAGTACCTCGATGGATCCACTGACATCAGCCTGCCAGCCGCGCTGACCCCGGACGAGCGTGCGCGAATTCAGCGACTTGCCCTGCGTGCGTATTCGGCGTTGGGGTGCGAAGGCATGGCTCGTGTGGATACCTTCCTCACCGCCAACGGTGAGGTTCTGCTCAACGAACCCAACACCATCCCCGGATTCACCTCCACCTCGATGTACCCAGCTGTGTGGCAAGCTTCTGGCGTCAGCTACCCGGATCTCATCGATGCCCTGTGCGAGGACGCACTGCGACGCGGTGCCGAGCCAGAAGTCTCGGGCCGCTGAGCAAAGCTGCGTGATAAGACGTCAGACCGTCGGGACGGTTTTAGTGATGGCCCCCGTCAGGTCGATCAGAGGGTAAGCCTCCGGGCTATAGGCATCCGGCACCGTGAATTCGACGTTGACCACCCGGCCAATAGTGGTGAACCGCACCCCGGCAGACAGCGGTTCGGCAAACCACGACACGCCGCCGACCTCGACCAATGACGCGGTGGGCGTGTATGCGACCGGCGTACCAACACCGCAGCGCAGCACCATGGGCGGGTCTCCCCACGCGGCAGTAGCCGATGATGTGGGGGTCGTTGTGCGCCGATCTTGCCCCTCCACTCGTTTGGGAAGTTCCTGCGCCAAATCGTCGCAGGCCGCAAACGCCGGTTCAGGCGGAGTCACCGCAACTGGAGCCCCGCACCCGGCGAGCAGCACGACCGTTGCCAGCACGCCAAAACCACTGACAGTCATGGACAATCGCGGAAACCGGAGTCGCTGGGCAGGATCCATCATGAGAGCATCGACTGCCCGCGGATCAGCCGAGCGTGACCACGTTGCAGGTGAGCGTCCGAGTGATTCCCGGGACATGTTGGATGGGGGTGACAACTTCGCGGCCCAGCAGATCCAGTGATTCGGCGCTCACTCGAGCGATCACGTCGTAAGGTCCGGTGACTTCCTCTGCGGCCGTCACCCCCGGCAATCCGTTGATAGCGTGGGCCACGGCGGCGGAACGCCCAATTTCAGTCTGCACAAGAACGTATGCGTGAACGCCACTCATTTGGCGAACTCCTATCTATGCTGTCAAGGAGTACGACACTATCGCGAAACACCGAAGGGGTTCACACGTGGACAGAAGCACTCGTCACCACCAGGTGTCGCAGCTGGACGAATTTGCGCTCATTGACGTCATCACCGAGGGACTTCCCACCTCGGAATACGTCACCGTGGGTGTAGGGGACGATGCTGCCGTGGTCACGATGACACCTGCCGGCTCCACAGTGGTGTGCACCGACATGCTGGTGGAGGGGCGGCACTTTCGCACCAATTGGTCGACTGCCGAGGACGTAGGTCATCGAGCAGCGGCGGCCAACCTGGCGGATATCGCGGCGATGGGGGCCCGACCACGGGCGTTGCTGGTGGCGCTGGGGTTGCCCGACACCACGGAAGCTGGATGGGTAGCGGACTTGATCGACGGCATTCAGGCTGAAGCAGAGTCCATCGGAGCGGTCATTGCAGGTGGCGACACCAATGCCACCGACGGACCGATTGTGTTGTCGGTGACTGCCATCGGTGACCTCGGGGAGGTACCGCCGGTACGACGTGGTGGTGCAGCTGTCGGGGACCAAGTCGCCATCGCCGGCCGCCAGGGTTGGGCCGCGGCTGGATTGGCCGTGCTCAGCCGCGGATTCCGGTCGCCGCGACTGCTCGTGGATGCCGTGCGTCGGCCAGACGTGCCGTACTCCGCTGGTCCAGCTGCGGCAGCGGCAGGTGCCACGGCCATGATCGACGTGAGTGACGGGCTGTTGGCCGACCTGGGTCACATCTCCGATGCATCTGGCGTGCGGATAGATATCGAAGCCGCCGCGTTACCGGTGGACCCGGTTTTACGTGACACGGCCATCGCATTCAGCGTCGATCCGCTCTCGTGGGTACTCACAGGTGGCGACGACCACGCCCTCGTCGCGACCTTCCCGAAGGGAGCCACGCTGCCGGGCAGTTTCGTCAAGATCGGTGCGGTGGTGGAGGGCCCCGTAGATGTGGTGGTGGATGGCGGTCAGCGCAAAGGCAATCGCGGCTGGCAGCACTTCCACCGCTGAGCGCTGGGTGCGCCTGCAGCGGCCTGAGTATTCATGTGGCAGGGTTTGTGACACGGCACCGTCATCGCACCTAAGGAGCACCGGTATGAAGCGCGCGCGCAGTTCGTCCACTTTGATTCTGGGCATCATCGTCTCAGGGTTGGCTCTAACCGCATGCAGCAGTTCGGCCACCAACACCACTACGAGCAGCGCACCCGCGACGAGCGCCGCCGCAAGTCCCGCTTCTGCGAGCCCCACCGCGGCGTCGGGCTCGGCGACCGCAAGTACGAGCCCGTCTGCTTCGCCGTCTGGATCGACCGGCGTGTACACCCTGGCTGAGGTCGCCACCCACAACAAGCAGTCGGATTGTTGGACTGCCATCAATGGCAAGGTCTATGACGTCACCTCCTGGGCGACCAAACACCCGGGCGGAGACCAAAACATCTATCGGCTGTGTGGCATCGACGGAACCTCAGCGTTCAGCGGTCAGCACGGCAGTCAGAGCGAGCCGAACGAAACCTTGGCTGAGTATCAGATCGGCGTGCTGGGCTGATATCTGCTGCGGTCGCCGTGGGGGGTATTGAGCGCTGCGACCCTTTCGAACACGCACAGTGGCCAGGCGTAACGTGATCACTATGCGAATGGTTCAACCAAGTGTGGCTGCCGGGTTCGTCCTCACGCTCGGTCTGACTGTCACCGGATGTAGTGGCACGGACACCAGCACCGACCCGACCGCAACAGCGAGTTCCACTTCGGCCTCTGCCGCAGCCAGCCCCACCGCTACCCAGTTGCCCGCGGCGTACCTAGCTGCGGTGGCAGATGCCGAAACTGCCGGGCCCGACCAGTTGGCGCCCTCGTTGGTGGCCCTCACCCCAGGGGCCTCGAACGTTGTGTTCAACGCCGACAACACGGCAGCCGAAATGGTCACGTTGACGGACTGGACTGGTTATGCGGACAGTGTCGGCCAGCCCATGACTCTCAGTCGCGAAGTTTGGCTGACTCCGGTGCCGGAGTTGCAGGATTTCTGCCGTTCCTATGTCGCGGCGGGTGGCACCGATCCGGCACTGCGCTCCCTGCAATACCTGGGCATGCCGCCGCACGCCAAACCGGTGACTATGGTGACCATGATGGTCCCGCTGTCTGGCATGTTCCGGCCGACGCCCGATCCCCAAATTGCTGACACCACTGCCGTGTACGACGACGGCACTGTGCAACCTGAGGACCCGGCATACCCCAACCACGCCGACTGGTTCCGCTTGCAGAAAGCCTTGGCCTACGACCCTGCCAACCCGTACCCATGGACCCGCATGGGATACACGTACGACTGGGGCGATCCCGCCAACAAGATTGGTGCCAGCGAGTTCGTTGTCCGCCAGGGCACCACAGTGGACATCATCGCCGATCAAAGTCCCGAACAGTACTGCGCGCCGGTGCCCAACTAGGAGCCTGCTGACTGCCACTGCTCGCCAGCGCACCCGTGCGACCAAGAGCAGTCACAGTGCGTAGACGTGGCGGAACTTGCCGTTCTTCGCGTCTGGCCGCAGCTGAGCTTCTTGGATCACAAGTGTCACGTTGCCAACTCCATGAGCACGAAGAACGGACATCAGATGTTCCCGGAATGCCTCCGCGATCGCCTCCTGTGATTCGGTCGGTGCTGCTGTCTTATCTGCACTGACGCGCACTGTGAGGGTCGTGCGATCCACCTGCACGATTTGCCAGTTGCGCACCCCTGGCACTGCCTCTGCCAGTAGCCCGAAGGCCACGGGGGAGATCGCCACGGGTTGCCCGGTCGCATCGTGCATCACCAGCGTGTCGTCCCTGCGGCCGGCCACTCGAAACGCCGGCAGCGGATTGCCGCAGGGGCATCGGTCGGCGCGGCGCATCACCGAATCCCCCAACTGGTAGCGCAGCAGCGGCGCGGTCCGGTTGGCCAGGTTGGTCAGCAACACGGAATCCGAGAACACGCCCGGCGGTGTGGGGCTGCCGTCAGCTTGCACGGGCTCCACGATCACCCAGTCCGCGCTGACGTGCAACCAGCGCTGGTCGCATCCAAATCCGAAGAAAAGCGCCTCGGAGCAGGCGTACGTTTCCTTGATGGGACAGTCAAAAGCGCGGGCCAGCAGCGCCCGATCGCCATCTGTGGCGGTTTCGCCAGATGTTGCTGCGATCAAAGGGTGAATCGCAAGCCGACCGGCGATCTGCTCGTCGGCCAGCAGCCGCAACACGCTGGTGTAGCCCACCAACGCGGTCGGATCGACGGTCGTGAGTTCCCGCACCAATGCCGCGATGGGGGATTGGGCTGAATGCACACTGATCACTCTCGATACCCACGGTGCCCGCTGCCGGGCTCGTTCCAACCAACTCACCCCGGCGAAGTGGCCGCCGGTTCCGACGATGGCGGCTTCCCGGACGCCGTGGCGCAGGAATCCGGAGATTTGCGGCCAGCGCAGCCACGCCAGGTAGCCGCGCACCACGATCATGGCTTGACACACAGCCACGGCGAACTCGTCGTGGACAAAGATGCCGGGTTGGCCGGTCACCCCGGAACTCGTCGCTATCAATGCCCCGTCAAGTGGCGTGCCCACCGCCGCGCTGCTGCTGAGGAAGGACATCACTCGCTCCCGGGCGAATCGAGGATCCGTTACCCAGTTGTCGAAGTCGGCCATCAGTTCAGATTTGTTGACTGGGGGGATGTCGGCGAGTCCCCAGTCGGTTGCGTGCAGTGCGCGCAGGTGCTCGCGGTAGAAAGGCGAGGTGGCTCGTGCATGCGCGACGAGTTGCTGCAGGCGCGCACGCTGGCGATCCGCGATGCCGTCGGGACCGGCCCGCCGCGCGCGCAGCAGATCCCAGGCAATCCGCACTCCCGGCGAGACCACGTCAGAGCCAACTGGTCACAGGACGTAGGTGGCGACCAGCCGACTGAGATATGCCACGTCCGTTCCGCCCTTGAATTCGAACTTCACCCGCCCCACCCCGGAGAACCACAATTCCAATTCAGCATCGCGGTCAAATGCTCCAGAGGTCTCTACCGAGAACACCTGCACCTTGGCGTACGGCAGCGATGAATAGTCCTTCTTCTTTCCAGACATCCCCTGCACATCCACGGCGATGATTCGCTTGCTGGTGAAGGCCACATAGTCGCGGGCCCCACGAAAAGCCAGAAACAGTTGTTCCCCTTCCACCAACAGCGGCGCCACCTGGCCGGCCACCTCGTTGGGATCCATGGCGCTCAATTTGAAGGTGCGTTCGGTGAAGTCCAACATTGTTACCTCCTGGGTGGAATATCGTGGGTGCCGCTGACGATAGTCGACGCGCACCGTCCCGGTACAGTGCTGGCCATCGGTCACCTGCGCGACCGTCTCACGGGTTCGGAAAGGTTTCACATGGGCGTTGCACTCACGCACGATGAGGCAATCTTCACTTTGCACCTGGGATCGGGCGAGAACCGATTTTCGTTGGCCGCGCTCGACGAGATTGCTGCGGCGCTCGATGAGGTCGAGGCCAGTGCGCCCGCCGCGTTGATCACCACGGCGTCCGGCAAATTCTTTTCCAATGGACTCGACCTGGAGTGGCTCATCGCCAATACCGGCGAGGTGCAGATGTACATCGGGCGCATTCATGATCTGTTGGCGCGGATGTGTGCCTTCCCGGTGCCGACGGTGTGTGCCGTCAACGGACACGCGTTCGGCGCCGGGGCGATGCTCGCGATGGCCCACGACTTCCGGGTGATGCGCCGGGATCGAGGATTCTTCTGCTTCCCGGAAGTGGACATCAATATTCCCTTCACTCCAGGCATGGCGGCGTTGATTCAAGCCAAGATTTCCCCGCAGACCGCGGTAGCTGCTATGACTACCGGGCGCCGCTTCGGCGGTGTGGAGGCGGCCCGGGTCGGCCTCGTGGACGCCTGTGTCGAAGAAAACGGCCTGACTGCCACCGCTGCCGAGTATGTGATACCGCTGGTAGGCAAGCATCCCGACACCTTGCGTGCTATCAAGAACACAATGTTCGCCCAGGCGTTGGCTGCTCTGGAGTTGCCGCTGGGAGCAGACGGACTCACGGGAGTCTGATACCCGTTTCGGTGTGGGAGAGCCTATGGATGCACCCGCAGTCTCACCACCGCGCACCGGTTTTCTCACCCGCTATGGACTGTTGGGCGGGGTGTTGCCCTATCGGCGGCGTTGGCTGACCCCCGATCTGATCGCCGGTGCCACGCTGGCCGCGGTGGCTATTCCGGAGGGCTTGGGATACGCCAAGATCGCAGGCATGCCGGCCGAGACAGGCCTGTACACCTGCCTGTTGCCCGTGCTGCTGTTTGCCGTCATCGCGGCGTCCCGACGACTGGTGGTGGGGGCCGACTCGGCGACCGCTGCTATCAGCGCGGGCGCGGTTGGACTTTTGGCCGCAGGCGACCCGGCTCGTTTTTTTGCGCTGACGTGTGTGTTGGCGATTATTACGGGGCTGCTGTTGCTGGGATCGGGAATCTTGCGCTTGGGCTTCCTGTCCAACTTCATGTCCCGATCCGTGCTCGCCGGGTTTCTCACCGGGGTGGGGATTCAAATCGCCTTCGGACAACTGCACGGCATGTTGGGGGTCTCTGCCAGCGGCGACACCACCATCGAGAAACTGCTGGACACGGCGCGTCATGTACCTGAGAGCAACGTCGCCGATCTGGTTGTTGCGGCGGCGGTGGTGGCCACAATCTTGTTGTTGGGCAAGTTCGCCCCCCGAGTACCGGGCCCGCTGATCGCGGTGGTCGGCAGCATGATTGCAGCGAGATTACTGCACCTGAAGACAGATTACGGAGTAGCCACAGTCGGTGCCCTGCCGGCGGGGTTACCAGCCATCACGGTGCCATCAGTGTCCTGGGCAGACATGGTCGCACTGAGCCCGACAGCGCTGGTCCTGATGCTGGTGGTGATCGCGCAGAGTGTGTCGACATCGAGCGCGTTCGCCATCGCCCACGATGATCCCAACAAGCCCAATCGCGATCTCATCGGATTGGGTGGCGCCAACTTGGCGGCTGGTTTCGGCTCCACCTTCGTCGTCAACGGGTCACCCACGAAGACCGCCATCGCCGACAAGTCCGGGGCCCACTCGCAACTGGCGATGTTGGTGCTAGCCGGGCTCACGGCGCTGGTGCTGATGTTTCTCACCGGGGTGTTCGATTACCTGCCGGAGTCGGCGCTGGCCGCAGTCGTGTTCGTGATTGCGATTCATCTGATCAAACTGAGCACGCTGCGGATGCTCATGCACTTGCCTCACAAGAATGAGTTCTGGGTAGCGCTGAGCACGGCTGTGATTGTGGCTTTCGTGGGAGTCGGGGCTGGCATTCTGTGGGCGATCGTGGCCTCAATCGTGGTGCACCTCGCGCACACCTCTCGACCCCACAATTTCGTGCTGGGACTGAATGCTGAGGAACACCGTCTGGAACGGTCGGTGGAACCTGGAATCCAGACCGCTCCCGGGCTGATCGTTTACCACTTCTCTGCGAATTTGTATTTCGCCAATGCTTCCCGACTAGTCGATGACGTGCGGATCTTGCTGTCGGCGCCGCCACAGCCCTTGACGGTCTTTGTGCTGGATGCCTCCGAGATACAGACCGTGGACTGGACATCTGAGGAATCCCTGCGCAAGGTGATTGCACTGGTCGGCGCCGCCGGGGCCAAGTTTGTGATCGCCCGAATCCCCGACGACGCCCGTGCCACGCTGGACTACTTCGGGATCAGCGACCTGATCGGGCCGGACGGGTATGTCACCACTGTCCAGGAAGCGCTGTTGACCTGGGCTGATGGTACGAAGTGACACTGTCGGCACGGGTGCGTCGATCGAGGTGAAAGTAGTCAGGCAAACGCCGGGCCGAAGTAACTGACATCCGTGCCGGCGATCAGATATCCAGACCAGCCGGGCAAATCGGTGAAGAACTCGACCCCCGCATTGCCGACAATGACGAGAGCAGTTGCCAAGGCGTCAGCCAGTGCGCCGTCGGGCCCGATCACGGTCGCAGAGTCGAGTTTCGCGACAGCGTCGTAATGGTGGGGATTGATGATGTGCTCGCCACGTTCGTAGTTTCCGGACGTGGCCACGGCGGCCGCTGAAACACCCACGGTGCGCACGATGTCACCGGCAGAGCGCGGATCGCGAATGCCCACGATCCAGGGCACCCCGGGCGCCTGTTCACCTCGACACGTCACATCTCCGGCTGCGTTGACTGTCACATTTGGGAACCCGGCGTCCACCACTAATTCGGCCATGCGATCGGCGGCCCAACCCTTGACCAAACCGGACGGATCGAAGCCACCTGGTGTCGCCCACGAGTCGAAGGCGCCGCGGGTGAGCCATTTCGTATATTCACACGCTCGCCAGACTTCCTGCACTGCTGGTGGCGTATCGGCCAAGGTGAGGGTGCCTGTGCGCAGCGCGGAAACGACGCTGTCAGCACGAAAGGTGGAGAAATGGGCATCCACCTCATGGGCGCAGGCGGCCGCCGCCGCGAGGGCTTGCGCTGCCGACTGTTGTGCCATGTGTGCCCCCCGGATCTCAATGCTCACCACGGTGCCCCACACGGGTTCGCAATGCACGATGCGTTCCCACCTCCCACTGCTGGCACGTCGGACCGCGGTCATGTCACAGACCTGCTTGGACGAGCGCCGATTGCAGCGAGGTGACCCACCCGTCTGAGGTATAGCTCGCACCACTGACGGTGGCGATCTCGGCGGATTGGGCAGCGAGCGTCTCACTGCGCAGGGTCGGCACCGCTGCCGCCGAAATGGCGGCCGACTTGGCGTCTAGCGCCGGGTAGGTCACCGCCACGGCATCCTGCACCACACCTTGGGCAACAGCTATCTGCACCTGGATATCCCCGAATCGGGTACTCACAACGTCTCCGGTGAACACGCCGCTGGGTGCGGTGGGCAGAGCAGTGTCAACCGCCGAAGCTGCGCCATCTGTTACCGGGCTGGTCGGAGCGCTCGGTGCTTGCGGGGAAATCGGCGGCACCACACTCGCACTGGGCAGGGCTAGTGCGGGCGGCCGCGGAGTGTAGGCAAGCGCAGCCCCTACTCCCACGACCGTGCCGGCCGTGACGATGATTGCGCGCTTCATGATTGGCGTCCTTTCTTCGCTGATGGGATGAACGGCTCAGAATGTGAAGAGTTCATGATGAATCCGTTCGGGCGGGATACCGAGGCCCCGGGCCGCCGACACCACAGTGGCCGTGAACTGCTGGGGCCCACAGACGAAGATGTCCGCAGCAGTTGCGCTCGGTGCCAGGTGCACCAGCATGTCTGAGGTCATGGTGCAGGCCTCGGGTGCGCCAGGTACATACACCAGGTGCCAATGATTTTTGGCCACCATCGCCTCAACCTCGGCCCGCAGTGCAATGGATTCCGGTGCGAGGTCCGGTACCCGGTAGATGAGGCTGACGTCATCGGCTGGACCCAGCGTGTCCAACAGCGATTTCACCGGTGCCACACCTACACCAGCGGCCACCGCCACCACGCTGGCACCGCCAGTGCGGTGGGCAGCGGTGAAGATTCCGTAGGGCCCCTCGGCGATCACTCTGGTGCCGGGACGCAGGCGGTCGATCGCCGAACTCTGATCGCCGAGCGCCTTCACGGTGATGCGCAGTGTCTGGCCATCTGGTCCGCGGGACAGTGAGTAGGGGTGTGCCTGCCACCACCACTGGCGGGTGAGGAAGCGCCACTCGAAGAACTGCCCGCCGCACACGGGGAGCCGCTCCAGATGGCGTCCTGTGATCGTCACATCCACGACACCCGGGTATTCGGTGACAACTTCGGCGACGCGGTAGGAATAACGCCAACTCCGGACCAGCGGCAGGACAACCCGCGCTCCCAGCACCAGCCCGGCGACACCCACGTAGAGTGCGATCCACCCTGCGCGGGCCCACGGCTGACCGGGAAAGATCGAACCCGCGCTCAGTTGGTGGCCGAAGGCCAATGCCACCGCCAGATAGAAGTACAGATGTGCCACCCACCATGTTTCATACTTCAGATGTCGCCGTACCGCACGCACGCTGATCAAACTCAGCAACAGCATGGCCACCAAGGCCACACTCGCAGGCACCATCCATGCGTATCCAGTGACGAGTTCGACCAGTTGTCGCCACACCCCGATACCAGCGGCCTGCGCATATCCCCACGTGGTGGCCAGCACATGCACGGTGATCAGCCCGATAGCCCAAGGCGCAATTCGACGGTGCAGTGCGATCAGACGGTCTTGGCCGATGCGGTGTTCCAGCCACGGCACCCGGGCCACGATGACGATCAGAAGTAGGCAGAGGTAGGTGCCGAGCAGGGCAGTGAGCGATCCGAGGACCGTCAGCGGACCGCCGGGTGTGTTCCAGTTCTGTGCACTTAGCACCCAACCCGAGCCGAGGATGAGGCCACCGAGTACACCGGCAATGACCCCAGCGACATCCGTGGCTGAGAGCCGATGACGGGTTTTGGGCCTGGTCGGTCCGCTGCGCGCCGCCACCGACCCTGCGGGGGTGACGTTCGGCGGGGCTGATGGCTGGGTAAACGTGGTCACACTCATGTGGCGCCCCAATCACTGGATTCTGTGTCTGTTTCCAACGTGTCGGGGCGATGTGGAGTCCGTCTGCACTTTTTGTAAGCGGAATGTAAGGCCAGCGCGGTTGGCGTCATCGGGTATGCGCTGCCATTTCTCGGCAGTTCATGATCAACAAGGGAAAAGTCATCGCTGGGTCACTCGGTACGGCAGGATGGACGGGCAGGGCAGCGGGCAACGTCAACAGTGACGGTGGATGGCCAGGTATGCGGACCGATGGCGGGGGCCTGGCGACCGGGACTCTGCACCGTTATTGCAAACGCGAGCGGAGGCCGACCCATGGTGGTGATGATTCCGCCCATCATCAGCGACGATGCCCCACCGGGCGAGCAGGCACTGTTCCGTGCCTTGGCTGCGAGCCCGGATTGCGATGATTGGATCGCATTGCACTCGTTGCGGCTGGCCGATCATCCTCGCCAACAGCGCGGTGAGGCCGACTTCGTAGTGGTGGTGCCGGGGCACGGTGTTGCCGTGATCGAAGTGAAGTCGCATCGTTCGGTGTCACGCGACAGCAACGGCATGTGGCGGTTGGGGCGTCGGCCCCCTACCTCGAACAGTCCTTTTGCCCAAGCGGATAACGCAAAGTTTGCGATCGGGGAGTATCTCAACTCGCGGATGGGCCTGACCGCGGTGCATTTCGAGGCCGGGGTGTGGTTCACCCACGCGCCCGCCAAGCGAGAGTTGCCCGGGAGTGTGGAATGGTTTGGTTGGCAGGTGTTGGACAACACGGATCTGGAAGCAGACGTGCCCGGGGCGATCATTCGTTTGCTTGCCGCCGGACGTGCAAACCGGGCCGACAAGGGTCATAAGTGGCCTGCTGTGATCGGACCGAGTCTGGAGCAAACCAACGCCATTGCGGCCAGATTGAAGCCGCATCTCCACGTGGCCCCAAGTCCAAAGGATATTCGTGCCGCTCGCGAACAAGAACTCGCGCGTTTGCTGGACGAGCAGGTGATGGTGCTCGATGGGTTGAGTGGCAATCAGCAGGTATTGGTGACCGGTCCGCCCGGGTGTGGAAAGACCTTCCTGGCATTGGAAGCGGCGAGGCGGGAGGCTGCGCGGGGGAAACGAGGTGTATTGCTGTGTTTCAACCACGCATTGGCCCGTTACCTGTCCGAGCAGGCCGAAGACATCGACGGTCTCAGCGTGCACACGTTGCCGCAGCTCATGCTCGACATCACCGGATTGCCGGCGAGTCAGGACACTGATCGCGAGTTTTGGGAGGTGTCCCTGCCGGTGTCAGCTTGGGAAGTGCTGGTAGCCGCGCGGGATACCGCAGCCGCGTCCGAAGTGGGGGAAGCCGGTTCGTCGGCGCTAGCCCCGGCTGACTACCTGATCGTGGACGAGGTGCAGGACCTCTGCCGGGAGAATTGGCTGGAGGTGGTCGACTATCTGGTGCACGGCGGGCTGCGTTCAGGCCGGGCGCTGTTCTTCGGGGACTTTGATGACCAGGCGCTGTATGCCCGAGCCGCTGGTCTGGAACTACTCGACCGGGCAGGTTCATTCGCAACATTTCGACTGACCACCAACTGCCGCAATGTCCCTGGAATTGCCGAAGAGGCGGCCGAATTGTGCGGGGTGGATCATATGTATGCCTCGTATCGTCGGCCCGCAGACGGTTATCAGCCGGTGCTGCACACCTACACCACGCCGGAAGAGCAGGCTGAGTTGCTGGTTGCGGCAGTGCGGACTTTGGTGGCCGACGGTTTCGAGTTGTCAGACATTGTGGTGCTGAGTCGCTATCGGAAGTCTGCTGCGGCGTTGTGCTCTGACGATTGGCTGAGCCCGCTGCTGGTGGATTACCGCCGAGGTGGGCCAAAACAGAAAGGCCGGGTGCGTTACTCCACGATTCACTCGTTCAAGGGGTTGGAGGCACCGGCGGTGATCCTCACGGATCTCAATGCATCTAGCCGCGGGGCCTATCACGATCTGATCAGCGTAGGAGTCACCAGGGCTCGGGACCGCTTGCTGATTCTGGCAACACAGGAAGGCTTGGCCCAGCAGCGCACCTCGGCTTGACCACTCGACCCTTCCGGCGGTTTTTTGTCGGAGGTGGCCATCACGATGGCTGCTATCGGGACAAAGTGTCCAGAGGGGGAGGTTGGCAATGTCCAAGCAGGTGGGCGCCGGTTGGCGCCGATTCTGGCCAGCGGCGCCGAGGCAGTCGGCTGCAACGCGCGAACCCGGCGTAACGTTGGCGGCTGTGAAGGCCACGCCGAGACCGCTTTTCAGCTACCCGGGGGCCTTCGCTGGTACGCCCTGCGGCCGGGATGGGTATGCGGTGGTGGACCTGGAGACGACTGGGCTGAGCCCAGCGCAGGGCCATCGGATTGTGGAAGTCGGCATCGTTCGGGTGGGTGCCGACGGGCAACCGCAAGCCGAGTGGTCCACCCTGATCAATCCAGGTGGCGGTCGAGACACTGGAGCCGTCGGCATCCACCGAATCACCAATGACATGGTGGCGCATGCACCGCGGTTTCGGGAGGTGGTGGACGACATCCTGTGTTGGTTAGGCGGGGCAGTGGTGGTTGCTCATAACGCCAGGTTTGAGGCGGGTTTCCTCACTGCGGCGTTTGCGGGCGTGGAGCGGGATGTGCCCACGTTGCCGGCGATCGACACGCTGCGGCTGGCTCGGCAGGTGGTGACGTGTCCGGACTATCGACTGTCCACCCTGTGCTCCTGGGCGCATGTGAATCTCAACGATGCGCACACGGCTCTCGGCGATGCCCGCGCGACAGCGCAAGTGTTGCCGGCACTTCTGCGGGCTCACATGGGCGAGCTCACATGGGACATGCAGACGCCGGGGCTAGCAGTTAGCCCGTCGGGACTGTGTTATCCGCGACCGGGGTGAAGCGGGGTGTCAGCGGTGGTGATCAAGATCCTGACGGCCACCGAGCCAGCTGTCCGGCGAGATTACGCACCTCGAATAAGTCCTGGGCACCTTGGGAACCGCCAGCGGAGGCATGGATCTCATTGATGCCGATTGCGAGCAATTTATGGGCATTCGAACTGGAGATGCCGCCGCCTGCCATGAGTCCAACTCCAGCGTTGGCTGCGGATGTTAGGAGCGAGGACAGACAGCTGAGATGTTCCACCGCGGGGCCTGGTTTGCCACTGGTGAGGATCCGCCGCACGCCTAAGTCCGCCAACCTGCCGATGCCCTCGGCTTGCTGAGTCACATGGTCGAAGGCACGATGAAACGTCACTTCCAAACCGTGACACGCAGACATAAGTACGTGCAGAACTTGCCAATCGGGTTCGACGATGTGGCCGTAGCTAAGTGCTCCGAGAACTACACCCGGATAGCCCAGCGTCCGTACCTCGGTGATCGCTGCCAGCATCTGATCGAGGTCGGCAGCAGAAATTTCGAAAGAGTCGCGCGGTCGCACGATCGGGTGAATCGGTGCGTAATGCAGCAAGTCTGCTGCGGATGCCAGGTCAGCCGAAGTGGGGGTGAGTCCGTCACTATCGGGTGCTCGGCACAGTTCCACCCGATCGGCGCCGGCCCCGATGGCCGTTGCGGCGGCGAGGGGTGAATAGGCGCACACTTCCAGGATGGGCACGGATTTCCTCACTCAGGTGGGGGGACACACTTTGCGGTGACTGACACCAGTTGGGAACCGGTGATGTAAAGACGCCCCGTGGGTCTGGGCTGCCAGACCACACGAGGCGTCAACCCCGAGTTGCACATCTGCGATGGCACTACGAGGGGGAGTAGGGGTAAGGAAATCTCTGAACCACTCAGCCAGACTTCCAGCAGTATGCCGACAGGTCAGGCAGATCCTGTCCAGGTGAGGTCGCGTGAGTAACAACGCTCAGAGATGGTCTTTGCGGTGGTCATATGGCGCCCCTTCCTCCGGGTGGTTGGCGATCCCGGTGCTTTTACCGTAGCCCACCAGTCGGGGATTGTCACCCGTAAATTCTGGTAATGGGATAGCGGATTCCGAAGTGCCAGTGGCTAGCCTGGGGTAGTGCCGATCGAGCGAGAGATCACGGAGCCAGTGCAGTTGTGCAGCCCACGCGGGCGAGTGAATCCGGCGGCGGTCGGATGGACACGGCAACCGTTGCATGATGCGGATGTGCCCGGTTGGGGGCGGCGTAAGCGGTGGGAATACTGGGCTGTGCAAAGTCCCGATTGTGTGCTTGCGGTAACCGTGAGCGACCTGGATTATGCGCATCTGTCAGCGGTGTATTTCTTAGACCCTCATGGCAACGAACTGGCGCAAACGGCGTTGACCGCCGGGCGCCCGATGCCTTTGCCTGATCGGCCGGGTGCGGGCCCAGTCTCGGTGACGACCAAGCGCTTGGAAATCCGACTGACACCGCGTGCGGATGGAATCCGACTTTGGGCACGGACGGACCATCTCGAGGCAGATATGCGGATTGTTCGACCCAGCGACCACGAGTCGCTCGGTGTCGTCGTGCCATGGTCGGACCAGCGTTTCCAATACACGGTCAAAGAGAACTCATTGCCAGCGCAGGGTCATGTGTGGACGCAGGACGCGACCTATGACTTTGCCGAGGACACCTGGGCTACCTGGGATTTCGGGCGCGGAAAATGGCCCTATCGCGTGACTTGGAATTGGGGGGCGGGTTCCGGAATCGTCGATGGTCGGATCGTTGGCCTGCAATTCGGCGGCCAATGGACCGATGGCACCGGAAGCACTGAAAACGCGGTGACCCTGGACGGGAAATTGCACAAAATCTCGCAAGATTTGCAGTGGGTCTATCACCCCGAAGACTGGCGGCGACCGTGGCTGGTGCGTTCTGCCGACGGAGCGGTGCAGATGGAGTTTCGTCCCGCCCATGTCCGCTCGGATGTCACGCACTTGGGACTGATCGACAACGTCACCCACCAGTGTTTCGGCACGTGGCACGGGCGCGTGGAATTGTCTGACGCGAGCGTCACGGTCGATGGCCTGCGAGGCTGGGCGGAGGAGGTGCGCAACCGATGGTGATGAACGTGCGGCCATTGCAGCGGGACGAACTGGACATCGTGTTGGACTGGGCGGCCGCCGAAGGTTGGAATCCGGGACAACATGACGCGGAGGTGTTTTGGGCGGCAGATCCCCAAGGGTTTGTGGCGCTCGAGCAAGATGGACAGTTGATCGGCAGCATTTCGCTGGTGACGTATGGCCGACGGTATGGATTCGCCGGGCTGTTCATTGTGCGGCCAGAGTTCCGTGGTCAGGGGATCGGGTCGTTCGGGGTGGAGAAGTTGCTGACTTCGTTTCGTAGCCGTCTCGATGACCAGGCCACGATCGCAATCGATGGCGTCTTCGAGATGCAGCCGTATTACGCCAGTCTGGGGATGCAGTTCAATCACCGGAACATTCGGATGGCCGGCGTCGGCAAGGCTAATCCCGCCGCCAGGGACGCCTGCGAGTTGCTCGCAGGGGTGCCCTTCGCGGAAGTCGTGGCTTACGACACCGCACACTTCGGAGCACCGAGACCGAGTTTCCTGCAGCCGTGGATTCGACAGGCTGGGTCGTTGGCGGTGGCCGCTGTCGCCGATGGGCAACTCAACGGCTATGGAGTTGTCCGGGAATGCCGGGAGGGGTTCAAGATTGGCCCGCTATTCGCCGCTGACGGCGACGTGGCTGACGTACTTTTCGCGGCCATGTCCGATCACGCTGCCGAGTCGCCACTGTTTCTCGACGTGCCTGAGATCAATGGCGTGGCGATGGCGCTGGCAGCGGACCACGATATGAGCGAGGTGTTTGGTTGCGCCCGCATGACCATGGGTCCGCCGCCGCACATCAGTTGGTTAGAGGTGTTTGGAGTGACGACTTTCGAATTGGGCTGAGCACTGCTGTTCAGCAAGCAATCGTGCGCGCGTTGGCGTAACGTCTGGGCGCATGAGCGTAACTGTAGATAAATCAATCACCGTCAATGCCCCAATCGCCGACGTGCTTGCCATCGTGCGCGACGTCAACAGCCAATCGGAGTGGTTCCCCGGCACGATTAGCTCGGAGGTCACGGAGACCTACGACGACGGGCTGGTCAAGCGTGCCCACCTCGTCAACGATGTGAAGATCGCCAAGGACGAATTCGACCTCGACTACACCCACACCGATACCTCCATGTCGTGGAAGTTGGTGGCGCCCAGCAAGTCGCAGAAGAATCAGACCGGCTCCTGGACGCTCGTGGACAAAGGCGGAGCCACCGAAGTGACCTTCAGCCTCATGGTTGATTCTTCCCTCCCGGTGCCAGGGTTTCTGCAGAAGAACACAATCAAGGGAACGGCCAGCGGTGCTGTCGAAGGACTGAAGAAGCGAGCAGAGGGCTAACAACCAGCCTCCCGGGAACACCCTCGCACCTGGCTCCGGGGAACCCCGATCCCTGCCTCTCACGGGAATCCTTACCCCGGTGCGTTGACTTTTTTGCCGAAGCCCGTGCAGCCACCGCAATCAGCGCTGACTGCACGGGCTTTGGCATGTCCAAGCCGTTTCGGTCCTGCCGCTTTGTGTGGTTTTGGTGTGGGGTGGGTGGTTCTTGACCGGGTGGGGGTGTGGTCTTGAGGTGGGGTTGAGGTTGGCCGGGCAGTGTGGGGGTCAGTTGGTTGTCCGGTTGGTCCTAGTGTGTGGGAGTCGAAGATGAGTGTTGTGAAGTTCGCGGGTCGTGCGGTGGCGGTGGCGGCTGTGGCGG
>CAZVKB010000003.1:58715-70575 GCA_964627505.1 uncultured Actinomycetes bacterium | reverse complement strand
TCGTCGGCGGTCAGCGGCTCATTCGTGTGCAGTTTGCGCACCGCTGCCAAATCCAGATGGGCGTTCAGGTAGGCCGCGGCCTTGCGCTCGAACCGGCTGGTATCCGCAGCGGTCAGACCGGGCAGGATCACCGGCATGGCCGGGCCCATCTCGTCTTCGAAGTCCACATACACCGGGGTCCGGCTGTGGGTGTCCACAAACTGCACCAACCCGCGTAACCGTCGCCGCGCCACCTCCACCATGGGCACGGTGACGTCCTGCCAATACTCGTCGGTCTGAATGTCCAGGATCAGCGGCATCTGCGCTGCCACCAGCGGAATCGCCTCCTTGGACTGCAACCCAGCAGCGATCGCCCGTACCCGTTCGGCCAATGCCGCCATCGACGCATCACCGGTGAGCAGCGCCAGCTGCAGACGCAGCGCAAGCAGATCAAATCGTTTGGCGTCGGCGTCCTCACCCGGCAGTTCGGTGGGCAACCCTGCCAACGTCGCAGCTTCGGCCGCATCGTCGGCGGACATCGACGCCCAGGCGGCCGGGTCGGTGAAACGTTCCACAGTCCGCCGGTGCGGACGTACAAGGAAGTTGTCGGTGTTCATCGCCGCCACACCCGTCCACAGCAGCCGCGCGTTGCCCGCCCGCACCGCGTCGGGTGTCGTCGGCTCGGCGTCCACATCTGCGGTGCCGGCCACGCCCCCGTTGTGTCCGGCGGCATCCAGCACACCAAGTAACTCCAGCCGGGTGGTGAACAGTCGGGCACCCAGCCCCGGCTGCAGACCGGGTTCGGCGGCCGGTACGTCTTGGGAGAAGTACTCCAGGTTGGCGCAGTAGTCGAACAGGTAGAAGAACCTCTTGTCCCGACCCGGACCGAACAAGTCCGGCGACAGCCGGGTGCCGCGGCCCAGCATCTGCCAAAACTTGGTCTTCGAACGCACCATCTTGAAGAACACCAGATTGGCGACCTCCGGCACATCGATACCGGTGTCGAGCATGTCCACCGAAATCGCCAGCTGCGGATCCTTCCCCGGGGTCGAGAAGTCATCGATCAGCGTCTGCGCATACTCCACCCGATGGGAAATTACCCGCGCGAACCGGCCCCGCAGATGCGGATAGTTGGCATCAAAACGTTCCGCGATGAAGTCCGCATGCGCCTGATTCTTGGCGAACAGGATCGTCTTGGCCTGCTGGTCCCCACCAGCCACCTTCAACCCGTGGGCCATCACATCAGCGAGCACTTTGTCCACGGTGTCGGCGTTGAACAGCCACGAATTCACATCCGCGGCATCCACCTCCAACGGCACCTCCCCATCCTCATCCCACTCCAACGCATCCCATGCGTCCTTCTCGTCCTCCGACAGCTCCTCATACCGGATGCCCTGACGCTGAAATTTCAACGGCACCGCTACCGCCCGCGGCGGCACCAGAAACCCGTCCGCGACCGCCTCCGTCAACCCGTACACATCCGTGGGTACACCCGTCTCCAGCTCGAAAAGCCGGTAGGTGTTGCGATCCACCTCGTCCTTCGGCGTGGCCGTCAACCCCACCAGCCGGGAATCGAAATACTCGAAAATACCCCGATACTTCGCAAACACCGACCGGTGTGCCTCATCAATCACCACCAGATCGAAATAGCCCGGCCCAAACCGGCGCCGACCCTGGTCATCCACCTCATCGATCAGGTTCATCATCGTCGGATACGTCGACACATACACCCGGCCCTCAGTGTGCCGATCGGTGGTGAGGTTTACCGGTGCCACATCAGGCAGATGCGTCTTGAACGCGTTCGCCGCCTGCTTCACCAACGCCGTGCGGTCGGCCAGAAACAACACCCGCTTGACCCACCCGGCGCGCATCAACACATCCACCAAAGCGATCACCGTGCGCGTCTTACCCGCCCCCGTGGCCATCACTACCAACGCCCGCCGCTCCCGATCGACCTCAAAAGACTCGCAGATCCGCCGGATTGCCCGCTCCTGGTAATACCGGCCCGCAATCTCCGGGTTGATCGCCATGTCCGCCAACGGCAACGCACTCATGCGTCGCTGGATCGCCAGCTCCAACTCGTCCCGGGTGAAGAACCCCGCCACCTGCCGGGGCGGGGCCACCACGTCGTCCCACATCCAGTGCTCGTAGCCGTTGGAGTAGAAGATCACCGGCCGCCGCCCGAATGCCGCCTCCAACGCGTCGGCATACAACTTCGCCTGCTGCCGTCCCGCCGTGGCATCCCGCCGGGTGCGTTTGGCCTCCACCAGCGCCAACGGCCGCCCATCCGCCCCCCACAACACGTAATCCACAAACCCTGTGCCCGACGAGTTCGGCATCCCCGTCACCGCATACTCGCGATCCCGCGGATCGTCGAGATCCCAGCCCGCCTCCCGCAACATCAGATCGATGAACAGATCCCGCGTCGCGGCCTCGTCATAGTCATGGACGTCGGGCACCGCGGCGTTCGCCGCCTTCGCCGCCGCCAACTCTTGGCGCACCTGCGCCAACTGCGCATCCAGATCGGCCTGGATCGCCGCAGCCTCCGCCAGCGCCTCCTCCGCCGCCGCCTCCGCAGCCACCTGACCCGCGACCGCCGCCTCTTGCGCCGCCACCGCCGCCTGTTGCTCAGCCTCTGCCGCTGCGCGTGCCTGCTCAGCGGCATCCAGAGCTGCATGCGCGGCCACCAGTTCGGCAGCCTGCGCCTTCAATGCTTCGAGATCCTCCGCGACCACATATTTGATCCGCGGCACCTGATCAGCCTCGAACACCAACCCGGCCGGCGGGCCCGCCTGCTGGTGATACGTGCGCGCCAACCAGAACATCACATGGAACAACTCCCGCACCGCCGCCATCGCGTCCTGTTGTTGCTGTGCCACCGACTGCTTGCGCCGTGGATGCACCGCCCCGTTGCCTAGATTCTTGATCGCCCGCGCCTTCAAAAACAGCGCCTGTCCCACCAACGCCTTGAACGACGGCTCATGCAGCATCGAGTCCAACTTCTTCGAATACGGCTGCCCCAACGACTCGTCATAGGAATACATCCACGTCACCGCAGATTCCAACGCAAACCGGGCATAAAACTGCGCCGCCCGCGGATCCGCATACACCGCCAACTCCGCCCGCCGCGCCGGCTCATACAAAAACGGCCACTCCCCACGCAGCATGTCGAAGTTGCTCACCGGCGCCGCCCCTCCTCTTACCCGCTGTCACGATCCGCCACTACCTGACGTTAGCGCCTCAGCGTGGTGGTTGGTCGAGATTGACGTGGCGCGGACGCTGCTCCCACGCCCACCAACATGTTGTGCCCAGCGAGAAGGCTACAAGTCCGAGACGGTGCGCAAATCTAAAAGCAGCTGAAGGATTTGCACACGTGCACGCACCCGCCACCTTTCCGCTGAGAGACCAACACCTCATCATGGACAGGTACTGCCGACTGCTGGAGGGGGCTAGCCGGAAGCAGCCGACCGGTTAGCCGAGCAACTTCATCGCACACGCGGCCCTCGGCTTCGTGGACGGACTTCACCCCGTCATGCCATGGCCTGGAGATACGTGCGTACTCGTGCGGCGAATTGTGGGCACTCAGCCGAGATCAATTGCCTCGGAAGATCAGACCACCCTTGTCGCTGGAACCAGTAAGCGCTCATCTCGCGGATGACCTGGTGTACAACAGTGGGCGTCGTCTCAGCAACGAGCATCAGGAAATCGTCTGGATGCAAAACATCGTAGGCGGACTCATCCTGGTCCCAGTGGAAATCCTTGGTGTTGCAGGTGACCAAGTACTGTGCGCCACACGCGACGGCAGCCGCGTGGACGTGCGCATCACCAGGGTCGCGACCCAAGTAACTCCCATCGATCTTGAAGTCACCGACCCGGCCGACTTCGAAAGTAGACGCCAACCGATCGCGAATCCCTGTGATGCGTCCACCGTCCCACCCTGGGTGTCTGTCCCTGAGGCTGGAAAGGAGTTCGGCCAACACGTCCTCAGTCCAAAAGACCTGAAACGGCGGATCATCCGGCACCACATACAGCATTCCCAGCCAGTCACGCCTTGTGCGCGAGAACCACACATTCGCGTCGATAAATACCCGTGTCGGACACCCCATCCCCATTGCGCCACTCTACCTGCCCGACTGCGTCAAGCGGGTCAGTCGACCTCGTCACCCTCAAGTTCAAGAAGTGCCGCGAAAGCTGCGCGCTCGCGCATGCGACGTTCGGCTTTCACCCGGAAAACGTCTGAGGACTTGAGACGCGTGTGGCTGCCCACTTTGTGTGTCGGAATAACACTGTCACCGATCATCTTCATCAACGTTGGGCGAGAAATTCCCAGCAGAGCTGCCGCGCTAGATGTGGTCAACGTTTCGGGTATCGCGCTGATGCTCAGGGTACGTCCGGAAGCGACCGCACCCAGAACCAGACCGAGCAATTCGGCGATCTCATGAGGGATGGCTTGCGCACCATCGCCCTCGTCTGCAACCCGAAGTCGGGCCGCATCACCGCCGACACTCTCGAGCACCCGTCGCGCCAGTTGGGACTCCCGCTCAGTCGTCATTAGTTGCCCGGTACCGGCCACGAATGTTGACATGTTGAGCACCCTCCAGTTGACAGTTACACTTATAACCGTAGCACCTTATAGATACAAATGAAACCCACACGGACATTTGTAATCAGGCGGCCTGCTCGAGACGTACTTTCCAATCGCGGCCCGCAGGCCCGGACGAGATGCAGCCAAAAGGCCTCATAGGGTCCGCCGCCTCGACACTCCAAACCGCGTTCGGCGTGCGAGGCACAGGATTCGAGCGCGGATCAGCGCTCATTTGCGATCAGTAGGCGAACACGCTGGGTAGCTTCGCGGAACCGTTCCATAGTGCCTATGAACCAGTCGATGTACTCCTCGTGTTTCTCAACGTCGAAGATGTCACCACCAACAGGGCGAGTGAAGCTGATGCGGCAAGCCTTTTCGCCAACAACTGGGTCGTAGACCAGCGAGTCCCCGAAATGTACCTCAATCTCACCCCTGCGCCCGTACACGCGCTGATATTCGGCGCGGTTGCGCTCCGCCGTCGATCCGCCGAAGAACAATTCCACCGATGGCCCCTGGAGACTAAACACGAATGCGTACCAGGCAAAACCGGAACCGTAGGGCAGCGTCAACCACGGACTCGCGCTGGTCTTCGTGCTCGAAGTCCAATCAGGATGGTTGACGCTGATGCGCTCCAACAATCGAGCCCAGAACTCCTTGTAGGCGGCCCTCGCCCCAGACGACTTCGCCGACTTCTCTGTGTGGACTTGCTTGGTCCATTCGTTGGGCTTGGCCACCAACCGAAAGAGCGGGGCGGGCCGACTATCGTCAATTTGGACTGCCGAGATCTCGACGGCGAAAAACCATGTCCGCTCGTCTGTCCGCTCGTTGAGCCAGTCAATCGCCGCGCGGTGCTCCTCTCGGAAAAACGGTGCACACCACACGATTAGGGCGGGGTCCGTACCACCCGCATAGGTCAGGAGTTGGCCTAGGTGCCCGTGGTCTGTCTGCTCCAATTGGTTCTCGACGATCACTGTCGTGCCCGACTCAACGTCGGTGCCGATGAGGTCTAGTGAGAAACCACCGACCTTGTACTCCGCGGCCGTCAGTTCCAGACGTAAACCGAGGACATCAGACAGGACATCGACGTTCACCAGGAGCCACTTGGTGAAGTCGTATGCCTCATGCGGCCATACATCACGCACCGGCACCTGACGAATGCGGCTCAGTTCCTTAGTCACCAGTCCAAAGTAGCGTCAACGCCCGACACTTCGCCCCACGGTTTCGCCGCAGAACCAGCCTGTGGTTCAGGGGAGTCGCGACAGATTCAGTGCAACCCCTACAACTCGCCCCGAAATGCGCGGTGTTGGAGAGACGCAGTAGATAGCTGCACTCCAGCTGACGCCTGAATGAGCTCTTCCCGAATCGATTCGGCACATGCAATTCGCTCCGCAAAATGCGTCTGAAGCGATATCGGGGGCAATGATACTTGCAGGTTTCGCAGATCCTTAAGGTTCAGGTGCTTCGAAGTGGATCCCGACATGAGTTTGGAAATGCGATCCGGATCCAAGACCCATAGTAAGTACGACAGCGCATATTCAGGAAGCAATTGTTTAGGGTCGCTTCTGACCTGCACAAGACGTTGCCCCATGCAAGCCACCATGGAGTCCGGGACTATCGCGGCTACCCCCACAGTTCCTTCTCTGCTGAGCACGATGTCACCAGCGGCCAAGTAGGCTCTTGTCGAGCGAAAGTGATAGGTCTCTTCCGAGACATACCTGTGTTCGTCCCACTGCCATCCTCCCCGCTTCAAATTCGATGTGCGCAAGCAAGTAACCCCTGAGTCTGTCCATGCTGGCGTGCTGTGCGGACAATCAATGATTGCAGCGCATGCGTCTTGAAGCGGGACCATGGTCCATCTCTGAGCATGGAGAGGTGGGTCGCCGAACATCTCCAGAAAGATGGATTGGGTGAGGGTGTCGAGGAGGTTGACGGTTTGGCGGCGTTTGGCGCGGAGGGCGTCGGCGTGGTCGAGGATGGATGCGATCCGCCGCTGCTCGGCCAGCGGCGGGAGGGGGATCGGCATGGCCATAAGTTGGTCACGATTGATGCTCGCCTGATTGACCCACTGCCTTGTCATGCCACGGAATGTCCCTCGATCAAATTGCCAGCGCAGCCAATGACTCAGGTAAGCGGGTTCGAGATTGGTGGCGCACCTCAACCGAAGAAAATGGTTGCTGAACACCACCGGTTCGTCTGCACCAACGAAGAGCGCGGACTTGCCGACAAGGCCAGGTGCATTCGTTGCGTTGAACAGCACGTCCCCCGGTAAAACACGCAGCCTGTCAATCTTGTCTGCTTCGACCGGCACCCGCCGCTGCTTTGAGAAGTCAAAGTGGCCGGTCTGCGTGATGTTGTTCATGCGTATCTGGAGCACACCGCTAGATAAGTCCATTCCGCTTGCGAAGCCCGTTTTGACATCCATCAGGACACGCTTCAACGGTACGGATGCCCATCTGCTCCCGGAAACGACCTGCCCAACACTCACTTGAGCATCTCCGCCAGGTCCTTCAACCCCTGCTGAATTTCATCCTCCAGCGTCTGCAGTTCGGCGATAATCTCAAGCGGCGGCCGGTGTTCCACCTCTTCGTAGACCGTTTCTTTGTAGCGGTTCAGGCTCAGGTCGTACCCCTGGGCCGCGATGTCGGCCTTGGGTACCGTGAACGACCGTTCGGTGCGGGCCCGCTCCACCTCGTCACCTTCACGCTGAACCCAGCGGGCGGCGATGTCTGGCAGGTTGTTCTTCGCGTGCTCCTCAGCGGTGAGCGCCTCGGCCGGGGTCACGCCGAGTTTGGTGGGGTCAAGCAGTGGCGCGCGCTTGTCGTCCAGCGACCAACCATCCGCGGTGCAGTCATAAAACCACACCCGATCGGTGCCGCCTGAGTTCGTTTTGGTGAACATCAGAATCGCCGTGGACACCCCGGCATACGGCTTGAACACCCCCGATGGCAGGGAGATCACCGCGTCGAGTTTCTGGTCCTCCACCAGCATTCGGCGCAACTCCTTGTGCGCTTTCGACGACCCGAACAGCACCCCATCGGGCACGATCACCGCCGCCCGGCCACCGGGTTTGAGCAGCCGCAAGAACAGCGCCAGAAACAGCAGCTCGGTCTTCTTCGTCTTCACGATTGCCTGTAGATCCTTGGCCGTGGCCTCGTAATCCAACGACCCCGCGAACGGCGGATTGGCCAAGATCAGACTGTAGGCACCGGCGTCCCCGGCGTTCTCCTCGGCTAGCGAGTCCCGATAGCGGATGTCCGGATTGTCCACCCCGTGCAGCAGCATGTTCATCGACCCGATCCGCAGCATCGTCGCGTCGAAGTCATAGCCGTGGAACATGGCCCGCTGAAAATGTTCGGCCTGGATCGGGTCGGTGAGCACCCCGGGATGGTGGGCGCGCACATACTCCCCCGCACCGACGAGGAAACCGCAGGTGCCCGCGGCCGGGTCGCAGATGGTGTCCCGGGGTCCGGGTGCGGTGAGGTTCACCATCAACTCGATGATGTGCCGCGGGGTGCGGAACTGCCCATTGGTGCCAGCGGTGGCGATCTTGGCCAACATGTACTCGTACAGATCACCCTTGGTGTCGCGGTCCTCCATCGGGATCGCATCGATAAGATCCACGACTTTGGCCAATAGTGCCGCGTTCGGAATCGTGAACCGGGCGTCACGCATGTGGTGGGCGTAGGTGGAGTCATCCGCCCCGAGTTGGCGTAGGAAGGGGAACACCCGGCGGTCGACGGTGGTGAACATCTGAGCTGGGGCAAGGTTCTTCAACCGCGACCAGCGCAGATCGTCATACGGCTGGCCCTGATCGTCCACCCCTTCGGGGAACACCGGGTCGCGTACCGGCTCGTCGAGGCGGCGGGCGCGATTCTCGGCCAGAGTCTGCATGTCGTCCAGGCGGCGCATGAAAAGCAGGTAGGTGATCTGCTCGATCACTTCCAGCGGGTTGGAAATCCCGCCCGACCAGAACGCATCCCACACCCGATCCACCTGCGATCGAATCTCACCTGTGAGCACCCGCGCCCCCTTCCAAGGTTGGTCTGTCATGCGGTCCGCCGTCCAGTCGGCCGGACGGTGGATTAGTCGAACGTTTCGCCGGCCGACGTCCTGCCGGTCGGTACAACATACTGCCGTGGACACCGTTGCCGCTCGGACTGACGGTCCGTGGCTGCCATCGTCGAAGCCTCACGGGGTTGGAGTCACGCCCCGACACGGGGCAAGCAGCGCACCAGGAAGTTGCCCCTCTGCAAAATCGCCCGAAACCCTGTTTGCGCCCAAAAACCAACGGGCGACTGTGCGGTAATTGGGCGATTTTGCCAGGGTAGCGGCGCCGGATTTCACATGTGCCGGCTGTCGCCTGGGCCGTTGACACCCTTGAGGGCAGGCCTTTCCGAACTGACCTTCTCGACAGACTCACGTGAAACCAGCCAACTGCGCGCCTCGGGGGAAACCCAGCCGACTAAATTGGCTGCCGTCGCGACGTCGTCGGTCAAGTTTCGGTGATGGAGAGGCTCATGATGTGCCGCCCGATTGCTCACGAAGGAGAGATCCCGAAGCGCTCTCTCCACCTCCTGTCGGCGTCGGCGCAGGTCGGACGCGCCAAGAGGGAAGGCATTGTGCAACGACGAATCCCAGCACGGCCCCAGCCGCGCGTATGTTCCAGTCGTAGAGGACGAGTGCCTGATCTTGGTCTCCGAAGGAAGCTGCCAAGTACGAGTGGAGCCACTCGCGGGTCAAGAGGTGAATTATTGTGTCGCTATTCCAGTCCACCTGATCCCATTTCGTTGACATCAGGGCCCCCCTTCAGCCAGACTAATTGTGAAGACCCCGGAACGATCCCTGGCCCAGGCCACATCGCCGGGGTTTCGTTTATGCCGCCAGCGACGAAGGGCCGCACCGTGATCGGTGCGGCCCTTCGTCGTCAGGGGTCCTCAAGCGGCGCCTTTAACCTCGAACCCTGGCGTCACTTTTTCTCTAACCCCTCTTAGTGGAGGTGGCGGGAATCGAACCCGCGTCCACCGGCACTACTTTGAGACTTCTCCGAGCGCAGCCACTGTGTTACGTTTCGGCCTCCCCGATTCCTGTGGCACAGCGGGGAACGCGGCCTACCTCACTGATTAATGTCCCTGATCTCCCCGTGAGCGGGAGACTTCGGCAATTTCCCTAGTCGACGCCAGACACCGGGTCGGGAACATCCCCGGGCTGACGGACTTCTTAGTGCTTCGCTGTATTAGGCAGCGAGAGCGAAGTCAGTGCGCTTAGTATCGGCACTTATTGTTTTCGGTGGGGTCGTTAACGAGTTGACCACCGATCCTCGGCTCGCTTCTCTCATCGCAACAACCGATGTCGAAACCGTTCACCCCCTGTTGAGTTATGCGAAGAGGCTAACCCACACCTCCGACAGATCATTCCCGGATCGGCGGGGAAACTCCGACATCATTTATCGATCAGCCCCACTCTTCCGCCCGCGGAGCCGCGCCAACCGCAGCTACTACACCACCACGACCGGGACCGGGCATACCGACAGCAGATCCGAAACCAACCGCCGTACCTTCCGCCCGCGATCCCCGCCACCCAGCACAACCGTCGCGTCCCGGCCACTCACCAGTGCCGGCAGATCCCCGCTGAATCCCCGTCGCGCGGTGCGCATCTGCACATCCGCTGCTCGAGTCTCCCCCAGGACGTCCACGACCGACGGCCACACCGCAGCCTCTTCCGGACTCAGTGCCACCCGGTTCCACTGCCGGGTCCCCACCGGCGCGCAGAAATTCGGCATTTTGCCATCCACCAGCACCACCAATTGGGCCTGGCGTGAGGCCGCCAATTCAGTCGCCCAGCGCAGCGCGGGTCCATTGTCCATACCGGGCTGGTACGCCATCACCACTAGTTCTTCGCGGGCATCAGTGCTTGCGGCATCTGAGGCATCGGCCTCCACAGCACCCTGCAACTCCGGTTCAGTAGTCACGACCCTTGCGCGCCCTTCCGATCGATTTGGCGGCCTCGCGCTTCGCATCGCGCTCGGCCATCGCTGCCCGCTTGTCGTGCGACTTGCGCCCGCGCGCCACGGCAATCTCCACCTTTGCCCGACCGTCGGAGAAGTACAGCGACAGCGGCACCAGCGTCAATCCGCCCTCCCGCGTCACCTTCATCAGCTTCACGATCTCACCGTGGTGCAGCAACAGTTTGCGTGGCCGCCGCGGTTCGTGATTAGTCCACGTGCCCAGGTCGTACTCCGGAATATGTACCCCGCGCAGCCACACTTCACCATCGTCGACGGTCGCATACCCATCAGTGAGCGTCGCCCGGCCCGCCCGCAACGACTTCACTTCCGTGCCCACGAGCACCAACCCGGCCTCGTACACATCGAGAATCTCGTAGTCGTGACGAGCCTTCCTGTTCTGCGCAATCAGTTTGCGCCCGCGTTCCTTCGTCACCCGAGCACCTTACGCCCAGGGGCCCAAGACCCGCGCCACGTCCCTTCGTCCGCCCGCATCACGGCACCGTCCGACAGCCGGGCGGCTACTAGCAGCGGATTGGGCCACTCGACCCGCCGAACCAACCCATCGGGTTGTACGGCGTCCCACCCACGTGGATCTCGAAGTGCAGGTGCGCTCCCGTGCTGTAGCCGGTGGAACCCACATAGCCGATGACATCGCCCGCAGACACCCGTTGCCCCGGCGAAGCGGCAAACGAAGACTGGTGGGCATACATGCTGGAGGTGCCGTCGCCGTGATTGATCACCGTGCGGTTGCCGTACACGCTGTCGTAGGACGCCGACACCACGGTGCCTGAGTGCGTCGCCCGAATCGGCGTACCGCTGCCGGCGCTGATGTCCACTCCCGTGTGGCACGAGGCGTAGCCGTACACCGGGTGCACCCGCGGACCCACTTGACCGCCCGTGCCGGCTCCTGGGATCGGCCAGAAGTACCCGTCGGAGTTCACACTGCCCACCGAACCTAGTTCGTCGGCCGATGCCTGCGCTGCCGTGGCCGCTGCCTCAGCCGAGGCCGCCGCCTGTTGCGCTGCTGCGTTGGAGGCATCGCGGGCCGCCGCCGCGCGCGCTTGGGCCGCCGCTTCCGCCGCCGCCTTGGCTGCCGCCACCCGTCGTTCCTTCTCCGCCTGCAAATCCAGCAACTGCGCACTCAGCGCCGCCTGCGCCGCCGCCACTTCTGCGTAACGCTGCTGAACTGCCGCCCGCTCCGCTTCCGTGGTGGCCAACGCGGTGGTGCGTTGCGACACCAGTTGGTCCACGCGACTCTTGGCCGCCTCGGCCCGCGCCTGCGCCGCCTGCGC
>CAZVKB010000003.1:49637-58615 GCA_964627505.1 uncultured Actinomycetes bacterium | reverse complement strand
GCCTTCAGCGCTTCGATCTGCGCCTTCACCGCCTCGATCTCCGCCTTCGTGCGGGCCACCTCGGCCTCCGCCGCACGCAGGTCCTCAGCCGCTTTCGCGTCTGCCGCCGCCGCCCGGGCGCTCTCCGCCTCCGCCTCCGCCAGCGCAACCTGCGCGGCCGGCAACTGGGCTTGCGCCTCCTGCAGCGCGGCCCGCGCCGCCACCACCTCGGCCGAAGCGCCCTCGAGCACCCCGCTGAGTTCGTTGGCGCTGGCTTCGGTCTGGTTCAGTTGCGACCCGGTGGAGTCGATCTGGTCGTCGATCTCGTCGGCCGACGCGATCCCGATCGGGGACAGCGTGGCCAACATCAGCCCAGACAACGAAACGGCCGCCGCCAGCGACCACGATCCGCGGCGACTCACGCCTGCCGCCAAGCCGAGGCGACAGCGGACATCATTCGTCGGGTATGGGTGCACTCGGATGCTTCGATGGTGTTCATATCAAACCTTCAGGAATCGGCGGATGGAGAAATACGCTGCGACTGCGGCCAGCACCACACCCGTGAGGACCATCACCGGAGCGATCGTCCACACATCTGTCCAGGTGATGAAGGCGGTGAATTGGAATGTGGGTGCCAGCACCCGGTCCACGAGGAACACTTTGATCGCTGCCAACGCCCCCGTGGCGATCAGTCCGCCGAGAAGGGCGGCCACCATCGCCTCGAGGATGAACGGTAGCCGAATGTAGTAGTTGCTCGCCCCCACAAGTTTCATGATCCCGGTCTCGCGGCGTCGACTGAACGCCGACAATCGCATCGTGTTGGCGATCAGCAAAACTGTCACCAACAGCATCGCCGCGGCAATCCCGAGCGCCAGCGCCTGCATCCCGTTGAGGATCTTGAAGAACGAGTCGAGCAGCTTCTTCTGGTCGCGAACTAGTTCCACGCCGGGCAGTTCCGAAACCACGGAGGCCACAGCCGCATAGTCCTCAGGGTTGGTGAGCTTGACCCGGAACGACTCCGGCAAAGCTGCCGGCGTGACGTTCTCCAGGATCGGTGAATCCTTGAACTGCTCCTTGAACCGATCGAACGCCTCTTGCGAAGACTCGTAGTACAGCTCCGCCACCAGCGGGGAGTCCTCCAACGTCTTCTTGATCGCATTGCGCTGTTCCGGTGTGACCGCGCCAGCCACGCACGTCGGCACTTCCGAGTTGGCGCCACACAGGAAGATCGAGACCTCAACCTTGTCGTACCAGTAGTCCTTCATGGTGTTCACCTGCGCGCGCACCAGCAAGCCCGTGCCGAACAGCGTGAGCGACACCGCCACCGTCAAGATGACCGCCAGGGTCATGGTCAGGTTGCGCGTGAGGCCGGTGAACACCTCGCGGGTGATAAATCGGAATCTCATGCGCGACTACCGGTAACTTCCGTAGACGCCGCGCGAGTGGTCGCGTACCACCCGACCTGCGTCGAGTTCCACCACCCGCTTGCGCATCTGGTCGACGATGGCCGCATCGTGCGAGGCCATGATCACAGTTGTGCCGGTGCGGTTGATTCGGTCCAGCAAACGCATGATGCCCACAGACGTGTTGGGGTCGAGGTTTCCGGTGGGCTCATCGGCGATCAGAATCCGGGGCTTGTTCACAAACGCCCGGGCGATCGCCACCCGCTGCTGCTCCCCACCGGAGAGTTCATTGGGGCGACGGCTGGCTTTGTCGGCCAAACCCACCAGTTCCAAGGTGTCCGGCACAGCCTCGCGAATGTAGGACTTGGGACGGCCGATCACTTCGAGTGCAAATGCCACGTTTTCCGACACGCTCTTATTGGGAAGCAGCCGAAAATCCTGGAAAACTGTGCCGATGCGACGTCGCAGGCGCGGAATCCGCCAGCGCCCCAACTTGGCAACATCTTTACCTTCGACAAAGACCTGCCCTGCTGAAGCCTTGTCTTCCCGCAGCACCAACCGCAGGAATGTGGACTTGCCCGAGCCGGAGGGACCCACCAAAAAGACGAACTCACCCGGCTCAATGCTGCACGAGACGTCGAGCAGCGCCGGCGTCACCTGCTGCCGGTAGCGCATCGTCACTTGGTCGAAGCGCACGACGGCGCCAGTGGCGTCGACGCGCACTTCAGAATGGGCTCCTCGCACCTCGTCACGATAGGTGGCCACCACCACCAAGCCCCGGATGCGACACGCCCGGGGCGGCAAAAAGTCGGCCCGATGCCACGTGTCTCAAGTCACACTGCCCATCAGGTGCAGGCCTGATTTACGCCTGTGCGCGGCGCCAGCGGATGCCCGCCTCAATGAAATCGTCGAGCTCCCCATCGAGCACCGAAGAGACGTTGCCGGTCTCCTGTTCGGTGCGCAAGTCTTTCACCATCTGGTAGGGGTGCAGCACATACGAGCGCATCTGGTTGCCCCACGACCCCGCGGTATCCCCCTTGAGCGCGTCGAGTTTTGCTTGCTGTTCCTGCCGGCGCAATTCGAGCAACTTTGCCTGCAACACAGCCATGGCTGTGGCCTTGTTCTGCAACTGCGAACGCTCGTTCTGGCACGACACCACGATGCCGGTGGGCAGGTGGGTCAGGCGCACCGCAGAGTCCGTGGTGTTCACACCCTGTCCCCCTGGGCCCGAGGACCGATAGACATCCACACGCAACTCGTCGTCGGGGATCTCCATCGACTCCGCCTGCGCCACCACCGGGATCACTTCGACTTCGGCGAACGAGGTTTGGCGCCGACCTTGGTTGTCGAACGGCGAAATCCGCACCAGCCGATGCGTTCCCTGCTCCACCGATAACGTGCCGTAGGCGTAGGGCGCGGAGACTTTGAACGTCGCGGACTTCAGCCCGGCCTCTTCGGCGTAGGAGGTGTCGTAAACCTCCACCGGCCAGCCGCGGCGCTCGCAGTAGCGGGTGTACATCCGCAGCAGCATCTCCGCCCAGTCCGCCGCATCCACCCCACCGGCGCCCGAACGAATGGACACCAGGGCGTCGCGTTCGTCGTACTCTCCCGACAGCAGGGTGCGCACTTCCATTGCGCTGACGTCACGCCGCAAGGCCACGAACTCTGCCTCCGCTTCGGCCAACGCTTCGGCATCGTCTTCGGCCTCGGCGAGCTCGAAGAGCAGCGGCAGGTCTGACATGCGCGTGCTCAGCGTCTCCACTCGGCGCACTTCGGATTGCAGAGCCGAGAGTTTGCTCGTGACGGCTTGGGCATGCGCCTGGTCGTCCCACAGGTCGGGCACCGAGGCCTCGGCTTCCAAAGCAGCCACCTGCTCCAGCATGGCCGGGACGTCCAACACCGACTCGATCCCGGCCACAGTGGCGGTCAGTTCCTCAATCTCAGCGCTGCGTTCGGCATCCACACCGTGCAGCCTAATGGAACCCGGCTCAGGCTCCGCAGCCCTCACTCGTCGGCGGACCCCTGGTAGACCAGTGTGCGGATCACCCGCAGCGCCACCGAGATGGTGGCCAAGGTGGGCGTGCTGCTCTCTGCGATCTCGGTCAACGTGGAACGCGCCCGCGCCTGACCCTCCGTGTTGCTGGCCTCCCACAAAGCAATCCGCTCGAAGGGATCGGTGCCATCCGGCGCCACCCGCATGACGCGGGCGGTCAGGCCGGCGATCGCCCCATACAAGTCGCTGCGCAGAGAGGAGCGGGCCAGCGCATCCCAACGGTCGCTGCGGGGCAGTTGCGTGATGGCGGCCAGCAGTCGGTCGATCCCGAACCGCTCGCTGAGCGCGAAGTAGATCCGCGCCACCGTTTCCGCATCCGCCTGGTGCCGACTGGCGACCTGCACGATGTCCAACAGTGAGAAGACGTCCAACAGACTGGCCACCGAGTTGGCCAGATCTTCGGGTGCACCGAGGTCCACGAAGTCCTGCGTCCGGTCGGCCAACCGTTCGGCTTCGATGCCCACGAGCAACTCCGGCACCCGCGGCATGAGCGCTTGTACAGGCGCGGCGAACCGGTCGATCTCCTTGGCCACATCCAGCCGTCCGCCGCGAGTGGTGAGGAACCACCTCGTGGCCCGGTCGAGCAGTCGCCGGATCTCCAGGTTGAGTTGCGCTTGCGCCACAGTGGGCGCCAGGTTGTCCAGCGCTGCGACGTCAGCCCAGTACCGGTCCAGGTCAAACACCGCCCGCGCGACCGAGAATGCCCGCGCCACCTCCGGCGCAGAGGCGCCGGTTTCTTCATAGGCCCGGAAAACGAACGTGATCCCGCCACGGTTGATGATGCCGTTAGCCAACATCGTCGAGACGATCTGCTTGCGCAGGGGGTGGGCTTCCAGCACGGCCATGTGTTGGGCGCGCATCGGCTCGGGGAAGTAAGACTCCAACAGCCGCGAATAGTAAGGGTCTTGATCCACATCGGAGGCGTTGAGCCCGCTGGTCAGGGAAATCTTGGCGTAGGCCATCAACGTGCAGAATTCCGGCGAGGTCAGCCCGAGACCCGCGGCGCGGAGTTCTTCGATGGCGTCGTCGGAGGGCAGATACTCCAGCGCCCGGTCGAGGTCACCGGCCGACTCCAGCCACCGCATCAGCCGCATGTGCACCGGCAGCATGAGGACGTCCTGGGCGCGCGCATTGCCCAGCAGCACGTTTTGTTCGTAGTTGTCCCGCAGCACGAGTTCGGCGACCTCATCGGTCATGCTCGCCAGCAAAGCGTTGCGCTGTTTGAGCGTGAGATCGCCGGCGGCCACCACCGAGTCCAGCGCAATTTTGATGTTGACCTCATGGTCGGAGCAGTCCACCCCTGCGGAGTTGTCCACCGCGTCGGTATTCAGCAGCACGCCGTTGCGAGCTGCCTCGATGCGTCCGCGTTGGGTGAGTCCGAGATTGCCGCCCTCACCCACCACACGCACCCGTAGGTCCCGGCCGTCCACCCGGATCGCGTCATTGGCCTTGTCGCCCACATCCAGATCAGTCTCGGAGGAAGCCTTCACGTAGGTGCCGATGCCACCGTTCCACAGCAGATCCACCGGCGCCAGGAGAATCGCACGCAGCAGTTCCGGGGGGCTCAAACGTTTGATGCCATCAGCGAGACCCAACACCTCCCGCATCCGAGCGCTGATCGGCACTGACTTCTCGGTGCGCGCGTACACGCCGCCGCCGGGTGAAATCAGCGAGGTGTCGTAGTCGGCCCAACTTGACCGGGGCAACGCGAACATCCGCGCCCGCTCGGCGAACGACGCCGCTGGGTCCGGGTCTGGATCGAGGAAGATGTGGCGGTGATCGAAGGCCGCCACCAGTTTGATCTGCTCGCTAAGCAGCATTCCGTTGCCGAACACATCGCCGCTCATGTCGCCGACGCCGACAACGGTGAACGGCTCGGTCTGCACATTGACGCCGAGTTCCCGGAAGTGCCGCTTCACCGATTCCCACGCACCGCGGGCGGTGATGCCCATGGCCTTGTGGTCGTACCCTTCAGAACCCCCGGACGCGAAAGCATCGCCGAGCCAGAAGCCATAGTGCGCCGAGATCGAGTTGGCCAGGTCCGAGAACGTCGCGGTGCCTTTGTCTGCAGCCACCACCAGATACGGGTCGTCGCCGTCCCAGCGCACCGTACGGGGCGGCGGCACGACTTCGCCCTGCACCCGGTTGTCGGTGATGTCGAGCAAACCGCTGATGAACTGCGTGTAGCACATCTTGCCCTGCGCCAGCAGATCTTCTCTGGTGCCGCCGTCGATCGGGTTCTTGACGACGAAACCGCCTTTGGAACCCACCGGCACGATCACCGCGTTCTTGACTTCCTGGGCTTTTACCAGACCGAGCACCTCGGTGCGGAAGTCGTCGCGCCGGTCACTCCAGCGCAACCCGCCGCGGGCCACATCGCCGAACCGCAGGTGCACACCCGAGGTGTCCGGAGAGAACACGAAGATTTCGTACTTGGGCCGCGGCTCGGGCATCCCGGCGATGGCGCGTGGGTCGAGTTTGAACGACAACCACCGCTTAAGCGAGCCGTCCTTGTGCACCTGGAAAGCGTTGGTGCGCAGAATCGCCGACACAATCCCGATGATCTGCCGCAGGATCCGGTCGTTGTCCAGGCTCGCGACTTGGTCCAGCTGCGCGCTGATGGCTTCGTCGAGGGCCAGCGCGTGCCCCACTCGATCCACATTGCGGTCCGGGTCGTGCCGGGTCTCGAACAATTCGATCAGCAAGGTCACGATGTCCGGGTGCCCGATCAACGTTTCGGCGAACGAGCGGTAGCTGAACGGCGAGCCGATCTGCCGGGCATAGTGCACCCACGCCTGCACATAGGTGGATTGGCGCCACGTCAACCCGGTGCGCGTCACCAACCCCAAAGTGAGGTCTGGTTCCCGTTCGCCGGTGAATGCGGCCACAAACGAGTCCGAGAAGCGCTGCGGCAAGGACTCCACGTCGGGGATCGAATCGAACTTGCGCAGATTCAGACCGAAGTCGTACACATAGGCGGTGCTGCGACCCGGCCGGGGCACGGCGAACGGGTGCTCATCGACCACCTGCACGTCCAGTGACGCCAAGATCGGCAGCACTTCCAGCAACGTCACCGGGGTGCCAGTGCGAAACACCTTGAACCTGCGCTCGCCGGCCTCCGGATCCAGCGGTTCGTAGAGCGACACCGCCAAGCCGTCCTCGTCGGGCAGGCTCTCCCAGGTGCGCACATCTGCCACCGCACCACGCGGCGAATACACCTCGCGATACGCATCCGGGAAACCAGCCGCATACGAACGCATCGTCGCAGCCTGCTCTTCGCCGACTTCGGAAACCAGGGCGTCAGCGAAGTCATCGTCCCAACTGCGCACGGCCGCCCGCACCCGCGTTTGCAGCGCCTCCAAGTCCACATCCACCATCGACTCGGTCGGATCCACCCGGATGATGAACGCCAGACGGGCGAGTAACGACTCACTCACGCTGGTCATGTAATCGACGTTCACCCCGTGGAGCATCTCCATCAGGATCGACTGAATCGACAACCGCACCGTAGTGGTGTAGCGGTCGCGCGGCAGGTAGACCAGCACCGAGAAGAACCGGCCGTAGGCATCCTCGCGGACATACACCCGCACCATCCGCCGCTCCTGCATGCCGAGCACGGACATCCCGGTCTCGTACAGGTAGTCCGAGGTCACCTGGAACAGGTCGTCGCGCGGGTAGGTCTCGATGAAGTGCAGCAAGTCCTTGCCGCGGTGCGAACTCGGGTCCACGCCGGCGCGCTCCAGAACGTCCTGCTCGAGTTGGCGCAACACCGGAATGTGGTGCACGGATTGGGCATACGCGGCACCGGTGTACAGGCCCAGGAAACGCCGTTCGCCGGTCACCGCACCATCGGCATCGAAGCGCTTGACGCCCACGTAGTCCAGGTAGGTGCTGCGGTGCACGGTGGAGCGGCTGTTGGCTTTGGTCAGCACAAGCACCCGGGGTTCACTGGCCTTGCGGCGTACTTCTGCTGGCAACTTGGAAAACGACAGCGACAACGCCGGGGCTTCCCGCATGATCCCCAGCGATGTGCCCGCGATCGGGGCCAACGTTTCGCCTCCATCGAGCAGGTCGTATTCGCGGTAACCGAGGAACGTGAAGTTGTTGTCGGCGAGCCAATCGATGAACTCGGCCGCTTCCGCCACGTCGGTTGCGGGCACGGTGGCCGGCGGATGCGTGCGCAGTTCGGCAGCTAGCTCCACTGCTCGTTCGTGCATGACTTTCCAGTCCTCCACGGACGCCCGGACATCGGTGAGCGCGCGGGTGACGGCTTCGTCCACTGCGTCGAGGTCTGGCTGGGCGCTTTCCCGGTTGATCTCCACCAGCACCCAGGACTCCACTTGCGCGCCGGCCGGCCACTCATCCTGGCCCTCCAACGCGAGTTGTCCGACGATGTCTGTGAGTTCTCCGGATTCGTCTCGAACCACCACCATCTGCGGGTGGATGATCAGGTGCAGATCATGGCCGGAACCAGTGAGCGCCAAACAGATCGAATCCACCACAAACGGCATATCGTCGGTGACCACTTGCACCACGGTGTGGCCGCACGTCCACCCGTTGGCGTTGACGGTGGGCGTGAAGACCGACACCTTGGTTTCGCCGGGCTGCCGAACCCTGGCCAAACGGCGATGGCTGGTGACCATGCCGATGAGGTCGCTGGGGTCCGACTCGATCAGATCCGCCGGATCGACATGCAGGAAATAGTCACGCGCAAGATCGGATAGCGCTTGTCGATTGCGGGGCGGATGACCTGACTCAGCTTGCTCGATGCCGCGCTCGAGGAGGTCGTTGACGACGGGATCAGCCGACAAGGGCGTGTCTTCAGTGCTCACGGTCACAGGCTAGTGCGACGATGCCGTCAAGGTGGATTGAACGCATTGCTGACATCACCGGTTCGGCTGCATTTCCGCACCATCCCGCAGATGGGTAGGTTAGCGGGGTGGCGGCTGCGCAGCGGGTGCCGGAACAAACTTGGCGAGCCATGGTTCGCAACGAACAGGAGAGCACGTGCCGAGAAAGCTGGAATACACGATGACCTACTCCGCGACGTGTGCTGAGGTCTTCGCGATGATGAGCAACGAGGAGTATGTGGGGTTGAAAATCACCGGCACCGGCGGCTCTGATCCCGACATCGAAATCTCGCACGTCGGTTCCGACGTGATCGTGGTCGCCGGGCGCACGCTGCCGGCTGAGGTGCCAGCGATCGCCAAGCGGATCACCGGTGACAGCATTCGTGTGCACGAGACTGCCCGGTGGAGTCCGGCCGACGAGTTCGGCGCCCGCACCGCGGCCGTGGAGTTGATCTTCGAGAAGACCCCCGGCAAGGCGATCGGCACCCTCAACCTGCATCCAGTGGGCGACGAAGGGTGCGCGGTGGACGTGGACTTCACCGTCCGAGCACCTGTGCCTCTCATCGGCGGCAAACTCGAAGACGTGATCACCCACCAGATGACCCGCGCCGTACGGCAGGAGAACAAGATCGGCGTGCAGTGGCTCGCCGATCACGGCATCACCGAGGCCTAGCGCACCCCGCGCGGGACGCC
>CAZVKB010000003.1:43892-49537 GCA_964627505.1 uncultured Actinomycetes bacterium | reverse complement strand
CCAGCGGGCCCGATGCCTTCAGCCCATGAATGGGTAGCCGTACTCCGTCGGCGGGTCCAAGGTCTCTTTGATCGACCGGGTGGACGTCCAGCGCATCAGGTTTTGCATGGCGCCGGCCTTGTCGTTGGTACCCGATGCCCGGCCGCCGCCGAACGGCTGCTGGCCGACGACCGCGCCGGTGGGTTTGTCGTTGATGTAGAAGTTGCCCGCGGCGAAACGCAACTTTTCGGTCGCGGCGGCAATGACGCGCCGGTCCGTCGCCAGGATCGAGCCGGTCAGGGCATATGGCGCGATTGACTCCATCTGGGTCACCACATCGTCATACTGGGCATCGTCGTAGACGTGCACCGCAAGCACGGGGCCGAAGTATTCAGTCGTGAAGTACTCCCGGGTCGGGTCCGCACCCAGCAGCACCGTCGGCCTGATGAAGTACCCGACGGAGTCGTCGTAGGTGCCGCCGGCGGCGATCTCCACAGTCTCGTCCGCGCGGGCCCGCTCGATCGCGGCCACGTTGCGGTCGAACGACTTTCGATCGATCACCGCAGACATGAAACTCGTGAGGTCGGTGGTGGGGCCTTGGGTGATGGCGTCCACTTGCGCCAGGAAGTCGTCACCCATGACGTTCCACAGGCTGCGCGGCACGTAGGCCCGGGAGGCTGCCGAACACTTCTGACCTTGGAATTCATAGGCACCGCGAATCATGGCGGTGGTGAGCACGGCCGGGTCGGCGCTGGGGTGGGCGACGATGAAGTCCTTGCCGCCAGTTTCCCCCACCAACCGCGGGTAGGTGCGATACGAGGTGATGCGCTCCCCGACAGTGCGCCACAAATGTTGGAACACCGGGGTGGAGCCGGTGAAGTGGATGCCGGCGAGGTCCGGTTCGGCCAGCACCACATCGCTGACCGCCAAGCCATCGCCGGTGACCATGTTGATGACACCGGGGGGCATGCCTGCGGCTTCCAGCAAAGCCATGAGGTAGTGGGCGGCGAACTGCTGGGTCGGTGCAGGTTTCCACACCACTGTGTTGCCCATGAGCGCAGGGGCGGTGGGGAGGTTGCCGGCGATGGCCGTGAAATTGAACGGCGTGATGGCGTAGACGAACCCTTCCAGCGAGCGGTGGTCCGAGCGGTTCCAGACCCCTTTGGAACTCACCGGCTGCTCGGCCAGAATTGTCCGAGCGAAGTGCACGTTGAAGCGCCAAAAGTCGATGAGTTCGCAGGCTGAGTCGATCTCTGCTTGGTAGACAGTTTTGGACTGACCCAGCATGGTGGCGGCGTTGAGGGTGTCGCGCCACGAACCGGAGAGCATTTCGGAAGCCTTGAGGAGCACTCCTGCGCGATCGTCGAAACTCAGCGCGCGCCACTCTCCGGCGGCTGCCCGGGCGGCCGCCACGGCATCGCGCGCATCAGCGTGGGTGGCGTTGGCAGTGACGCCGAGGACGGCGGCATGATCATGCGGCTGCACCACCGGAATTTGCGCACCACCGGCCATGCGATGTTCTCCACCGATCACACTGGGCAGATCGATTGGCCCTTGCGCGGCGAAGGCGGCGAGCCGATCAGCGATCCGGGCCCGGGCCGCCGAACCTGGCGCGTACTGCTCGATCGGCTCGTTGACGGGTGCGGGCGGGGTGGTGAAAGCGTCCATGGGCTCATCCTTGCACTCGGGATGCGCCTGAGTCGCGGCGTTGCTCGGCTGCCTGGTTGGTGGAGGTGGTGCGCGCTAGATCACGTCGGCCAGATGGTCTGGGCCCACCCGGTCCGGGTCGCGCAGCGCTTCCAACGAGGTGCGCAGGCTGACCTCGAGCACCGGCAGTCGGCGGGACACATCCATGACGTTGCCGCCCATCGCCTCGAGGTCTTCTGGCCCCGGGCCGAGCAGCACCACTTCGGCTCCGTTCTCGCGGACTTTTTCGGCTTCGCTGAGGCAGCGGCGCGTGACTGAGGTGCGCCAGCGTCGTTCCAACCGGGCGATCACCGAATTCGGACGGTCCACCGCGAACGAGACCATCGGGGCGAGCACATACACCTCATCGAGACCCATGTCGGCCACGAGGTCCACGCTGGTGGCCGAACAGGCGCCACCGTCGACATATTTGTGGCCGTTGATCTCCACAGGTTGGAACCAGGCGGGGATGGCGCAGGAAGCCATCACGGCATCAGCCAGCGGCGCCACGGGAGCGCCGGGTTTGCCGAACGGCACCCGCTTGCCTTCGTCGAGGTCCATGGCCACGACCCACGTGTTGGCATGCGGAGACCATTCATCCATCGGCGTGATCGCCTCGATGAGGTGGCCGACGCGTTCGAGTGAGCCCTGGCCTTGCGGCATGAATCCTGCCAACACTGCGGTGGGTGGTAGTTGCCGAATCCGCCGTGCACTGGACGCCAGGCCCTTCCCGGAGGCTGGGAACAACTTGGGCAGTTTGGGCCGTCCGGTGCCGGCGGCGCGCTCATAATCCCAGGTGTAACCGGCCAACGGGCCCGATGGAATCGGCACTCCGCGTTGATGATCGCGCAGGTGTTTGGGGCTCACCCCGGCCCCCACGAGGGCTGCAAGTACCGAACCGGCCGACGTGCCGACGATCACATCTGCGGTGGTGGCGTCGAACCCGTGCACTTCCTCCAGAGCGCACAGCGCCCCCACCATCCAGGCTGCTCCCAGCATGCCCCCGCCCCCGAGGACCAGCCCGCGCTTGGGCTGACGTCTGCGAGCCATCATGCCTCCAACTTCATGGTGTCGTGCCACGATACGCGGCTTCGCCGCAAATGTCGTGAGATTCGTCGAGCACCTGTGCTTTCCATGTTACGTCTGCGGTTTGCGCGTCGTGCGCGTGCGTCGCCGGCCGCGAATGGTGTCTTTGAGTTCGGTCATGGAAGTCTTCAGCGCCAATGCGAGATCGGTGACGTCGGCAACGCCGTCGCGATCCGCGTTCAGGCCGAAGAAGACCCCGCCGTTATAGGAGGTCAGACCCATGCTCAGCCCGTGCCCGCGGGTGAGAGCGACTACCGGGTAGGCGGCGATCATCTCGCACTGGCCCACGTACAGGGCTGTCTGCGGGCCCGGCACGTTGGTGACCACCAGGTTGTAGGTGCGCAGCGAGATATCAGCCCCCAGCCGAGTACCGAGGGCGTGCAACGTGGGTGGCGCGAAGCCGGCGATCGCGGAGAGGGTTTCCGCGCCGACCAGGCGTTGACTCTCTCGATGCCGGCCCATTTCATAGCTGATCCGGCTGAGCCGCACGACGGGATCGGCTTCCCCCACCGGCAAATGTACGAGGAATGGGTGCACATCGCCGGCGTGCTCACGGTCGTGGCTGGGTTCGACACTGACCGGGACGAGGGCCGTGATCTCGGTGCGGGTGGTCAGTGGTTCGCCTCGGCCGAGCAGCCAGGTGCGCATCGCCCCGGCCACCACTGCCAGCACCACATCGTTGACGGTGCCACCATGTGCAGCCCGCACAGCTTTGAAATCGGAAAGCCGCAGCGCAGCCATCGCAAAGCGGCGTTGCGCGGAGACCTCGAAATTGAGTGGGCCGTGCGCTGGGGAACGTGCGACCGACATGGCCGCGGATACCAGCGCCAAAGCGCTTCTGCCGACGCCGGTCACTGCTGTGGTGACATCTGTGACGCTGCGTCGGACGGTGGCCACAGCGTCGGCGGGGCTGCGGACCTGTTCGCCTGCGGCGCTGAGCACCAGCGACACCTTGCTGGGCTCGCGGGCGGGCCGCCACATCTGCTCGAGGGCGAAGTCATCTCGGGCCGCATCATCGAGGATCACCTGGCTGATGTCCACCGAGGTCACCCCGTCGACGAGTGCGTGGTGGGACTTGGTGAGCAGGGCGAATCGTCGGCCTTTGATGCCCTCCACCAGGTACATCTCCCACAGTGGTTTGCTGCGATCGAGCGGACGGGCCATGATCCGGGCTACGAGTTCCTGCAGCTGGGCATCTGTTCCCGGTCTAGGCAGGGCGGAGCGGCGGACGTGGAAGGTGATGTCGAAGGAGGTGTCATCCACCCACACGGGAGCGCCGAGATTGCCGGGAACCCACTTGAGGCGCTGGCGATACCGTGGCGCCATCGCGATGCGCTCGGTCAACAGCCGGACGAGCCGGTCGTAGTCGAGGCTGCACTCGGATTCTTGGAAGATCGAGACGCTGCCCACATGCATGGGTGCCGTGGGTTCCTCGAGGTAGAGGGCGGCGACGTCCTCAGGGCTCAAACGGTCAACCACGGTGGCTCCCTTCCTTCCTCCCATCTTGACACGCATGTCATCTTGACGTCGGACAAGTGCCCGAGAACCTCATGAGTAGCAAGCATTTTCGCGTTGTCGCGAGGGTCGGGTTGGGGCCGAAGCGAGGTGGGGTGTGGGCAGTAGCGGGTTACGGTGCGCGGCGGGCGGGGTCGGTCATTCCCGCAGGTCGATTCCGAACAGGGCACTGAGTTGATCAGCGGTCTGGCCGTAGGTGCGGTGGTGCACGCCGAGGTATCCGAGCCGCTTGGAGGCGGTCACATTCACCATCAGGTCGTCGACGAAAGCGCTGGCGCGGGCGGAGATCCCGAGCTGGGCTGAGGTGTATTGGAAGATGTCAGCGTCGGGTTTGCGCATTCCCACTTCGCCCGAGATCACCACCGTGTCAAACATGCCGTCGAAAATGTGGTCTGGGTAAGAATTGCCCCAGGAGTTGGACAGCAAAGCTGTGCGGATGCCGCGGTCCCGGGCGCGGCGCACCAGCGCAGTCATGTCGTGCGCATGCTGAAAGTGGCTGAAGAGGCGGTGCACGAGGCCGGTGCTCGCCACCGGCCGACCGATCCGCTCGGACAATGCGGCCGCCAGCGCGGTCTCGAAATCCGGCACGCTGGATTCGCCCCGCTCCAGGGTGTGAATCGGGTTGACCGTGGCGCCGGCGCCCAGCCACTGTGTCATCACGGCGGCGAAATCGGCGGGCTGGAAACCCTCGTCCAGCGACCAGGTACTCATCACTGACTGCAAATCGTTGGTCAGCACACCGCCCCAATCGACGATGAGAGCCGTGGGGATCGGGCGGTTAGTCATCGACCGATTGTGTCAGATCAGCGTGGCAGCGCCAGCGGTTGTGCGGTGGGAGTGCTGGATCGACTCGGCAGTACCACAGATGTCCCAATTCGTGGCGTTATCCACAGCGGGCCACTATTCAAGTTGTCGGGGGCAGTCGGGCTGCGATAGAACCGTTTCACGGTCGGCGATGGGAAGGACCACCGCCAGGGGGGAGTACCTCGCATGATCCCGGCACCACGCAACGTTGGGGGCGATGCTGAACAACTTTCGACTGGTAAGCAGACCGGTCCCGGGGGTGACGTGATGCGAAGCCCGCGGAAAGTCTCGCCTGTTCCGACGGCGCGGCCGACGCGGGGATTGCGACAGGCAGAAGCCAGCGCCAAACTCATCACCCACGCCATCGTTGAGGTGCTGTCTGGGCAGCGTGCCGCCAACCAACTCATGCCACTCGTGACGCCAGCAGTGCTATCGCGAGTGCGACATGCGTGTGCCGCGGCCAACCCGACCTCGTCGCGACTGCGCCACCGCATCTACGCCTTGCATATCAAGCACCAAGGTGACGCAGTGATGGAGGTGACCGCAGTGCTACGCAACGGCGCCCGTGCCAGTGT
>CAZVKB010000003.1:0-43882 GCA_964627505.1 uncultured Actinomycetes bacterium | reverse complement strand
GGTCGCCATGCGCATGGAACTGCTTGAAGGTCGGTGGCGCGCCACGATCCTCGAGACCGATCAGCACCGGATGGCGACGCGCCGGTCGGCTTAGCAGCAAGCCGAACGGTCGTCAGCGGCCGCGACCCCCGTGGCAGCGCTTGTACTTCTTCCCCGAGCCACACGGGCACAGCGCATTGCGTGAGGTGCCCGCGTACTTCATGGCACCGGCCCCTGCCGCACCTTCTGAATCAGCACTCCCAGCACTGGCCAACGGGTCGTCCACGTTCGCCACCTGTTCGGTCCGCGTCACCACTCCGCCCTCTGCCGACGGTGCCGAGTATTGAATCTGACCGCGTCGCTCATGCTCCACAAGTGCATCTGGCAGCACCACCTCGGGCGCCGACGCGGCTGGCTCCTCCACCGTGACACTTGCGTTGTCCACGGCGTCGATACTCGCCAGATCCAATGCCCCGCCACCAGTTCCGGAGACAGCCGCCAAGCCGGCACTCACACCGCCGGACGCCACACCGGCGAGTCCGAACTTCGTGGGCTCACTAACCGCGACCTGCGGCCGGTGAACTTCCGGGGTGATGTTGAAGACGTAGCGCACCGACTCTTCTCCGATGGCTGCCATCATGGCCACAAAGAGGTCGTAACCCTCCCGCTGGTATTCCACCAGGGGATCCTTCTGCGCCATCGCCCGCAAACCGATGCCCTCTTTGAGGTAGTCCATCTCATATAGGTGTTCGCGCCAGCGCCGGTCGAGCACGCTCATGATCACTCTTCGCTCGAGTTCCCGCACGACATCCGAACCGAGTTCTTCCTCTCGCCGGTCGTAAGCCTGTTGCGCATCCTCTTGCAGTTCCTCGATCAGGAAAGCCGCGCTCACCCCATGCCGGCCACCGCCGGAACGGGCTTCAAGATCCGCCACGCTCATCGAGACGGGATACACCGCGGCAAGTTCGGTCATCATGGCGTCGAGGTCCCAGTCCTCCGGATAGCCCTCGGCCGTGTGGGCCCGCACATGCAACTCGACTACCTCGTCGATGAACCTGCGCACTTGATCGGAGAGATCCTCGCCGTTGAGCACAGCCCGCCGCTCGTTGTAGATCACCACGCGCTGACGGTTCATCACCTCGTCGTACTTGAGGACGTTCTTGCGAATCTCCGCGTTGAGCGCTTCCACCTGGGACTGGGCGCTGGCAATGGACCGCGAGACCATCTTCGCCTCGATCGGCACATCGTCGGGCACGTTGAACCGCGTGAGAAATGCGTCCACCATGCCGCCGTTGAACCGCAACATCAGCTCGTCCTGCAGCGAGAGGTAGAAACGCGTCTCCCCTGGATCTCCCTGTCGAGCAGATCGTCCGCGCAGCTGGTTGTCGATGCGTCGGGACTCGTGACGTTCGGTACCCAACACGTAGAGCCCGCCGAGCGCCACGACCTCCTCATGCTCGGTCGCCACCGATTCCTCGGCCTTTTCCAGCGCCTCCGGCCACGCCGCCTCGTAGGACTCGGGATCCTCCACCAGCGAAATCCCGCGCGCGGCGAGTTCGGCGGCCGCCCGAAACTCCGGGTTCCCACCCAGCATGATGTCGGTGCCACGGCCAGCCATATTGGTCGCCACAGTGACCGCACCTTTGCGCCCAGCCTCAGCCACGATCATGGCCTCCTGCTGATGGAACTTGGCGTTGAGCACCTTGTGCGGCACCCCAGCCTTGCGCAACGCAGTCGAGAGCACCTCACTCTTCTCCACGCTCACCGTTCCCACCAGCACCGGTTGCCCGGCCTCAAACCGCTCCGCGATGTCCTCCACCACCGCAGCGAACTTGGCCTCCTCCGTGCGGTAAATCAAGTCGCCCTTGTCCACCCGCTGATTGGGCATATTGGTGGGGATCGGCACAACCCCGAGATCGTAGGTGCCGTTGAACTCAGCCGCCTCGGTCTGGGCGGTACCGGTCATGCCGGCCAACTTGTCGTACAGCCGGAAATAGTTCTGCAGGGTGATCGTGGCCAGGGTCTGGTTCTCGGCTTTGATCTCCACCCCCTCTTTGGCCTCGATCGCCTGATGCAAACCCTCGTTGTACCGACGTCCGGGCAAGATGCGGCCGGTGTGCTCATCGACGATCACTACCTCGCCCTCGAGCACGACGTAGTCCTTGTCCCGGGTGAAGAGTTCCTTCGCGCGGATAGCGTTGTTCAGGAATCCCACCAACGGGGTGTTCTCAGGTTGGTAGAGATTCTCGATCCCCAACCAGTCTTCGGCCTTCTCGACACCCGGTTCCAGCACGCCGACGGTGCGCTTCTTGATATCCACCTCATAGTCGTCCTCATTGACCAACCGCAGGGCCAGTCGCGCGAAATCCGCGTACCACTTGGGTTCGTGGTCGGCTGGCCCGGAAATGATGAGCGGCGTCCGGGCTTCGTCGATGAGGATCGAGTCCACCTCATCGACGATGGCGTAGTTGTGGCCGCGCTGCACCAATTCGGCCAACGACCAGGCCATGTTGTCGCGCAGGTAATCGAAACCAAACTCGTTATTGGTGCCGTAGGTGATGTCGGCGGCGTAGGCCTCGCGCCGAGCCGCCGGCGTCATGCTGGCCAAGATGCAGCCCACGCTCAACCCCAAGAACCGGTGGATGCGACCCATCCACTCGGAGTCACGTTTGGCGAGGTAGTCGTTGACCGTCACGATGTGCACGCCATCGCCAGCCAGCGCATTGAGGTACGACGGCAGGGTGGCGACCAACGTCTTGCCCTCACCGGTACGCATCTCGGCGATGTTGCCCCAGTGCAGTGCCGCCCCGCCCATGATCTGCACGTCGTAGTGACGTTGCCCCAGGGTGCGCACGGAAGCCTCGCGGACAGCTGCGAACGCCTCGGGCAGCAAAGTGTCGAGCGTGTCCTCACCCGCCTCCAGGCGCGCGCGGAACTCGACTGTCTTGGCGCGGAGTTCCTCGTCGCTCAGCGCGGCGAAGTCATCCTCCAAGGCATTGACGACGGAAGTGATCTTATTGAGCTTGCGCAACGTCTTACCTTCACCGGCGCGCAGCATCTTGTCGAAGAGACCCACGGGCATATGGTACGCGCCACCGTCGGGGTTACCTGCGGCGTTGTGGTGAGATCAGTAGATGGATGCCCGAACTCCGCCTGTGAGCCCCACTCCCGCCGAGGTCACCGCCCTTGCTGCCCACGGCGCGCGAGCAGACTCACTCCCACCCTCATCCGGTCCCGAGCAGCGCGATCTGCGTGCGATCGGCGCGCCGGGCGACGTAGCGGAGATTCCGGGCTTATCGGTGCGCTGGCCGGAGTTGCGCGATGCTCCGGCCATCGCGCAGGCAGCGACCGACCCCGAGATCGTGCGCTGGACCACACTGCCCCAGCCATACTCACGTCAGGACGCCGAAGAGTTCCTCACCATGTTGGCACCCGTCGAGCTCGCCGCCGGGCGCGCGGCCATGTTCAGCATCGACTACCGGGGCGACTATGCGGGTGCCTGCGGGATTCACCGGTTGGATTCCGGCAACGGCGGCAGTATCGGATACTGGCTCGCACCGTGGGCCCGCGGACGCGGTTTCGCCAGCGCCGCAGTGCGCAGACTCTCCCAGTGGGGCTTCGCTGCCCTGGAAGTGCGGCGATTGACCTGGTACGCACTGGTGGGCAACATCGACTCCTGGCGGGTGGCTCAGGCTGCCGGTTTCCGACCCGAAGGCACTGCGCGGGCGGCCATGAGTGCGCACGGCGGCGAGCGTGACAGTTGGACTGCCACCCGGTTGGTCGACGATGCACCGCTGACCCTGACCCGGAGCACCGTGGAAGTTGAGATCGCGGCTGGTGCGTGGCAATTGCAACCGGCGGATTCCGCCGCCTCGCTACTCGCCGAACAGCGACTACCAATTTCGGCATGTGTGCCGGTTGGGCTCTGGGCAACTCGGGAAGCAACTACTGCTCGCACGGCGGCTATCGCAGCCTTATGCACCCAAGGGCAGCGAGCGTGGGTGCTGACCGCCCCGGCGACCGACGACCCTGCCCGACATAGCGGGTCAGATGCCGCAGCTGCGCAGACGGCGTACGCCGCGGTTGCTCGCTATGCGCGTCTGGCACTTGGGTTGACGATCCCCTGACCCACCACCAAGACCCCCATCCGGGCGGCTTCGGCCACTGCCTGGGTTCGGGAGGCGGCTCCCAACTTTTCCAGAATTCGGCGCACATGGTTCTTGACCGTGAACTCGCTGATGTGCAACACCGCCGCGATGTCTCGGTTGCTGCGCCCTTCGGCTACTAGTTCCAGGACTTGGAGCTCCCGCGTCGAGAGATCCACATCGCCGAATTCCCGCCGGCGGCGCAGCATCCCGGAAAAGTCGTGCAGCATCCTTTCGGCCATACCTGCCGCCACCAAAGTGCGCCCAGCGACGACGGCGGTGACCGCATCGGCCAAACCGGTGACACTGGCTGAGCGCGACAAGATCGCTGAGGCACCAATCGCGGCAGCCGCCGTCATCTCGAATTCCGAGCGGCCGGGAAGCAGCACCACCAACCTCGTACTGGACCATCCGTCCAGGGTCATGAGGTGATCGCAGGTGGTCCAGATCTCCCGAATGTCGGCGTCTAGACCAATTACCGCCACGTCGGCACTCTCCAGGCTGGTCAACCGACTGGGCGGCGTGTCAGCAACCTGCACCCACAGTTCCCGGTTGCTCCGGATCGACGTGGCAATACCCGCCGCGAAGATGGGGTGGGTGTCGGCTACCAGTACCCGATCCGGGGCTTCACCGGCAACCATCAGGCGGTGCTGGACTCCGCAGTGTCAATGCGGATCAGTCCGTAGTCGTAGCCGCGCCGACGGTACACCACGCTGTAGTAGCCAGAGTCGACATCCAAGAACAGGTAGAAGTCGTGGCCCACAAGTTCCATTTGGGTAACCGCCTGCTCCACGTTCATCGGCGTCGTGGCGTGCGTCTTCTCCCGCACAACCACCGGGCCCTGCTCAAAGACTGTGCCCGCATCCGCTTCGGAGTACGGATCAATGTCTTCATCGCCAGCTGCACCATCGGCAACCTCGGCTTCGGCAACCGCAACATCGGCCAACAGCGAGTCATCCACCCACGTTTCGGTGGCTAACGATCCCCGGTGGGTGTGCCGACCGCCGCGGTGCGGCCGACGACGCTCGGCATACCTGCGCAAGCGTTCGGTCAACCGGCCAAAAGCGATGTCAAAAGCCGAATAATGATCGGTGGCGTAGGCCTCCGCCCGAATCACCGGACCTTTCAAGCGACAGGTCAATTCCACTTCGTAGGCACGATCAGCAAGACGCGGGTTGGTCTCCTTGGAAACCTCAACATCCACCCGGTTCACGGGTACGCCGTATTTACCCACTCGCCCGAGTTTCTCGGCGGCATGTTCCCGGAAGCGACTGGACAAATCGATGTGGCGCCCATGTACCACGACCTCTGTTGTCGCCACAGCATCTTGCTGACCCATCACGCTCTCCTCTCGACTGCGCTTTGCGGCCCCGGCGGCATCCGCCCGGCCGACCTGGTCTTCGACCCCACACTTGCCTGTATCGGGAGTATGTCCCTCTACCGTGCCGATCCGATCCGCGGATCTCGCACGTCACAGGTCTTACCTCTAAACCGCACCGTGCTCGGACGACCAAAAGTCGCCTTACGTGGACCGTTTCGCCTGCGGCTGGCATCGGCTTGTCGGTGCCAGCCCGAGGACCGACACTTGACGCAACCACGGACCCGAACGGATGCCATGACACCACGCTACCCTGCCGCAGGCCGAGTTAGCGTATCGTCACTCTTGGCGATGATCTTCCCAGCCCACTCGGTCAGACCGATCAGGTGGCAATTTCAGCCTGTGCCAAGGCCACGGCTGCCACTGGGAGCAATCCCGCGGCCCGTACGGCTCGGGCTGCCTCCCGGATACTCGCACCAGTGGTGATGACATCGTCCACAATCACCACGCTCAGCACTCCCGGCGGAGCTCGGCTGGGGTCGGCGCGGAACGCCTGGCGCACATTGCTGGCCCGCGCCGCAGCTGCCAACCCCTTCTGCGGTCGCCGACGACGAGCAGCGCTCAAAAGTTTGGGCGCATATGCTGCACATTCGCCTGCCACGGGGTCGACCACTTCGACCATCGGAATCCGGTTCGGATGCCACCCGGACGGCGGAACGCATGCCAAAGCTAGCGGAGGTCGCCACAGTCCGCGGGCCATCGCCACCGGCCGCACCGATGCAATCAGCGCGGCCATCAGGACGATCAGCACCGCCCGCAACCTCGGGATCGAAGCCCGCTTGTGAGTCAGGATCGCCCTGCGCAGCAGCCCTTCATGCTTACCCACAACCGCCGCAACTGGCACACATTCGCCGGGCACCGCCACCAAACGAGGCCGTCGCAGCAACAATGCGCGGGCACACCCGCCACACCAGTCCAGACCTGGTCGTCCACAGCCGCCACAAGATCGGGGCAGCACGAGGTCCAGCCACGGTTGCCAACGATCGCCCATAGCGGCAACGCTGGCACGGATCGCGAGACCGGCGCACCCCCAATCGGCATTGCTGTGGATAACATCAAGCCCACGGGTGCACCTGCCCGTGCCCACCGATTCGCAGTCCGCCGTACTCAGGAGTGAGCATGTCCCAGGAGCCACCGCCGGGCTGGTCGCCCCAGCAGCCGCCCCCCTTCGGCGCCCCACCCGGCCCGCCGCTACCTCCGGAAAGCGGATGGGCCCCACCACCGCCGGCACCCCAACCCGGCGTGGTACCGCTGCGCCCGCTGCGGATGGGCGAAATCATGAGCGGCGCAATCGAATATGTCCGCCGCTATCCCCGCGCAGTGATTTCCATCTCCGCCGCGGTCGGCGTCGCTGCAGCTTTCGTGCAGCTGGCATTCCTCGGTTTCAGCGCCGGCGATCTCGACGATGTCCTCACCTCCGACCCTGCCACCTTGACCCCCGAACAACTCCTTGACCTGCTGATCACGCTGGGCACACTCACGGCCATTTCGGGGGCTGTGGCCGGCGTGTTGCAGGTCCTGGGCACGGGCATGCTCGCTCATGTGATGGGCCGGGCGGTGATCGGACGGGCTACCACTGCAGGGGAAGCCTGGACTCTGGTGCGCCCGCAGATCCTGCGGCTACTGGCCGCCACCATCCTGGTGTCAGTGTTGGTCAGTGTGGCCATCGGGCTACCCCTGGCGCCCGGCGCCGCCCTGCTGGCCATGGGTGCCACGGAATCCGGCGCCCTGGCACTGTTGACGGGCTCAGTGGCGGCACTGGCGCTCGGAGTCTGGGTGAGTTTCAGTCTGATCCTCACCACCGTGTCGTTGGCCCTGGAGGATTGCGGCCCCATCACTGCCATGAAACGCTCGTGGCGACTCGTGCGGGGCGGCTTCTGGCGCACCCTGGGCATCGTGCTGGTCGGCTCGATCGTGGGACAAGCAGTGGGCAGCATCGCCGCCGTCCCGTTCAGCGTCGTCGGCAGCGCTTCCGGGGAACTCACCACCGCCGCAACGTTTGCCACGGCCATGGCTGGGATGGTCACCGTATTGGTGGCGTTGCCGTTCGTGGCCGGAGTCACCACATTGGTCTACATCGACCGCAGAATGCGGGTCGAGGGACTTGCGACCACCTTGAACGCTAGCGCCGAGCCTGCTGTCTGAGTTTCCTCACAGGCTCTCAGGACCAACCACGATGAGGGCAAAGGCCGCAGGCAGGTTCACACTCATGTGCGCGATCGTGGCCACCGTCGTACTGCCGCGATGAAAGCGGGCCAACCCCAGCACCAGTCCGGTCCACAACAACAGCGGGGCCCGAATCGGCTCGAAGTGAAAGAGGGCAAAGATCAAACCAGACAGTCCGATCGTGAGCCACGGCGCCAGCCCACGTTTGGCCAAGGCGCCGAACACCAGGCCCCGAAAGGCCAACTCCTCCACCAGCGGCGCACCGATCCCCACCAGAATGCCAAATACGATCAGAAACGCCATCGAGGCGTCATCCGAGACGAGTTCCCCGACGGCCGAGTCGAAGTCCCCAAAAGCCGCAGTCGTGGCCACCGCAATCAAGGCCGACCCCACCAACGCAACGCCACCGTAGAGCACGCCCCAACCGAGGTCTGACAGGCGCCAGGTGTAGCCGAAGTCGATCACCGGCCCGTTGCCACGCCACCAGGCCACGAGCAATGGCCATCCCGCCAAGCCGATCCACGGGATGCTCAGCAGCGCCAGCAACGCCACCGGGGGCGGACTTGCGAGAGCCTCCTCCCCGAAGAGCACCAGCACCACCCCCGCCGACAACAGCGAGAAGAAGAACCACAGCGCGCCAGTGACCACCGCATCCGGGATCCCCCACCTGGCAGCCTGCACCGGTTTCCCGGCAGCCACCGCCGCAACTAACGTGGCCGGCGCGCCCGGATAGAGCAGTGCCTGCTGCGTCGGTGACACACCCGGCATCCCGGGCTGCGGATACGGCGGTGGGCCCCCGGTCCACCCGCCGTAGTAGGACGGTGGCGACGGTGGCGGTGGATACGGAGGGTAGGTGGATCCGGCGGTCGGCGGCGCGTACGGATTAGTCGAGTTGGGCCCAGACGGCACTCCGCCCCCGGCCAAAGGATCGGGCGGGGGCGGAAGCGTCATGGCAGTACGTTATAGGTTGCCGCGGCAACGAGCATCGCAGAACCCGGGCAAGCACATGATCAGTAGCGGTACAGGTCCGACTTGTAGGGGCCTGCCACGTCCACTCCGAGGTACTCCGCCTGCACTTTGGTCAACTCGGTCAGACCGATGTTCAACGCGTCTAGGTGCAGTCGTGCTACTTCCTCATCAAGGTGCTTGGGCAGGGTGTACACACCAACCGGGTACTCCTCGGTGCGCACAAACAACTCGATCTGGGCCAACACCTGGTTGGTGAACGAGTTACTCATCACGAACGACGGGTGTCCGGTGGCGTTACCGAGGTTGAGCAGCCGACCCTCGCTGAGCACGATGATCGAGTGGCCATCAGCGAAGGTCCACTCGTCCACTTGCGCCTTGATGTTGTGCTTACTCACACCCGGCAGGCGCCCCAACCCGGCCATGTCGATCTCGTTGTCGAAGTGACCGATGTTGCCCAGGATCGCCTTGTTCTTCATGCGCGACATCTGGTCGGCGGTGACCACATCCACACAACCCGTGGCCGTGATCACAATGTCCGCCTCGCTGATGACGTCGTCCAACCGGGCCACCTGGTAGCCGTCCATAGATGCCTGCAGCGCGCAGATCGGGTCGATCTCGGTGACGATCACCCGGGCGCCCTGTCCACGCATCGACTCGGCACAGCCCTTGCCGACATCGCCATACCCGCAGATCACCGCCGTCTTGCCGGCGATCAGCACGTCGGTGGCGCGGTTGATGCCATCGACGAGCGAGTGCCGACAGCCGTACTTGTTGTCGAACTTGCTCTTGGTCACCGAGTCGTTGACGTTGATAGCCGGGAAGATGAGGTCGCCGTCGCGCATCATCTCGTAGAGCCGGTGCACACCGGTGGTGGTCTCTTCGGTGACACCGAGGATGTGGGACGCCACGTTGGTCCAGCGGGTCGGGTCCTCAGCCAGCGAGGCCGCGAGCACCCCGAGGACCACATCAAACTCGGAGCCATCTCCGGTTTGAGCCGGCACGAAGCCAGCCTTTTCGTACTCGACGCCCTTGTGCACGAGCATGGTGGCGTCGCCGCCGTCGTCCAGAATCATGTTGGCGAATTCGCCGTCCGGCCAGAGCAGCGCCTGCTGGGTGCACCACCAGTACTCCTCCAGCGTCTCACCCTTCCAGGCGAAGACCGGCACGCCCTGCGGGTCTTCGGGGGTGCCCGTCGGGCCCACAACCATGGCAGCGGCGGCTTCATCCTGGGTAGAGAAAATGTTGCAGGAGGCCCAGCGCACCTGCGCGCCCAGCGCGGTGAGGGTCTCAATCAAAACCGCCGTCTGCACGGTCATGTGCAGGGAGCCGGTGATCCGGGCACCGGCCAGCGGCTTGCTTTCGCCGAACTTGGCGCGCATGGCCATGAGGCCGGGCATCTCGTGTTCGGCAAGACGGATCTGGTCTCGGCCCGCGGGGGCCAGGGTGAGGTCAGCAACTTTGAAGTCCACGTAGTTCTCCTGCGAAAGTGGGTGGTGATGGGGTTCGCGGGCTGGAGGCTTCCGTGCCGCTGCCCCACTAGTGTGCCATGCCGACCGCAGACCGCACGTTCATCGCCTGCCGCAACGTGGCCCGTGTCACTGGTCGTGCTGATTTCCGGCAACCTGCGAAGGTGCCGGATCAGCGTTCCGGCAGCCCGGTCCCAGGAGCGCTCGCGCGGAACAAATCCGGCTCGATGAAGATGTACCGAGCCGTGGGCACCGCCGCGCGAATCGCCGCTTCCGCCTCGTCGATACCGCGGGCGATCTCGCCTGCCGTGACTTCCCGATCGACAGCCACTTTGGTCGCAACCAGCAGCTCATCGGGGCCGGTGTGCAAGGTCTTGAGATAGACGATGCGGTCCACCAGGGACGCCTCCTGGAGCGCCTTCGTGATTGCCGCCTGCTGCTCGGGCAGAGCGGATTCGCCCACAAGCATCGCCGACATTTCGATGGCCAGGAACACCGCGATCACCACCAGTAGGGAACCCACGGCGATCGCACCCAGAGCATCCCAGCGACTGTCGCCGGTGATCTTGGCCATACCCACCCCGAACAACGCGAAGATCAGGCCCACGAGGGCCCCGAAGTCCTCGAGGAGCACCACAGGCAACTCTGGTTGCCGCACCCGGCGTACGAAGGCGAACAGGCTGCGATCGGCGCGGGACTTGTTCGCCTCGCGCATAGCCGTGCGAAATGACCACCCTTCCAAGCCGAGGGCCAGCACCAGCACTACCAGGGCGATGTTGAGGTCCTTGAGGTCTTCCCCGTGACTCAGTTTGTGGATGCCCTCGTAGAGGGAGTAGAGCCCGCCCACGCTGAACAACACGATGGCCACCACGAAGGCGTAGACGTACCGCACCCGCGAGTACCCGAACTGGAAGTGTTCGTCGGGTGCCCGCTGTGCGCGTTTGCCGCCGACCAGCAGTAGGACCTGGTTGCCCGAGTCGGCTACCGAATGGATGGCCTCGCTGAGCATGGACGACGATCCGGTGAAGGCGAACGCCACAAACTTGGCGGTAGCGATGCCCAGATTGGCGGTGAGGGCGGCGAGGACCGCCTTGGTGCCACCTTCGGTGCTCACCGGGGCGTGCGGGACCTGGCAACCGCCGCCGCGCCAGTGGTGGTCACTTTCGCGTCGGCTTCGGCCGACAGCAGCACACACGCCTCTCCTTGGCGCAGCGAGACAGTCTCAGTCCCGACCGTCACGGTGGTCTCGCCACCTAAACACAGCACGCAGCGGTAGAAACCGGTTTCGGTCGTGATCGACGACCGCCGCAACAATTCCACGGTGAAGGGCGCGCCGTGCGGATGAAACTCGGTCTCCACCGGATGTCCATGGTCGATGTACACCTCACCGCTGAGGAAATGCGGCTCGCCGGATTCCGCCACCGCTGCCAAACCTTCGTCCACCGCCCGCGCTTTGCTGGTCATCCCCAAGCGAAAGACGTTGTCGGAAGAGTTCATGACTTCCAGGCCGAAACCCTGGACATAGGCGTGGATACCGCCGGGTGGCATGAAGATCCCATGGCCAGGTTCGAGCAGTCGGAAGTTCAGCAGTCCAGCCACCAAGACACCCGGATCCCCTGGGTAGGAATCAGCGCACAAGGCGTAGGCCCGAAGTGCTTCGTATCCAAGGTGATCTGCCGCCGACTTCAGGAATGCCGGGGTGAGTCGGGTGACGTCATCAGTGGAGAGTGCGAGCAACGTGCGCACGGCGGCCGCAGGATCGTGTGCCCGCACAGCTGCCGCGGCCGATGCCAGCGCCGGATCGGAATCTGCCAGCAGAGTCGCCGCCTCTTCTTCGTCCCGCCATCCGGCCAACACTGCGAAAGGTTCCAGCGCAATTAACAACTCAATCTTGCCCAGCGGATCGCTCACCAGTTCCGAACCTGCTGCATGCAACTCGGCGGCCATCTCCGCCGGCGGGTGGATCTGAATCGACAACGGTGCAGCCGCGGCCATCACTTTGACGAGCAGCGGGACCTCCGATTCGGACACCACATCCGCCAATGTGCCGGGTGCGTCACGCAGCGGCGAAGGTCCATTGGGGTGCAGCCCAAACCACAATTCCGCCTGTGGTTCATCACCGGCAGGCTGCGGCAGCCACTCGTTGAGCCCGCCGCGCACCCCCCAGGCGTAGTTCTGCACATGTCCAGTGATTGCGTACACAGTTAGCCACCTGTCTGCAGTTGCGGATGTAGAGCTGCTGCCGTGTCCAAAGGATTGACCCCGAGCGTGGCGGCAGCGTACAGGCTCGCGAGGTCAAGCGGTTGACTGAGTCGGGCATACCGCAGCAATGGATGGCCGGCGCCACCATCCAGCGTGACGGCCGTCGTACCGGCGTCAGCAGCAACAGTGACGGCAGCGGCTGCTAGATCAGCACTGAGTCGATCGGCAGAATCGTCGCGCAGCACGACCAGCCTGGGTCGTGGGTGCGGCCCGGGTGAGAGCACACGGTCCCGAAAAAAGTCCTCCTCGGTCGCCCCCCACTCCCCGGCCAACACCCGGGCGTGGGTGCGCAGCACTTCCGGGAACGCACCTGCGATCGCCGGCAACCCCGCGGTTTCGGCGAACTGCCGCACGGCGCGACGTGCCACGGCAGCCGGGATATCTGGTGTTCCCCACACCAACAGCAACCCCTCTGCGGCGACGAGGGCGACATCCTTGGCCACGCTGTCGCCCGCTGCCGATGCAGGTCCATTGGCCGCGGTGCTGGCATCGAGCTCATCGGCTGCCGCGGCGATCACCCCGACATCCCCGGCGACGAGCCCCAATTGTTGGGCTAACACCAGCAGGGGTACTGCCAATCGCCATGTGAGCGCCCGCGCGAGAGTGGGACCACTCACCCGGCCGAGCCCGAAATAGTCACCGCGCACCTGCTCCACGCCCGCCTGCAACGGCCCGCCACCGCCCACCCCGATCACGTGCGCGCCACGTCGGCCAGCTTCCGCCACGGCGAGCAAAGCCTCCGGCGAAGCACCGGCGGCTGAAATCACGACTACGAGATCGAGCGCCCCGATCCAGCCCGGCAACCCAGGTCCCCCGGTGGTGAACATCGGCACCGCGGAACCGCGTCCGGCACATGCCACCACGATTTCACCGGCTGCCCCCGACCCTCCGGCCCCGACAAACACCACGGCCCGAGGACGTCCCCGACGCACGATCGCGGCGATCTGCTCATGGTCGACCTCCGCCAGCGCACTGCGCACATGGGCCCCGGCAGACGCCACCGACGCCAACAGGTCACCACCGGCGCGCACCAAACGCTCCGGGTCCGAGAGCACTGCGTCGTCCAAGCCCTCCGCCGGCGCTGTCATGGCGCACCTACCAGCACGACGCGTCCTGCCTTGGAAGCTGTCGCGCCGCTCGCGCCAGGTCTGCTTCCATCGTTTAGGAACCCAGATCGGCGCCGACGCCGTCCGGACCGGGCTGGGCTTCTTCGAGCAGCATCACCGGGATGCCGTCGCGCACCGGGAAAACCGTTGCGCAGCGAGTACAGGTCAGACCTTTCGGCGACTCCGTGACCGGCGCATGATGCTCGCAGGGACAGGCCAAAATTTCCAGCAGGCGGGGATCGATGTCACTCACGACTGCCACCTTATGCCGGAAACATCCAAACGCGCGGTCAGACGTGCGGGCTAGTCGGCCCGAATCACTGCCAACACCCGATCCCGTAGCAGCGCCATGTCCTCGGCGTTGCTGTGCTCGACATTCAACCGCAGCAACGGTTCGGTGTTGCTCGGTCGGACATTGAACCACCAGCCATCACCGGTGACCGTCAACCCGTCTAGTTCATCCATACTCTGTGCTTCGTCCGCGAAAGCAGTGCGCACGCGTTGGGTCGCAGCCGCGACGTCCGCCACCCGAGAGTTGACTTCGCCGCTGAGCACGTATCGGGAGTACGGGGCCAAAACCTGCGACAGCGTGGTACCCGCCGGGGTTTCCCCGAGTGCGGCCAGCAGATGCAGTGCGGCGAGCATGCCGGAGTCGGCGCGCCAGAAGTCCCGGAAGTAGAAGTGTCCCGAATGCTCCCCCCCGAACACCGCGCCCGTTTCGGCCATGGTCGCTTTGATGTACGAGTGGCCGACTCGGGTCCGCACCGGTGTCCCGCCATGCTCCCGAATGACTTCGGGCACAGCCGCGGAGGTAATGAGGTTGTGGATGACCGACGCACCTGGGTACTTGGCCAGTTCTCGGGCTGCGATGAGGGCGGTGAGCGTGCTGGGTGAGACCAGGTCACCACGTTCATCCACCGCGAAACAGCGGTCGGCATCGCCATCGAAAGCCAACCCCAGGTCCGCCCCGCTCGCACGTACCGCAGCCTGCAGATCCCGCAGGTTTTCCGGCTCGATGGGGTTCGCCTCGTGGTTGGGGAAGGTGCCATCGAGTTCGTAGTACAACTCGGTGATCGTCAGCGGCAGCGGGCCGAACACCGCACCGGCGGTGAGCCCGGCCATCCCATTGCCCGCGTCCACCACCACGGTCAACGGTCGCATGTCTGCGAGGTCCACGAGCTCCCGCAGGTAATTGGCGTAGTCCGCCAATAGATCTCGCACGCTTACCAGACCCCGCTCAGCACCCGCGGGGGGCGACCAGTCTGCGGCTACCAATGTTTTGATCTCCGCCAAACCGGTCTCCTGGCCCACCGGCAACGCACCGGGACGGCACAGTTTGATGCCGTTGTACTGGGCTGGATTGTGGCTCGCGGTGAACATCGCCCCGGCGTGCCCAAGTTGGCCGCTGGCGTAGTACAGCTCATCTGTGGAACAGAGCCCGATATCGATCACATCGACACCACTGGCTGTCACCCCGTCGCTGAAAGCGGCCACCAACGAGGGCCCCGAGGGCCTCATGTCGCGTCCCACCACGACCGCTCCCGTGCCCCCAGCCTCTTCGCGGATACCCACAACTTCCACGAAAGCCGCCCCCACCGCTCGAGCCAGATCTTCATCCAGGTCATCGGGATATACCCCACGGACGTCGTACGCCTTAATCACCGCATCCAAATCGCGCATGAGGCCACGGTAGCGACCTCAGTGCGGCCATGGGGCAACGAGCGGCACCGGTGCGTGAGGGCCGCGGGTGAGCAGCACTACTCGGCGGCGCGCAAAACTCGCAAGTGTCCGCGACGGCCGATCTCGACGGTTCCTGCGGGTACGTCCGGAACGTCCGGAAGAATGGTGGGGACGGCGAGCGGGCGACCGAGCGCGGCTTCTCGTACGGCATCTGCAAGCGCTTCGAGGTCATCAGTGCTCGGAATGAACTGATCGGGATCGAAATCCAGGCGGATGATGTCCCAACCGCGCGGGGCGGTCAGGCGATCCGCATGCAACGCGCAGAGGTCGTAGCAGTGCGGCTCGGCGGCCGTGGCCAATGGCCCAAGCACTGCGGTGCAGTCGCCGTACACATACGTCAGGGTGGCCACCGCACGCAGACTGCACGAGGGTTTTGAGCAGGTCCGATGAGACGTCACGGCCCGACTGTACCCATCAGTGTGCGTGCAAGCGGGGAGCGGCGCGCCGATTACGGGCAGTGAGGGTAGCCCGGATCGAAGTCCTGTGCGGGGCGAATCAGCAGATCCCCAGCAATTTCGGCTAACACGTCCCGGGTGAGATCGGGGCCCGCGCCGGTGGCCTCGATCGCCCGCCGATGGATCACCAATTGCGCCGTTGCCGTGTGCCGCACGACCCGGCCAAGCGGAATCCGGTTGGCCTTGGCGGGCACTGCTGGCACGTCCTCTACTAGGACGTCGACGTCGTGCAACTCTGGGACCCGGACGGCGAACTCGGCCACGATGTCGGCGACACTGCGATCGAAACGCTGGCGCCGGGAGAGCGCAGCAGGCAACGTGCCCGGCATGAGCGGCCCGCGCAGGCCGTGCCCATGACGATCCCGTGCCCGCCGCACCACTACGCCGACTGTTTCTTGAGCCGGCGTCGTTCGCGTTCGCTCAGACCACCCCAGATCCCGAAACGCTCATCATTCTCCAGGGCGTACTCGAGGCATTCCACGCGCACGTCGCAGGAGGCGCATACCCGCTTGGCCTCGCGGGTCGAGCCACCCTTTTCCGGGAAGAACGCCTCGGGGTCAGTCTGCGCGCACAGCGCCTGCTCTTGCCATTCCAATAGTTCGGCGTCGTCCAGTGGAAAAATGTCAACGGTGCTCATATGTAGAACCCTTCGGTGGCTGGCCGCGGTGGGAGGGGAGTGACAACGCTGCTGCCCAGGAAGCGCATGATGTCCCTCCGAACGAATTTTGCTAATTACAACGCTGGAATTACATAGGTGTGGTAAGGGTCTCGTCAACCCCTGGCGGCGATAGCAAAGAATTCTTAGCGAAGCGAGTGTTCCGTCTCGGCGTGTCGGGGCACTTATGCCCGCTTCTGCTTACTTTTGCCGTTCGCCATCTGGCTTCCTACGGGCTGGTACAAGGTTGTGCGCTCGCGAACTGGGCGCCCAGCAGCGCGCGCAATGCCGTGGAGTTGCTCGACGGTGCGCGATGTGCCATGCGTGGCACCGGCCAATCGTGAGATGGATTCCTCCATCAACGTGCCTCCGAGATCGTTGGCACCAGCCCGCAACAGCTGGGCCGCACCGGCTTCCCCCACCTTCACCCAGGACACTTGAATATTGTCGATAGCCCCAGCGAGCATGAGCCGGGCTAGTGCGGTGACGGCGAGATCGTCGCGCATCGAAGGTCCGGGCCTGGCCAAACCGGCGAGGTACACGGGCGCGTTCTGGTGCACGAATGGCAGTCCCACAAACTCCGTGAAACCACCTGTGTCCTCCTGGAGTTGGCGCAACAAGCGCAGGTGCGCCACCCAGTGATGCGGCTGATCGACGTGCCCGTACATCATCGTCGCAGTTGATGGCAGGCCCACCTGGTGGGCTGTCCGCACCACCGAGATCCAGTCGGCGGTGGGCAACTTGCCCTTGGTGAGCACCCACCGCACATCATCATCAAGAATCTCGGCGGCTGTGCCAGGAATCGACCCGAGTCCTGCCTCCTTGGCGGCCAGTAGCCACTCGCGCACCGACAGCCCGGACTTTGTCGCGCCGTTGATGATTTCCATCGGACTGAAGGCGTGCAGGTGCACGGGCCGTGTGGTCACTTCCCGGGCCAGGTCGAAGTAGGCCGTGCCCGGCAACCGCGGATGAATGCCGCCCTGCATGCAGATTTCGGTCGCCCCGAGTGCCACCGCCTCATCCACTTTGGCGCCAACCTGCGAGAGCGACAGCGTTTCGGCGTGCACATCGGACTCACGCTGGGCGAAGGCACAGAATCGACATCCGGTGTAACACACGTTGGTGAAATTGATATTGCGGTTCACCACGTAGGTGACCGCGTCACCCACCCGATCCTGACGTACCGCATCGGCGAGTGCGGCTAACGCCGCCAAACCCTCGCCCTCCGCCGTCAGCAACGCGAGCGCAAGGTCTGCATGTGCTGCCGCTGCGAGCGCCCCAGGATCGCGCTCGGCCAATGCCAGGGCAGTTTTCACTTCGCGCGACATCCGCACGGGCGCTGCCGGCGCCTTCGTGGTCATCGCGCTGGCAGTTGGTTCGGCGTGCAGGCGCGCGGCCACGGACGACCAATCGCCGTATATCCCGATGCCGGTTCCGCCGGTTTCATCCTCGATCTTCGCTGTGGCTGCGACGTGCGCAAAAGCAGCGTAGGAGTCCGGCTCTTGCCACAGTGCGCCGCCTGCCCGGGTATTGGGCTGGGTGAGCCCGTCGGGGTCTGCCAACGCCGACACGAACGGGCGAATCCGCGGGTCCAGCCACCGCACCGGATCACGCTGGTAGGGCGGATGGACAGCCAGACGCTGGGTGAGGGTGAAACCGGCAGCAGCCGTGACCTCCTGCAAATGCACGACCGCCGGCCACGGCCGTTCCGGATTCACGTGATCGGCCGTCACCGGACTTACCCCACCCCAGTCATCGATGCCCGCGGCGAGCAGCCTGGGTAGTTCGGCAGTATCGGTGAGATTGGGGGGTGCTTGCAGAGCCACCGTGGCATCCATCACGAGCCGGGCGGTGGCGAGCGCTGCCTGGTAGGAGTCTGGATCCACAGGAGGCCATTGCCGCATCGCGGTGTCTGGCTTGGGGCGAAAATTTTGCACGATCACTTCTTGAATGTGGCCGTACTCTCGACTCAATGCCGCCAGCGCCAAGAGCGATTCCGCTAATTCCACGCGGGTTTCGCCGATCCCCACCAACACGCCGGTGGTGAAAGGGATGTTTGCGCGGCCCGCATCGGCAATCATCCGCAATCGGAGCGCGGGGTCTTTGTCCGGAGAGCCGTAGTGCACTGCCCCTGGCGTCGCGAAGAGCCTGGTAGCCGACGTCTCCAGCATTAAGCCCATACTCGCCGCCACTGGACGCAGACGTTGCAACTCCGACCAGGTGAGTACTCCCGGGTTGAGGTGCGGCAAAAGCCCGGTGTGCTCCAGTACAGCCACCGCGGCGGCCCGCAAGTAATCCACGGTGGTGTCGTAGCCGGCCTGCGCTAACCATTCCCGCGCGGCCGGCCACCGAGCTTCCGGCCGGTCGCCGAGCGTGAACAGCGCCTCCTTGCACCCGGCGGCGGCGCCGGCTTGGGCGATTTCCACCACCTCAGTGATGGATAGGAACGGCGCCCGACCTGCGGCTCGCAGGCTCGCAGGGTCCTGCGCGAATGTGCAGTAGTGGCAGCGATCTCGACATAGGTGCGTGAGCGGAATGAACACCTTGGGCGAATAACTGATGCTCGAAGCTCGGCCTTGACTGTGCAGGCGCAAGTCCCGGCGCCGCGCAGCCAGCTTGCACAGTTGGGACAAGTCCGCTCCACGCGCACCCAACAAGGCGGCGATCTCGGCCACGTTGAGCGCAACCCCCCGGTCCGCTCGCGCCAGTGCCCGCCGCAGCGCAACGGCGGTGGGCGGCTGTTCGATCGGCACGGTTTCCGACGCGCGATCAAGCTGTTCGGACACCGCACCAGCCTATGCCGCCTTCCGGCCCAGGAGCAGGGCCACTACCCGCACACTCGGATTGGCGTGGGGCGGGTCGGCCACCCAGCACCGCAGGCTGTCACGTCACCCGCGCACAATGAGCCCATGCGGATCACAGTGTTGGCAGGTGGCCTCGGTGGCGCCCGGTTTGTCCGGGGATTACGACTGGCGGTCCCGGCGGCTGACATCACGGTCATCGGTAACACCGCCGATGACATCGTGCTGTTCGGACTCAAGGCCTGCCCGGATCTCGACACCCTGATGTACGCCCTGGGCGACGGTCTCGACACAGAGCGCGGATGGGGTCGGGCTGAGGAGACTTTTCATGCTGCCGCAGAGCTCGCGGCCTATGGCGCGCAGCCCGATTGGTTCGGTCTGGGCGACCGAGACCTCGGCACCCACCTGCTGCGCACACAGTTGATCCACGCCGGCTACTCCCTCACCGACATCACCGCTGCCCTGTGCCAAAGATGGCAACCGGGCGTCACACTGCTGCCGATGACCGACGATCGCGTGGAAACCCACGTGGTGGTAGCAGACGACGCCGGACGCCGAGCCATCCACTTTCAAGAGTGGTGGGTGCGCCACCGGGCCACCCTGCCGGCGCATGATTTCGTGATGGTGGGGGCTGAGGAGGCTAGCCCAGGACCCGACGTGCTCGCGGTGATCGCCGACGCCGATGTGGTGGTGTTGCCGCCGTCCAACCCGGTCGTGTCGATTGGGGCGATCTTCAGCGTGCCCGGTATTCGCGATGCCGTGCGTACCACCGACGCCCCCGTCGTTGGCGTCAGCGGGATCATCTCTGGCCGCCCACTGCGCGGGATGGCTGATGCCTGCCTGCAGGCGATCGGGGTGGATTCTGATGCTGCGGCGGTGGCACGCTGGTACGGAGCGCGCCCTGACGGGGTCCTGGATGGCTGGCTGCTGGACACCGCGGATGCCCACTTGGTGTCGGCTGTCGAAGCCGCTGGCATCCGGACTGCCGCCGTACCCACGCGCATGGTCGACGACAACGCTGCCGCAGCACTGGCCAACGCCGCGCTCGCACTGGTAGGCGTCACACCGTGACCCAAGGCCGAACCCTGACCGCGATCGGAATTTCGGGCTTGCCTGAGTTTGTGGCCGGAGACGACATTGCCGCGATCTCGGCACCGTCGCTGGCCACTGTGCGCTGGCCGGATGGCTCACGTGGAGTGGCACCAGGCGATGTAATCGTCGTGACCAGCAAGATCGTTTCGAAAGCTGAAGGGCGCGTCCTCCCGGCTGAGTCTCGCGAGGAATTGATCGCAGATGAGGCGACGGCCATTCTCGCCAGCCGACAGCACGCCGGCGGCAGCACCCAGATCGTGCGTACCCGCCACGGTTTCGTGCTCGCCGCCGCCGGAATCGACATGTCGAACGCACCCACGGGCACCGCCTTGCTACTCCCGCTCGATCCCGATGCCAGTGCCGCCTCATTGCGGGCGAACTTTCAACGTCTACTCAACATTGATGACCTGGGAGTTGTGATCACCGACTCGGCTGGGCGAGCGTGGCGCGAGGGAGTCACAGATATTGCGCTGGGCAGTGCCGGAGTTCATCCTCTCCTGGACCTTCGTGGTACCGAAGATGCCGATGGTCGGACCCTGGAAGCAACCGTGGTGGCGATTGTCGACGAGATCGCCGCGGCCTCGGAATTGGTGCGCCCGAAGGCCGATGCCGTTCCCGTGGCAATCGTGCGTGGCGTCCGTCAGACCTCGCCCGACGCTGCACCTGCCGGGGTGCTGATCAGGGCACCGGCCGATGATCTCTTCAGCATGGGAACAGCTGAGGCGCTTGCACAAGGCGCCCGACGCGCGGTGCCGAACCGTCGCACCACCCGCAAATTTCGGCCCGAGCCCGTGCCCGCTGACCTACTGCAACGGGCAATCAGCTCAGCGCTCACAGCCCCCAGCCCACACCACAGTTCACCTGTGCACTTTGCCGTGACCACTCCCGCCACGAGAAACCGATTGTTGGACGCGATGGCTGAACGCTGGCGTACCGACCTGCGGGAACTCGATGGCTTGGACCCGACACAAATCGAACGACGCCTCCAGCGTGGCTCGGTATTGCGGGAGGCACCGGAAGTCGTGTGGGCATTGAGCGACATCGCCTCCGCTCGACACGATTATCCCGATGGCAAACGCAGTGGCTATGAACGCGACCTATTCCTCTTAGCCGGCGGCGCAGCCGTGCAGAGCCTGTTGATTGCGTTGGCCGCTGAGGGGATCGGGTCGGCATGGCTCTCCGCTCCGGTGTTCTGCCCAGACGTCGTCACCGACGTCCTCGACCTCCCATCCGATTGGCAGCCGCTGGGCGCGGTGGCGATCGGCTACCCGTTGTCCGACCCACCGCCTCGCAAAGAGCCCCACCCGGCCGACCACCTCGTGTACCGCTAGCTCCCCGTGTACCCCGCTAGATGTCGCGCAGGCGGCGGGCAAATGCCCAACTGAGCGCGAAACCGAGGGCATTCAAGGCTGCGTGCAAGGTGATCGCAGGCAGCAGACTGTCTGACCACAGTCGCACCATGGCAAACCCGACCCCAGCCGCCGCGGTTCCCAGCACCTGCCCGCCGACAGTGGTCAACTTTCCCCGCCAACCGTTCCCGAGCCGGTCCGTGGTGCTGCTGGCCTCGTGGAACTCCAAAGCTGGCAGCACATGCCAGAGCCCAAACAGCAACGACGAAACCGCCACCCCCCACACCGTGCCAAAAGCGGTGATGGACGCGGCGAGCAGAACACCGCGAAATGCAACTTCTTCCATCAGCGCGGTGCCCACCGGAATCCGCAGGAAAGCGTGATACAAAAACCGCCCGACCCCCATCTCGGCGGTACGAGCGTCGGCAAAACCTTTGCGGGTGAACGGTAATGCCGCCGCCACCGCGTAACCCACAATCACGATGCCGAGCAGGACCACCGACCAGATCACACCGCGGGTCTGGGCCCCACCGCCAAAGCCCAAGCCGAGTTGAGCCCAGGAAATCTCCGCCAAATACGCAATCGCGAGCAGGACACCGGTGGCCCACAGCGAAATCAGCAAGTAGTGCTGCCTCGCCCACAGATTGGTGAGGAGGTTGACCACCACCAACACCGAGGTGACCAGCGCCACCACCACAATGATCGTGGTGGCCATATCTACTCCTGGTCGGACGAGAAGCGCACACCGACGTCTGGCAGCGTGACCCCCGGCCACACCCGCACTCCGGCGAGCAGCTCGTTTTCCGCGCCGATGATCGCACCATCACCCACCACGGCACCGTTGAGTTTGGTGCCGGCGCCGATCTGTGCCCCACGGCCCACGATGCTGCTGATCACCTCGGCACCTACCCCGATCACCGCATCGTCGAACACCACACTGCCATCGACGTTGGCATAAGCCTGCACCTGCGCGCGGGCGCCGATGCAGGAACCACCGGTGACCACGGCATCCCGGCTGATGTCCGAACCGGGCAGGGCGATCATCCGACCCGGTGTCCCGGGCAGCGCCGGTGAAGCAATCCGACCCGAAACCAGATCGCGTGACCCCTCAACGAACGCAGCCGGATTACCGAGGTCAAGCCAATAGGCCGGATCCACCACTCCAAACACCGGTGCGTCTGCTGCCAGCAGCGCCGGGAACGTCTCCCGCTCCACCGAGACCACGCGCCCCGGCGGGATGGCGTCGATGATCGAACGCCGGAAGACGTAGCAGCCGGCGTTGATCTGATCAGTGACGATCTCTTCTGGCTTCGTCGGCTTCTCGAGGAATGCCTGCACCCGCCCATGGCTATCGGTGGGCACAAGTCCGAACGCGCGCGGATCGGCGACCCGGGTGAGGTAGAGCACCACATCGGCAGCAGCCGAATGCCACGCGTGCACCAAACCTTCTAGGTCCACCCCACTGAGCACGTCACCGTTGAAGATCAGCACTGGTGCATCCGGCGGAGATGCCAAGTGGTCTACCGCGTGCCGAATCGCGCCCCCGGTACCCAAGGGTGAGTCTTCGGTGACGTACACCAGCTCCACCCCGAAATCGGACCCGTCGCCGAAGTACTCACTGAACACCTCAGCCCGATAAGACGTGCTCAGCACCACACGGGTGACTCCGGCAGCCCGGGCACGCGCGATTTGATGCTCTGTGAACGGCACCCCGCCCACCGGCAGCATGGGTTTGGGCGTGTTGACCGTGAGGGGGCGTAAACGCGTTCCGCGTCCGCCCACTAAGAGGATGGCTTCCAGCACAACCTCCACCCTGCCAGAAATCTCCCCTCGGAAGTAGCCTTCAACAGTGTCCACTTGCCCAGAATCCCTGCGCCGTGACGCATTGCGTCGTGATCGTCACGCTCCGGCCATCACTTTCTACCAAGGTTCCCACACCCGAATGGAGCTGTCTGCGGCCACTTTGGACAACTGGGTAGCGAAAACCGGGTCCTACTTGGCAGCGGAATTCGACCCTCCGGCGAATGCGGTGTTTCGGATCGACCTGCCCCTGCATTGGCTGGTGCCGGTGTGGAGTCAAGCTGTGTGGTCGCGGGGCTGGGCGGTGACGGTCACCGACACTGCCGACATTGTGATCACAACTGCTACCCGATCGTCCCGCTATCCAGACGTCGAGGAAGTACTGGCATGTTCCACCACACCTTTTGGGACGCCTCTGGGATCGGCCTGCCCACCACATGCTGTTGACGCCCTTGCCGATCTGCGTTCCTATCCCGATCAGGTAGTGCTGCCGCTACCGCCTGCGGAAGCCGCGGTTGTGGTTGCCGACGGCGAGCGCCTGGACAATCACGCCGCCATCGAACGCGCCGAGCGCTTGCTGGCGGCCGATTGCCAGCGTCCGCTGAGTACTGCACTTCCCGACACCACCGACGGCTTACTCTTGACCTCGTTGTCCTGGTTGTGCCGCGGTGGCACAACGGTGCTAGTGGCCGAACCCGAAGCGGCGGATCTCGGGGCAATACAGCGGCAGGAGGGCACCGACTGCCGGGTGTAACCCTCGTGCCGCCCAGAGCCAACCACCAGACCGGGAACCAGGACGAGCGCAAATACGTCGCATTCGTCACGGGCTCACTACTCAGCGTCGTACACTTGCCGGAACGTTTTGCTCTTGCCCGTCCAAATATTCGGAGATTCCATGGCTACCAAACCTCGGCGTTGGCCGCGGGTGCTCGCTGGCATCGCCAGCAGCCTGGTGTTGGTAGCCACGGGTGTGGCGGGAGCGGGTGCGGTGGCGTACCGCAACATCGACGACAACATCTCCGCCCAAAACATCTCCCCACTGCTGTCCAACCGGCCGTCGCAGGCGACGTTTGAGCAGGGCAAACCACTGAACATCCTGGTGATGGGCTCTGACAACCGCATTGGCCAATCCGAAGACTCCGCGTACGGCAGCCCCACTGCGATTGAAGGCGCACGTTCGGACACCACGCTCCTTGTCCATATTTCTGCCGATCGCAAAAGCGCATATGCGGTGAGCATTCCGCGGGACACGCTGGTCGATATCCCCGCGTGCGTCGACGCCAACGGTGCCCCCACGCAAGCGCTGAAAAACACCCGATTCAATGAAGCCTTCAGCCTCGGCGGAGCGGCATGCACGATGAGGACTGTTGAAGACCTCACCGGTGTGTACATCGACCACTTCGTCGTGGTGGACTTCAACGGCTTCAAAGGGGTAGTTGACGCCCTTGACGGCGTCGAAGTCTGCGTCACCAAACCGGTGGACGATCCCTTGAGTGGACTGAAACTGCCAGCCGGCACGTCTGTCGTCAAAGGCGAAGATGCGCTTGCTTTCGTCCGCGCCCGCTACACACTCGGCGACGGGTCGGACATCAGTCGGATCGACCGGCAGCAAGCTTTCCTCTCGTCCGCGATTCGCAAAGCGACAAGCCTGCAGGTGCTCAGCAACCCGGTCACGGCCTACCGGGTGCTGGACCAGGCCACCCAAAGCCTCACCACCGACCCGGAACTCGCCAGTTTGGCAAACATGCAGGAACTTGCGCTGAGTTTGAGCGACATGAAACCCAGCGAGATCGTGTTCTTCACTGCGCCGTTCGTCTACAACCCCGACGGCGCGACGGTCTCGCTGGAAAAACCGGCGTCGGAGCTGATTTGGGCTGCCATGCGGCAAGATTCGCCGTGGCCGCCGCCTGCCACAGTTCCGCCGGGGCAAACCGAACCGCTGCATGCGAGTCCAGGGGACATCAAGGTCGAAGTTGTGAACGGGACGGCTATTCCCGGACAGGCTCAGAAAGTCGCGGCCGCCATGGTGAAGGCCGGCTACAACGTCACTGGCACGGGCAGTTACCCCACATCGGACGCGGTGAAGAACCGTATCCTGTACCCCGCTGGTCAGGAGGAGGCTGCCCGTACCCTGGCTTACGCCCTGCAAACCGACGATGTGCGACTCGACACCACGCTAACTGGCTCGACCATCACGGTGGTCTCCGGTAGCGCATTTACCACCGTGCTGCCTGTTGTTGCCGAGCCGCTGCCGGCTGCAGCGAGCAGCGCCACTCCCAGCCCGAGCGCCAGCGCAAGTACCCCGTCTGGAACATCCGAGACGGGACTCTCTGCCGACACTGTGGTGTGCTCCTGACCCAACAGACCAGGGACCGCTGCCCAGCCTGACTACGCAGAGTGCGAGTTCAACAGAGATTGGCGTGCCGTTCGTTGCGCCTCCCCGGGATGACACCGCCAACCTGGTAAATACTGGTGCGTGCACACAGGCTCATTTCGACTCGTCAGCCAAACACCGCTCGACGAGCACACCGCAACCCTGCTCGCGGAGTTCGCCCCGGCTGAGGTGATGACCGTCGATGGTCGCACCCCACGGGAGACCCTGCTGGAGTTATCCAGACTGGCGGAGCACAGTTCAGAGCCGCTGGTAGTGGCCGATTCCGAACTGCGCGCCGAATCCAATGCGCTGGCCAACCTGCTCGATGTGCCCACACCGCGGTCGGCAGCTCTACTCGCCCACAACGGCGACGACGACGCCAATCCGGTGGTGCTGGTCAGCGAAGAGGGCTACCTGCGCGCCGAACACGATTCCGAATCGGCCCACGAGCACACTGCGGCTGGCATTCTCGTGGTGGCACCCGAGGATTTGCCAGAATTTGCGAGCCAGCTCAGTGCCGCCGTCGAGGAACTTTCCAGTGCGGATCAACCTGGTGAGATTGACGTCTTTGCCATCGCCCTGACGGCGCTGGCCCGCAGCGGCGAAGTAGTTGCCGTGCCCGCAGATCCGTTCTGCGCGAGCCGTCGGTCGATGGACATGCCGAAACTCAGCGAGCACGACCGGCGCCTCCGGGCTGCCGGCCAGCGCCCTGAGGAACCGATCACCCGGGCTGTCTTGCGGCCATTGAGCAGCCGGGTCACCCGCTGGGCTGTCAAGACCGGCCGCCGTCCCGCCACCATGACCGCAATCGGGATCATCGCCGGGATCATCGCCGCGCTCGTGGCCGGTTACGGCGGGCTGGCGGCGCTGATCGCAGGCGCCGTGTTGCTGCAGGCTTCGTCCTTGGCGCTGATGTCCGCCGGTGAAGTCGCACGCTACTGGCGGCGCCCAACCGCCAGCGGGGTCCGTTGGCACCGGCTCGGCAGCCGAGTGGTGGAGCTGAGTTTCCTGCTGGCGTTGGGATTCGCCGCTGCCCGGGCAGGGACACCCGCGTGGCTGCTGGCCATCACTGCCATCGGGATGGTCGCGGTACTTGGCGATGTGGTGGCCGGGCGGCGATTCCTGCACGACACCGGAGTGTCAGATGACCGGGCGCTGCGCTGGTTGGCGATTTCTTTGGCAACCGCCCTGGCAGGTGCGGCGTGGGGCCTGGTAGTCGCTGGCGTTGCTGCTCTTGTGGTGGTACTGGTGGAGGTCGGGCGCAGTTATCGCGACCGGCGCGAACCCCCGGCAACCACGCAAGCGCAGCGGTTCCTCACCCCTCCCGGCTCCTTAGCGGACGTGGGCGTGGTGGCGCGCATCTTGTCGAATACCGCAGCGAGTGGGTTTCCACTCGGACGGGGACTGAGCTTTGCGATTGGGGTAGGGGTACTTGCGCTGGGGGCATTCCTCAGTTGGGGACGCAGCCCATGGCCGGTGCTCTTGGGTGCAGTCGTGATGGTGTTCGCCTTGTCTGTGGCCATGTCGGCACCGCTGCGAGGCACGTTTGCGTGGGGGCTACCAGCGGTGTTGCGAGCGGTGGAATTTGTTGTGGTCGCCGCTGTCGCGTCCGCGCTGGCCATCTCCGGACGGGCTGCGGCTGCAGTCCTGATCGCTGCTGTCGCCCTGGTCACTCTAGAAGCCGCGGATCGCTGGCACCTGCGCCGTCAGGCGCTGCCCCCCTGGGCTTCCGTGCTTGATCTCGGTGTTGATGGGCGCATTCTGGTCCTCACCCTGTTCGCGGCATTTGGCGCGGGCATTGGTGCGGCCTGGAGCCTAGCCGGGCTGTTGCTGGCGGTGTGGATCGGACTGTTGGTCGTGTACTCGCGACAGCGGGCCCGTTCCTAGGAGTATGGCCCCGACCATCAAGGTGAACGTGCCTCCGCTGGTTTCGACTGTCAGCGTCATCCTGCTGTCGCGCGGCGACCGCCCAGAGGAGTTGCGCCGGGCCGTCGCAAGTGCACTGACCCAATCCGGGGTCACAGTCGAAGTGATTGTGGTGGGCAACGGGTGGCAACCGCAGCACCTACCGCAGTCCGTGCGCACGGTATATCTACCGCGCAACATCGGGGTCGGAGCCCGCAATCAGGGTGCCGCGCTGGCCACGGGCGAAGTGCTGTTCTTCCTTGATGACGATGCCTGGTTCTCCGAAACCGACACGCTGGCCAAGGTGGTAGCCGCTTTCACGGTCCGACCTCGCATCGGCATGTTGCAGACCCGGATCGTTGATCCCGCGGCCGAATCCCAACCGCGGTACTGGGTGCCTCGACTCCGCAAGGGCGACCCCGCGCGGTCAAGCACGTGCATGTATGTGATGGAGGCGGCTGTCGCCATTCGCCGGGATGCTTTCGCCGCAGTCGGCGGTTGGGCTCCTGATTTCGGCTACGCCCACGAAGGCATTGACATGGCGTGGCGAATCTGGAACGCCGGCTATGTGGTGTGGTACGCCGGCGACATCGACACGTGTCATCCGGCGATCTTCCCCAGCAGGCACGCCGAGTACCAGCGCAACAGCGCCCGCAACCGGGTGTGGTTGGCGCGTCGCAACCTCCCGTGCCCGATTGCCGTGGCCTATCTCGGCACCTGGGTGGGTGTGGAATGGGCCCGGACCCGGGAACGTCCTGCCGATTGGGCGGCCTGGGTCAGCGGCTGGCGGATTGGGTGGCGGGACAACCCAGCGGGTCGGAGGCCGATTTCGTGGCGGGCAGTGACGGAGATGGCTCGACATGGCCGACCACCGATCATCTGACCTGGGCGGGACGGCCGTCTGGGGCGCACATGGACGTCGCGGTGTGGCGCAGCGGGACCCACGCGGAATCGTCGTACAGTCTCTGGCGCGGTACCAGCAAAAGTTTCAGCGGATGGGGACAAAGTCATGACTGGTCAAGCTGCCCAGAACCCCCCATCTGAGCCTGCCTGGCGACGCCTCGTACGTCGGCGTCCGCTGCTGGCGGCTGCCGCGTTGGCCAGCGCTGGAGTCCTCACCGTTTCTGGCCTGTCGTACGCGGCGGTCTCCCACTACAGCGGTCAGATGCGACATGCGGATGTGTTCGCTGGCATTTCGGATCGACCGGAAGACGACTCCGGAGTCAACATCCTCGTTGTGGGTTCCGATGACCGTTCCGCCCTGAGCGAAGACGAACGACTCGCGCTGCACCTAGGCACCGACGACTTCGGCCGAAACACCGACACCATGTTGCTGGTGCACCTGAGCACCGACGGCTCGATCGATGTGGTGAGCCTGCCGCGGGATTCGGCCGTGACCGTCCCTGCGCACGTCGACAGCGAAGGCGACCAGCGTGAGGCAGCTGTGGCCAAACTCAACTCCGCCTACGGCGCCGGCGGGCCGACCTTGTTGATCGAAACGGTGGAGGATGCCACCGGTGTGCGCATTGATCACTATGCCGAGGTGGACTTCGTCGGCTTCCTCGACATCGTGGACGCGGTTGGCGGAGTGGAAGTTTGTGTGCCAGAGGCGATCGAGGACGAGAAGTCCGGCCTCGACATTCCAGCCGGTCGCAGCGTACTGGCCAGCGAACAAGCCTTGGCCTTCGTCCGAGCGCGGGCTTTCGATCCCACCGCGGATCTCGGCCGGATGGGTCGGCAGCAGGCGTTCGGGGCCGCGATGTTTTCCCAGTTGGCCAGCCCGTCGATGCTGCTGAACCCCGCTCGCTTCAGTTCCGTACTCTCAACGGTGCTTGCCAGCATCACCACCGACCCCGGACTCAACGCTGCTCGGGCGCGAGAACTTTCCGAGCGCCTGCGACGGGCTGACCCCAGTCGGGTGCGGTTCCAGACCGTCCCATTGGGGGGAACCAAGACCTTGCGCGACGGTGGTGCTGCAGTGCTCTGGGACGAAGCGGCGAGCACTGAACTCTTCTCGGCGCTGCGTCAAGACGGTAGTGCCGCCGACACCATCGCCGCGGCAGAAGCAGCGTTGCCGCAGGTGGTGCGACACCCGTCTGACATCACACTCGTTGTGCTCAACGGCACCGGGGTTCCGGGCCGGGCGAAGGAGGCCGCCAGTCAACTGACCGCAGCCGGTTTCGAGGTGGTTGACACTGGCAACGGATCTTCTGTGAGTCGCACCAAGGTGGAGTACGACCCGGAGTACGACATATCGCTGGAGACGGTGCGTGCTGCTCTGCCGAATGCCGAAGTCGTTGCCGTGCCCGGTTTGGGCGGTACGTTCCGGATCACTGTGGCGCCGGACTTCACCGGGGTCAGCAAGTTCACCGTGACCGCGGCCTCGCCGACGGCGACCGCCCCAGCCAGCGGCGGGGATCCAGTGCCCACCGCGGAGCCCAAGACCGCGGCCGACGACATTTGCAGTTAGCGACCGCCCCGGTCAGTCGGGATGCGGGGACAACGCAGCCTTAACCGAGTAGTTGCCGAGCCATCACCAGTCGCTGGATCTGGTTAGTACCTTCGTAGATCTGGGTGATCTTGGCATCGCGCATGAACCGTTCGGCCGGGTAGTCCTTGACGTAGCCGTAGCCGCCAAGCACCTGCACCACATCCACCGTCACCTTCATCGCGGTGTCAGAGGCGAAGCACTTTGCCGCCGATCCGAGGAAGGTTACGTTCGCGTCACCGCGATCACTGGCTGCAGCGGCGTGGTACACCAGCTGTCGGGCGGCTTCGATCTGCATGGCCATGTCGGCCAACATGAATTGGATGCCTTGGAAATCGGAAATCGCCTTGCCAAACTGCTTACGCTCCTGGGCATAGGCCAGCGCGACGTCGAGCGCACCTTGGGCCATGCCAACCGCTTGTGCACCGATGGTGACGCGGGTGATGTCGAGTGTCTTCATGGCGATCTTCCAACCCTCGCCCACCTCGCCCACGAGTCGATCAGCGGGCAGTCGCACGTTGTCGAAGTACAGTTCCCGGGTCGGCGAACCTTTGATCCCAAGTTTGTTCTCTTCTGCGCCGAGGGTGAATCCCTCATCATCGGCGTGCACGACAAACGCGGTGATTCCGCGAGCCCCCGCAGCTGGGTCGGCTGTGGCGAGCACGGTGTAGTACTTGGAGATGCCGGCCCCGGTGATCCACCTTTTGTTACCGTTGAGCAGCCAGCCGTCACCATCTGGGGTGACTTTCGTACGCATGCTGGCGGCATCTGAACCAGCCTCAGGTTCGGAGAGCCCGTATGAGAACATCGCCTCACCACTGGCGACCTCAGTCAGGTAACGCTGCTTGACCTCCTCCGATGCTCCGACCAGCAGCGGCGTGGTGCCAAGTTTGTTGACCGCGGGGATCAGCGAACTCGAGCCGCAGACGCGCGCAATCTCTTCCACGACGAGCGCGGAGGCCAGGTTGTCGCCGCCCATGCCGTCGTACGCCTCCGGGATGTGAATGGCGTGGAAGCCGCTGGCCACCAGCGCCTCGTAGACATCCCACGGAAACTCCGCTTTCGCATCGATCTCAGCAGCGCGCGGGGCGATCTTGTCGCGGGCGAGCGCCCGGACAGCCTGCTGTAGTTCGACATACTCCTCGGGCAGGGCGTAGATGCCAGCGTCCACGGGGATGCTCCTTTGTGCGATGGGGTGTCACCCCATGCTACGACCGCCCGGCGGAGCTGGCGATGCGGCCCGTAGCCCGCTTAGGTGCCACCCCGCCCGCGTGCAAAATGGGTGGAAGCAGACTCGACGCATGTTACGAAGAATCGCCTATTAACCGTGGAATCGCCCACACGCCAATGGGCGATTCTGCGGGTGTTGGGCGATTTTGGCGACGCAGCACATCCGCCGATACGCATCTACGACGTCAGCCCCGCAACCGCTCCTGCAGCGCTGCGCCCTTGGCCCGAGCCGTCTCACCGAGTTCCGCCCGGAAATCGTCCATCTGCGCGCGTAATCCCGGATCAGCGGTGGCCAGGATTCGGACAGCCAGCAGCCCGGCGTTGCGCGCGTTGTCCACCGCTACGGTGGCAACCGGCACCCCGGCCGGCATCTGCACGATTGACAGCAACGAATCCAGCCCATCCAAGTTGGCCAACGACACCGGCACCCCGATCACCGGCAACGACGTCACACTCGCGAGCATGCCCGGCAGGTGTGCCGCACCGCCAGCCCCGGCGATGATCACCTCTAGACCCCGATCAGCCGCTGACCGGCCGAAGTCGATCATCTCCTCGGGCATCCGATGCGCCGACACCACGCCCACCTCGCAGGCGACGTCGAACTCCGCCAACGCCGAAACCGCCGCACTCATCACGCGCCAGTCCGAATCCGAACCCATCACCACGGCCACCCGTGGCGCTGATGCTGATCCGCCGTCAGCCATCGATCGTCCCCTCGAAGAAGTCCGCCGCATGCCGTGCCCGCTCCAGCAGCACGTCCACATCCGTCCCCAGGACAGTCACATGCCCAACCTTGCGGCCCGCACGGACCTGCTTGCCATAGAGGTGAACCTTGATCCCCGGATCCCGGGCCATCACGTGCAGCAGCGCCCGATGCAGATCCGGATACGACCCGCCCAGGATGTTCACCATCACCGCCACGTTGGCCCGCGGGGTCGGCGCACCCAGGGGGAGATCCAGCACCGCCCGCAGGTGGTTCTCGAATTGGGAAGTGTCGGCGCCCTCGATACTCCAGTGCCCGGTGTTGTGCGGGCGCATCGCTAATTCGTTGACGAGCACGCCACGATCGGTGTCGAACATCTCCACCGCCAACATGCCCTCCACCCCAAGCACCGCGGCGATGTCGAGTGCCACCCGCTGCGCCCGCGCCGAATGCTCCGCGCTCATATCCACCGCGGGGGCCACGACCTCTTTGCAGATGCCGTTGACCTGCAGGCTCGCAACCACCGGATAGGCCACCGCCTGCCCGTGCGGCGAGCGCGCCACTTGTGCGGACAATTCGCGAATGAAGTCCACCTTTTCTTCCGCCAGCCAGCGCGCACCGGGCACCAATGCGGTGCTGGCCATCACGTCCGCCGCCTCGTCGCGGCTCGACACCACCCAGACCCCCCGACCGTCGTAGCCACCGCGGGACACCTTGAGCACGACCGGCCAGTCTTCCGCGCTCGCAAATAGGGCCACATCGTCGGCATCGGCCACCTCCGCCCACCGGGGACAGGGCAAGCCAGCTTGGCTCAGGGCTTCCCGCATGACAATTTTGTCCTGGGCATGCACGAGCGCGTCCGGCCCTGGACGCACCAGCACTCCCCGCTCCTGCAACGTGCGCAAGTGGGCCGGCGGCACATGCTCATGATCGAATGTCACCACGTCACAGCCGTCGGCAAATGCCAGCAGCGCTTCCAAATCGTCATGATCGCCGATCACCGTATCCGGAATCACCTGCGCGGCGGAGTCATCCGGGCGCGCCGCCAACACCCGCAGGTGCACATCGAGCGCTTCTGCCGCAGGTGCGGTCATGCGCGCCAACTGTCCGCCGCCGACGATGCCCACCACCGGTCGCGTCACGAGCGCACCTCACTGACTTCGATCACATACGTCGCTGCATACGACCCGCCGGCGGGTGCCATCACGACTTTCCGCCCCGGCCGGAATGGGTCGGTGGGCGCAGTCATCGGCTCAATGGCAATCAGCGCGTCGCCAGCTGGCGCAAACACCACTCCGTAGGGATACCCCTCGCCGTAGGTGACACTGATGCGGCGACCACCGCCGGAAATCCACGCCGTGTCGCCAGGGGCCACATCTGCGAACAGATCATCGAATGTGCGCTCTCCCAACGGTGCATCAGCGAACGACACCGTTTTCCGGGTGCCGGTGGGCAGCGATCTGTCGTCGAGTTCCAATCTCGTGCGGAAGGGCAAATGCACCCGCCAGTCCGACCGCGGCACGCCTGGAAGTGTGAAGTAGGGATGCCAGCCGAACGCGATCGGCACGTCCTTGCTCGTCGTCGGCGTCACCGTGGTGGTGATCGAGAGCCGTGTGTCCACAAGGTCCACGGCAACCTCAAGGTCGTGGGGGAACGGAAATGCCGGAAACTCCGCCCGCTCGCCGGTGAAGGCCAGTCGCGCCGCAATTCGAGCCCGGTCCACACCCCCAGTGGCGGTGGTCACTTGCCAACCTCCGGCCGCGGCCAGAAGTCCGTGCAGCGCCAGCCCGTTGCCATCCCGATGCACGCCGCGCACGCCGGTGACCGAGACGGTCGAGCCCGCCACTTCATAGACGTCCGCACCCAGCCGATTGGCCCACGGCGCAAGCAGCGGAATCCCGAACGTGGCGCCGCGTTGTAAATAGGCGGACATGCCCGCGCGCTGACCCAGCAATTCGGCGCCCCGATGCCGCAACGAGCAGCCCACCATGCCGGCATCGGGCACAAACTCTGCCTCGAGCCCAGCCGGCGAACTCATCCGCAGCACGGCTAATCCGGCCGCCTGTGGCGCTGGCCCGCCCACAACCGCGTACGAAGATGTCATGTGGGAAGTCCTAACTCCCGGGCGATCAATAGTTGTTGCACCTGCGTGGTGCCTTCCCCGATTTCCAGAATCTTGGCATCGCGGTAGAACCGTCCCACGGGATAATCGATGGTGAATCCCGCGCCGCCGTGAACTTGGGTCGCCGCGCGGGCGTTGTCCATCGCCGCCTCACTTGTGACCATCTTGGCAATGGCCGCCTGATGCTTGAAAGATTCGCCGCGCTGCATGCGACCCGCCGCCTCTCGCCACAGCACCCGCGACGTGTGCGCACGTGCCTCCATATCGGCAATCATGAAGGCTACTGCCTGGTTTGCCGCGATCGGCTGGCCAAAAGCCTGGCGAGTGAGGGCGTACGACACCGACTCGTCCACACACCCCTGTGCCAGGCCCGCAGCCAACGCGGCGATCGCGATCCGACCCTCGTCCAAGATCCGCAGGAACTGGGCATACCCGCGCCCCTCGTCGCCCACCAGGTTGCCCAGCGGGACGCGCACATCGACGAAGGACAACTCGTGGGTGTCTGAGGCGTCCCAGCCGACCTTGCGATAACCCGGTGCCACCGAAAAACCGGGCGTGCCCGCCGGCACCAGAATGCTCGAGATTTCTTTCCGCCCGCGCTCATCGCGGCCGGTGACCGCGGTCACTGTCACCAAACCGGTGATGTCCGTGCCCGAGTTGGTGATGAACGCTTTGGAACCGTTGATCACCCATTCGTCGCCATCGCGGACTGCCGTGGTGGCCGTGCCGCCAGCATCTGACCCAGCGTCAGGTTCGGTGAGTCCGAAGGCACCTAGAATCTCGCCCCGGGCCAGTCTCGGCAGCCACTCCCGCTTGAGTTCTTCGCTGCCAAACCGATAGATCGGCATCGCACCCAGCGATACCCCCGCCTCCAGCGTGATCGCGATGGACGAATCCACTCGCGCCAATTCCTCGATCGCCACGCACAAGGCGACGTAGTCGCCACCCATGCCCCCGTATTCCTCCGGGAAGGGCAAGCCGAAGAGCCCCATCTCGGCCATGGACGCCACGAGTGGCAAGGGGAACTCGCCACGGGCGTAGTAATCACCGATGACCGGTGCCACCTCCGTTCGGGCGAACTCGGCGACGGCTTCCCGAAGTGCTTCGTGCTCATCCGACAGGTGCAAATCCATGGCAAACTCCGCTGACGAGGGGGCGATGCGCACCCGTGGTGATCAGACTCACGCACGCGAGACCTGTCGGGAACGCAGTTGTCACAGGTACTCTAGAGCGGTGCCTACCCCCACCGACACCAGCAGTCCCGTGCACGTGACCAGTCCCCGGACGGGGTTGGTGGCTCGGGCCTACGCCAAGTTGGCGGGTTTGTACCGCGAAATCGCCAAATTCGGCATCGTGGGCTTGAGCGCACTGGTCGTCGACATCGGCCTTTTCAACTTGCTGCTGTACTTCGGCCCGCTGGAAGGCAAGCCCCTCACAGCCAAAATCGTCTCGGTCGCCGCAGCCACGACGGTGGCCTACTTCGGCAACCGGTTCTGGACCTTCAAACACCGCGGACGTACGTCGTTCACCCGAGAGTACGTGCTGTTTTTCGCCCTGAACGGCGTAGCCATGCTCATTGCGGTGGGGTGTCTGTGGTTCAGTCACTACGCCTTGGGGTTGGACAGCCCGCTGGCCGACAACATCTCTGCCAACGTCGTTGGCCTGGCGCTCGGCACCATGTTCCGCTTCTGGTCCTACCGCAAGTTCGTCTTCCCCGAGGTGGACGACGCAGCAGAGCGCGAGCGGTTGCTCGGCACCGTCGAAATCTAAACCGACGTCGGACTCTCGACACGCGCCCAGTTACGCCGGCCCGACTTCGCCCTGCCCCACCGGCACGGATTCGGACTGTTGCTCGGCGAACAGCGGCAGATAGACGGTGAACGTCACCGGCTTGCGTGAGGTCAACGCGATGTCCCCGTCATCGGCAGCCACCAACGTGCGCGCCAGCGCCAACCCCAACCCGGTCCCGCTGGCCGACACCCCCCGTTCGAAGGGGTCTTCGTGCTCTTTCAACCGCATGACCCCCCGCGTGTCCACCACCTCGATCACAGCCGACGTCCCGGACTGGCGCAACCGGATCAGCACGTCCCCCCGACCATGGATCAGACAGTTCTCGATCAGCGTAGCCAGCACCTGGCTTTGCCCGTTGCGGCTTGCCCAGGCCACTACCGGCCCCGGGGTCTGCAAGGTGATGCGGCGTCTGCGGATGGCAAAGGCCGGGTACCACTCCACCATTTGCTCATCCACGAGGCGCACGAGGTCCACCGCCTCCTGTTCCATCCGCACACCTTCCCGTCGCCCTTTGACGAGTTGGTCGATGACATCGGTGAGGCGTTCGATCTGCACCACGCCGACCGCGGCCTCCGCCTTAGCTTCGGTGAGGTCGTCGGTGTGGATGATCTCTTCGAGCCGCAGAGTCAAAGCTGTAAGCGGGGTGCGCACCTGGTGGCTCATCTCCCGGGAGGTCCGACGCTCGGCTTCGAGCACCTCACGCACCCGAGCTCCGCGATCGTCCAACACGCGCGCGATCCGGTCCACCTCGTCGATCCCAGTCGGTTTGGCCTTGCGCACATGTCGACCGCTGCCGATGGTTTCGGCGTGCGCGGCGAGATCGCCGAGCGGTCGATTGACTCGGCGTGACTCCCGATCGGCCACGCGGTAGGCCACCCCCAGTGAAATGAACGAGACGATGATCACGATGCCGAGCACGATTCCCAGGGCGATGTAGAACTCCCGCTGATTGATCCCAGCGGTGACGCTGAACTCGCCCAAGGGGTCCACCCGCGTGGCCAGGAACTCCGGTCCCGGCGAGTCACCCTCGACAATCACCGTTTGCCCATTGGCATATGTCACTTTCACCGAGTCGCTTCCGGCAATCGATTCCAGATATTCCGGAGTCACAGACAGGTCACTGGCTTCCCGGAAGGCCACGGCCACGGCGGTGCGCGACGCCAACGTCGCAGCCTGCTCGTCGTAGATGCGATGGATGAAATACGCCGCTGTCGACCCCAGCACGATGGCCATCAGCGTCACAGTGATGAAGGAAACCCGCAACGTGGCGGACAAGAAGAGTCGGTACACGAGCTTGACCTATCCGCTGCCCGCCGCCGAGTCCTCTTCGAGTCGGAATCCCACACCCCGCACGGTGCCGATCACCGGTTCCCGGCCACCGCCTGTTTCGGCCAATTTCCGCCGCAAGCCGGAGACGTGCATGTCCAGCGTTTTCGAGCCTCCGAACCATTCCCCGCGCCATATTTCTTTCATGATCTGCTCCCGCGACATCACCTTGCCCAGGTTCTGACTCAGCAACAGCAGCACGTCGTATTCCTTGGGTGTGAGATTGACTTCATCGTCACCCACCCGCACGCGGCGGGCGGCCGACTCGATAATCAATTCGCCCACCCGAATGGTGGCCGGACTGGATCCCCGCCGCACGAGTGCCCGAACCCGGGCCAGCAGCACGTCGATCCGGAACGGCTTGCCCACATAGTCATCGGCACCGGCATCTAGGCCCACCACAAAATCGAGGTCAGAGGTGCGGGCGGTCACCACGATGATGGGCATCTTGCTGCCCTGCTCGCGCAACGACCGGATCACTTCGAGGCCGTCCATGCCAGGTAGTCCAAGATCCAACACCATCAAATCGGCCACCCCCGCGGCCGCCACTTCCAATGCTGTTGTGCCGGAACTGACCACGGCGACCTCGTGTCCGTCGCGGCGCAAAGCGCGCGCCAACGGTTCGTTGATCGCCTCGTCGTCCTCAGCCAGAATTACTCGAGCCATAAAGTCACCATAGCCTTCCGACGGCACCCGTGACACCCGCTTGATGTGTGCATGTACCCGCCTCAGACCGGCGTCACACCATGCCGCCGACGTGAGAAGTCGCGGTTCTTGGTGGCCGCACGTTCGATTCGGGCCACGATTTCCTCCCGAAGTTCTTCTGGTTCCACCACGGCATCGATCACCAGCTCGCTGGCCAGCCGCACAATGTCGATGTCCTCTTCATACTCGAGTCGCTTGGCTGTGACGAACTCATCGCGCTCGTGATAGTCCTCGATGGCAGCGATCTTGTTGGCGAACACCGCGTTGACAGCGGCCTCCGCACCCATCACCGCGATCTTGGCCGTGGGCAGCGCAATGGTGGCGTCGGGGGCAAATCCCGGCCCGGCCATGGCGTACAGCCCGGCGCCATATGCCTTGCGGACAACCACGCAGATCTTCGGAACGGTCGCCTCGCTGACTGCAGTGATGAGCTTGGCGCCATGGCGAATGATGCCCGCGCGCTCCACCGCGCTGCCCACCATGAAGCCGGGCACGTCAGCCAAGAACAGCAGTGGAATGTTGAAGGCGTCGCACAAATTGATGAATCGCGTGGCCTTATCGGCCGAGTCCACGAACAGCACCCCACCTTTGAACATCGGGTTATTGGCCACCACGCCCACCACCCGACCATCGATCCGGCCGACCCCGACCACCACTTCCCGGGCCCAGAGGGCATGGATCTCGAAGAAACTGTCCGCATCAAACAGGCCCTTGAGGTAGCGGCGCATGTCGAATGCTTGGCGCTCGCTCTCCGGCACGAGCGCTCGCAAATCTACGTCGGCAGGTTCCGCCGGTGCGGTCGACGGCGGCTCCTGGGTGTAGTTGCTCGGGAAATAACTCAGATAGCGGCTGACCGCATCGAGGGCAGCGTGTTCGGTCTTGACCAACATGTGTCCGACGCCGCTGACCGAGCAGTGCATCTTGGCCCCACCCATCGCCTCCAACGTGGTCTTCTCGCCAGTGACCATCTCCACCATGCGGTCGGAACCCAGATACATGGAGGCGTTGCCCTCCACCATCACGACGAGATCACAGAAGGCCGGGATGTAGGCTCCGCCGGCTGCACTCGGGCCGAAGAGGGCACACACTTGCGGAATGGACCCGGAGGCCCGGACCTGGTTGTAGAAGATGTGCCCCGCACCACGCCGTCCCGGAAACAGGTCGACCTGATCAGTGATACGGGCACCCGCGGAGTCCACCAGCCACACCATCGGCACCCCGAGGTCGTAGGCGCGCTCGATGATCCGGATGATCTTTTCCACCGTCCGGGCCCCCCAGGAGCCGGCCTTGACCGTACTGTCGTTGGCCATCAGACACACCGGGCGACCCGCGATGGTCGCCGTTCCGGTGACTACCCCGTCAGCAGGCAGCCCTTCGGCCATCGCATTGGCCAAGAGACCGTCCTCGATCAGACTGCCCTCGTCCACGAGATAGGCGATGCGCTCGCGGGCAAACAACTTGCCCTTGGCGGCGTTGGCCTCGTGGTATTTGCTAGCTCCCCCGGCCAGCGCACGCCGATGAGCCTGTTCATGGGGTTGGTTCACTTCAGTTCTCCATCCCGAGCGACGGTGGACGCGCTGCGTCGAGTGACGACTGGCGTTCACCCGAGCCTAACGACCCCGCCTCACCGTCCATGCACGTACTAGTCCTAGCCCGCGCATCGGTCGGGCGCGCAGTGCGCGCACGTGGAAACGCGGGTCCGTGGCAAGCTCGACAGCGCAGGCGTCGTCCACCAGAGTGCTGCCCGGTCGGGCGAGTGCAGTGAGGCGACTGGCGAGGTTCACGGTGCTGCCGTACACATCGCCCATCCTGGTCACAACGTCACCGAATGCGACCCCGATCCGCAATGACGGTACGTCTTCACCTTCCCGATGCGCCTCGTGCAGCGTGAGAGCTGTGGCCACCGCCACCTCCGGGGACTCGGCGACGAACATCACCTCGTCACCCAAGGTCTTGATCAGCCGCGCCCCGGTGGCGGCCACCACATCGGCACTGTCGGCTTCGAACGCGGTCACCAGATCGGCGAGGCGGTCATCGGGCAAACGTCGGGAAAGCCGGGTGAACCCAACGATGTCGGCAAAACCCACACACATCACACCCGCGTCGGCATCATCCTCATCAGCAGTATCGAGGCTGCGCTGAATAGCGGCCGCGAGTTGGCGGCGCCACGCGTACACCAGCATGCGCTCCAGAGTTGGCAGCAGTGCCGTGGTGAGCATCGCCACTTTGGCCACATGCTCGGGACTCATGGAGTCTTCGTCTGGAATCTCGCCCTGCCGAGCGAGTAGTCGGGCCATCGTGCCGGTCTGCCATTCGGCCATGCGTGCGGTGTTCTGACCCAGACTGCGCACTACTTCGATCGCTTCCCGCTTGTTGACCACGCCATTGCGCACAAGTTCATGCAAGTTGCTCAAAGCTTCGAGATCAGTCTCAGTAAAGGCGGAAGCTTCCCCGACATCGGCGAACCCCATGGCCCGCCAGTACTGCACGGCCTCTTCCAGCGTCATCCCCGCTGCCTTGGCGACTTCGGCTGCGGTGAGATTGCGTGAAGCGCCGAGCACACCCTCGATCAGTTCGTCGGACTCGGTCACACCGACCATCCACATGTCATCATTCGGGGGCTGCCGGACGATCCGGAGGCGGTGCCGGGGAGATCATCGTCGGATCCTCGGGATTGCCACCAATCGCCGGGGGAGTCATCGACTGGGCGTCTGGCGGCGGTGCGGCAAGTTCTTCCGGAGCCGATTCGGGGAACTGCCCAACTAACGGCTCGGGCATGGTGCCGGCGCGGAATTGCTGCCCATACATCTCCGAGCGCGCGGCCCGGAAGGCATCATCTTCGTCGTGGAGCCGGAACACTTCCCGTTGCACGAATTCCACATTCGGCACCCCCTCAATGTGCAACGAACCATTTTCGGAAGCGCTCTCCACCACCAGCCGACCACAATTGAACATCCGTTCCAGCACGGAGTGCTCGAACGTGACGTCATTGACTTTGGACAGCGGCATATCCCGGCCCTTGCGGGTGATGAAGCCTGTGCGCACGATGATCCGGCGATTGGTGAAAACGTACTGCGTGGTGAGCCAGGCGATCAGGGGACGCACAAAAAGGAACACCGCAAGGAACACCGCGATGGCGATAATCGCCCATCGCAGCATTGGGAGGGCGGCGGTGGTTCCGCCGAGCATGTCCTCGAGTTTGGCGAACAAGTATGACGCAACGGCCACAATGATCAACAACCAGAGCACCGGGAGGATCAGCGCCCGCCAGTGCGGTCGCATTTCTAACTCCACGGTTTCGTTGCTCGCTAGCAACTTCTGTGGATACGCCATGATCTGAATAGTCCCATGAACTCCCGACCCTGCCGGGTGATCAGGGAAATATTTACCCGATCTGGGGCGAGAAGTCCGCAGTGCCCGGCGGCCGTACATGCACGACATCCCCGGCGGTGACGGTCATGGCGCGATCGTCAGCGGTCACTATCTCCAGATGTCCATGCTCATCAACATTGACCGCGCGGCCGCGCAGTCGGTACCCCCCTGGCTGCGTGATCTCCACTTCGGAGCCGATCGTGACGCACAAGTCTCGGAATTCCGCCACCACCGCCGCAGCGGAACCGTCCCGTACCCGTTCCCAGAGTTGCAGAATCGCGACGGTGCATTCGGCCAAGAGGTGATCCCGATCCAAGGACGACGCACCTTGCCGGGCTAAGGACGTCGCAGTCGGGACGACCGCTTCGGCAGCTGTCAGGGAGACGTTCAAGCCCACACCCACCACGGCGAACGCGGTGCCTCGTTCGGCCAGGACACCTGCAAGCTTGGCCAGCTGGGTCGGGTCATCGGCTTGCGGCACCACAACATCGTTGGGCCACTTCACCCCCGCCGCCACCCCCCGCACCCGGCATACCTGAGCTACGGCCATCCCGGCCACCAGCGGCAGTAACCCGACCTGAGCACCGGGCATCTGGGTCGGTACTGCCAACGCCACGCTGAAGGTGAGACCGGCCCCGTCCGGCGAATCCCAGGAACGTCCTAACCGACCTCGACCAGCATGCTGGCGTTCAGCTGCCACGAGGGTCCAACCCGCTGCTGCCACCTCAGCAAGCGGGAGCCGCATCGCCACGGCATTGGTGGAATCACATTCGGCCAGCACCACCACGGGTCCCGGTCGTCCTAATCGAGCCAACTCGGCAGTGATGCGAGCTTCCTGTAGCGGCGCTCGTGAAGGGTATGGGTGTCCGTGTTCATTGAAGTCAGTCACGTTGCTACGGTAGCGAGGCAGGACTAGTCGGAGGTCTCATGAGCGCTCAGCCCACTGAAAACATCGATCCGGCGACCACCGCCGGCAAACTGGCGGAACTCGCCGCTCGACGGGAAGCGGCAAAATTCGCCGGTTCCGAAAAGTCGATCGCCAAACAGCACGCAAAGGGCAAGATGACTGCCCGCGAGCGTGTGCTGACGTTGATGGACGAGGGTTCGTTTGTGGAACTCGACGAGCTTGCCCGACACCGGTCGAGTGCGTTCGGTCTGGAAAAGACCCGTCCCTTCGGCGATGGGGTGGTCACCGGGTACGGCACCATCGATGGCCGCCCAGTCTGTGTCTTTGCCCAGGACTTCACGGTATTCGGCGGTTCGCTGGGTGAGGTGTACGGCGAGAAGATCGTCAAGGTGATGGACCTGGCGATGAAGACCGGCGTGCCGGTCGTGGGCATCAATGACTCCGGTGGCGCCCGCATCCAAGAGGGCGTGGTGTCGCTCGGCCTCTACGGCGAAATCTTCCTGCGCAACGTGCACGCGTCGGGGGTGATCCCGCAAATCTCGCTGATCATGGGCCCGTGCGCCGGCGGGGCGGTGTACTCGCCGGCCGTCACTGACTTCATCGTGATGGTGGATCAGACCTCGCACATGTTCATCACCGGCCCGGATGTGATCAAGACCGTCACCGGCGAAGATGTCGAATTCGAGGAACTCGGTGGTGCCCGCACGCACAACTCGCGCTCCGGCGTGGCCCACTACATGGGCACGGATGAGGAGGACGCGCTCGAGTATGTGAAGTCGCTGCTGTCGTTCCTGCCCAGCAACAACATGGAGATGCCCCCGGCGTATGAGGTTGCGGCCGACGAGGAGATCACCGAGGCCGACCACGAACTCGACACGATCATCCCCAACTCCCCCAACCAGCCCTACGAGATGAAGACTGTGATCGAGCACGTGCTCGACGACGAGGACTTCCTGGAAGTTTCGCCACTGTTCGCGCCCAATATGATCACCGGTTTCGGCCGCGTCGAGGGGCGCCCTGTGGGTGTGGTGGCAAACCAGCCCATGCAGTTCGCGGGCACGTTGGATATCGATGCGTCCGAGAAGGCCGCGCGCTTTGTGCGCACCTGTGATGCGTTCAATGTGCCGGTGTTGACTTTCGTGGACGTGCCCGGCTTTTTGCCTGGTACCGACCAGGAATGGAACGGCATCATCCGTCGCGGTGCCAAGTTGATCTACGCCTACTGTGAGGCAACGGTGCCCAAGGTCACCGTGATCACGCGCAAGGCCTACGGCGGCGCTTACGACGTGATGGGTTCCAAGCACCTCGGTGGCGACATGTCGCTGGCCTGGCCGACTGCACAGATCGCCGTGATGGGCGCTCAAGGGGCTGTCAACATCCTCTACCGCAAAGAGCTGGCCGCCGCGGCTGACCCGGATGCCGAGCGGGCGCGGTTGATCGCCGAATACGACGAAACGCTCGCAAACCCCTACCTCGCAGCCGAGCGCGGATATGTGGACCGGGTGATCATGCCTTCGGAAACGCGGGTGCAAGTGGTCAAGGCATTGCGAGCATTGCGGTACAAGCGCGAGACGTTGCCACCCAAGAAGCACGGGA
>CAZVKB010000002.1:0-71134 GCA_964627505.1 uncultured Actinomycetes bacterium | reverse complement strand
TCAACACCCACAGAAACACTAGGAAGTCGATCCACACACCGATGGGGGGTGCCCCCGGCATATTGGTCCGCAGCGGCACCATGGCGAAGAGCAGTGCCGCGAACCAACTCGCCATCGTGGCCTCGATTCGGCGTTTTCGGTTTGAGACTGCGCGGGCTACCACCATCGCGATGACAGCGAGCACAAACATCGCGATCAGGAGTAGCACCACAATCGACATCGTGGAACCGTTGCGCGATACGTTGAGGTCTGCGATGGCGATTTCGTCGTAACCTTCGGGAGTATCGTCATTTGCAGCAGCGAATTCGGACTCGGGTTCTGTGGGGTCCTCACTGGTGTTGGCGATCACGCGCCAGCCAGGAAACTTACCCCACACCACCACTTCGACGGGCAGTTGCGTGACGACCCCGGCAGCATCGGTGGTGGATGCCATCACCTGCACGGGAAGGGAATAGTCGTCCAAGGGATATTTCTCATACGACGACTCATAGGCGATCATCGTGATGTCGCTGGACAACGAGGTGGCGCCCTTAGCGAAGGTTAACGTCTTATCTTCGTTGAGCAATTGCACGCTCAACTGCTGGGTCAAACCATCTGACGTCATTAGTTCTCCGGGCGGTGAGATGGCGACGCGAGTTTTGATGGTTTCTTCCGCCGGAATGATCCCGTACGGATTGACGAATACGGTCACTCGATCCGGGGAGTTAAGAATGGGTGTCTGCGGAGTTTCGGTGCTGCGCGCATAGAGCAGGTTGACCCCGAGGAACAGCAGACCGAAGACCGCGGCCCCGACAATCCACCACCGGCGCAGAGTAATTCCGCGGTTGGGTATGCCGATGGTGATGGTGCCCGCCAGCGGATGATCCGAGGTTGCGATCGGCGCGTTGCGGGACTCGGGCTGGTGGCTCGGTTGTGGATTGGGGGGCGCGGTGTCAGTCACTGTTCGAGGCTAGCCACGGCTGCGCGCAAGGCCGGGAATTCATCTGCGGGTGTCGCGCAGGTCCTCCAAACTTGCTTTACCCGGCTCGGCGGCAGAGCCCTGATCAGCCCTGGGCGGGCATTCCCAGCAGGAACTCGCCCACTGGGGTATCCCGCTCCGGGTCGAGTGCTAACAGATTGCAGACATCGCTGGTCGGGCCGGAGCCCAGCGGGCACATGCCCACATCCAGCGCGACTGCTGCCAGTTGCAGGGCGTGCATGATGACGCCGGCATCTTTGAGTTCGAGCGCGTAGGCGATGCCGGCGTACTTCCGCGCGGTGCGGGCATGTCGCGCCGTCAACAAGCCGAGCACCGCAGGTGCGTATCCCTCGCTCCGCAAGGTTGCGAGGAATCGTTCGGCTGACTGCGGCGCCGCGTTCTCCACCCGCACGAGCGCGTGGGCGAATGGGTCATACCACCACACCCCGGGTGCAATCCCCGTCACGCGATCGCACACCAACCACAGATCCGTGGCATGCATGGCCCCACCCGATCCCACCGGTCGGAAGACCGTCTCGTAGGAATCCGGGTCGCCAGCGTCCCGCAGGTTGCATCGCACCACGCGGAGCGTGTGCCACAACAAACTCCCCAACGCGGACAACGACATCGGTTCCGGAGCGAACTCGCGCACGGATCGCCGCCGCTCGATCACCTCCCATAGCGGTGGTCCATTGCCCGATGCTGCTGTAGGCACCGGCAAGGGGATGCGCTCACCCACCGGTGGATCTGGCCGACGCGCTGGCGGGGGCGGGCTTCGGTAGGCCGACATCCCAGGGTGTTCCGAACGATCTGCCCGCGAAAAGGCGGCGAACAAGCGGTCGTGCGGGGTCCAATGATTCGCCTCAGTTGCGGCGTCGTCACGGTCGAGCATGTCGGTGATCGCCAAAAGCGTGCGCAACGGTTGCGCTTCGGGCTGTTGCAGGTCACCCAGAGTCGCCAACGCCGAGGCTTGTAGCACGATCCGCCAGCGGCTGCGACCCGACTCCAGCACCCAGCGCTGACCTTCGCGGCGGAGCACCGCATAGCGGGACAAGCGGGCATGATGTCGGTCATCAAGGGCATCGGCGAGCGGGTTGTGCGTCCAGCGCACACCCGATCCCGCAGGCATCGCCACGACCATATCTGCAATCCGCAACACCAGCAGTTGACGGCGGATCAGGACGGGCAACTCCGAGCGCTCTGCCACTGTGGCGAGTGGTATGCCGGTTGCCAGTGCGGCCGCCAGAAAAGGATCACCGATTGCCGTGGTGACATCCTCGCGCAGGAAACCCTCTGCCGTGACGACCACGTCCGGAGCGAGGGTCACCGTCACTGCGTCAGTTGGGAAGGTCACACTGCACCCGCCTGATCCTCGACCGGGAGCGTCAAAGCCCGCACGCACAGGGCGCCCACGATTGCCCACGATCGGTAGAGGTAGCGCCCTGGCCCGGTGCTGTTGCCCGCCTCAAACAACGTGTGGGTGGGCCACGTGCCATCTGTCAGTCTGGCTGCCAGTAGTCGATCGCGGCCGCAGGTGCGGGCAGCCTGAGCGGATCTGCCGCGCATGGACTCGATCACCACCAGGGCTTGGGCAGTGCGATACGCCGATTCCGCCGCTGGCGCCAACAGGCGTTCGACCGCTCGCTCCTGCGCCTGGTCGAGCGCCGATCGAAGGCCCGATACACCCCGGGCCACCGCGCGACTGATCGCCACATGAGTATCCAGCGGGTCGGGGTAGTACGCGGATTCCGTGACCTCCCGAGCATCCGCAACCACGGTAGTGAGCCAGGCAACGGCCTCGTCAGTGCTCTGACCACTGCCCAACAACGCGACCACATGCACGACAGGTACCGGGTCCACCACTGGCGACCATCCTGGCGCAAACCAGGTGGGAAACAGTCCGTTGGGCAGGCGAGTGGCGGTCAAGGAAGCCCGCGTGAGGGCCACGGATTCGCGGTCCGCGTCGGCCAAGGCCAGCGCACACATCGCGGAATCGTCAGTGTCCGGCGGAATATTAGCGTAGTAGCGCCACAAGCCGCCCGGGAGCATGGTCAAGCGCAGATGATTGTGGGACAGTGACAGCAGGTCGGCGACCCCAGCCAGTGGAACACCCTGTAATGCCAACACGCCCAGGGCCGTCAGCGGGGGAGCGAGGTCCGATCGGGCGCGGCCGGGGTCCCTGTCGAGGGTCACGGTCCCGGGCCATTGCCCGCGTGGGCCGAGGGCATCCCGAATGCGGGACAACGCGATCTCGGCAGCCGACTGGAACGGATTCACGATCACTCATCCCTCGCCCACATCGATGGGTTGATGGCGCAGACCGACATACAACTTGCCAACCGGCAGGACTCCATGTTCATCAGCGGCCACCTTGATATGTGCCAGACCCCAGAGTGGATTCGAGTGCCGATCGATCAAGGACACACCAGCGGCCGTACGCTCCGGTAGCGCCACCCCGTGCGCCACTACTTCAGCGCACAACTCGGGCCAACCCGTGGGATCGGCGCGCTGCCAGTCGTGGGCGGTGGCGAGTTCAACACCCACCCGAGACTCCGCCCCCGGGCCGACGTCACAGGCCAGCACCCAGCGCTGGGCAACAGTCGTCGAGACCCACGCTGCCACGATGTCCGCCTGCCGCGGTCGCTGCAGTACGTGCAAGATCTGCTGCATCTGGTCCACAGTCAGACGCCGCAGCGCGATGCGCAAGGATGCCCCAGCAGCGCGACTCACCATGGCCCCCACCGCAAAGATGTCGCCGACGCCAGGCCCCCCGTCGGTGCTGCTGTCTGCGAGCACTTGCACTACGGCAGCCAACTGTTCTGCCGTGGCCGGGTCAGGCCACACTCCGCTGAGTTCCGCTGCGGCCAGCACAGTGGCCTCCACGTGCCGATGAAAGGCGTTGGGCGGCTGACCGGGACGAAAAATGTCACGAGGTGCCCGGGGGGCCAGAAAGATACTGGGAACAGCTAGTTGTGATTCCGGGTCCGGCGGAGCGTCGGCCTCCACGAGCAGGTACCGGGCGACCGTGTTGATGGCTCCCGTGCCTGCCTGCCACTGCCGCAGCACCGTAGCGAGGTCGTCAGCCCGTTGGGGGTCAGCCCAAGCGGACCCCTGTGGTTGGTCTCCTGACGATCGCGGGGATAGACATGCCAGCAGACCTTGAAACGACGTGGTGCGTGGGGTCGCTGCGGCGAATACATCCACGCGGGTCGGGCCGGCCAATCGCAATTCCAGACCCAGCGGTCCCTGGGTGAGCGATGCTGGCAGTGCCGCCGCAACTCGTAGCACGCTGCGCCGAGCAGACGTATCGACCAAGGTCTCGGGAATCCGGCCCAAGATGGCAGCCATCGCCGTTGTCAGTGACTGGTCGCCAGCAGCCGCGGGGTCGGGTTGCGTGGGCCGGACCTCAGCTGGCGGACTCATAGGATCATCGGCAACGGGTTGAGGTCGGCCTCGCCGTATCCCGGTGCGCACCACCCAAGTGCGGGTGGAACATCGTAGAGCCGACCAGGTGCGAACCGGGCCCAGAAGTGGCGCAGCCCAGGTGCGTAGGTGCGCACCACTGGTAGTCCGAGATCCGGACGGGTGCAGTCTGCCCACCACACGTCCACCCCGCAATCGTGCACCCGAGCGACTGCATCGGTCAAAGCGTCTCGGACATCGGTATACGTCGGTGCATCCGGTGGCTCGACCACCCCGGTTGGTACCAGCCAGGGTTCGGCTTCGGGGGTCACCGAGGCAAACCAGCGCCGCTCGGCTTCGCCAGGAAACTGCGCAAACTCCGCGGGCGAGAATTGTGAGATTGGAGCTTGCACCTGGGCGAGTTCGGTCAGCGCGCGCACCACCGCCAACGCTGGGTCCAGGTGGGCGCCGAAACCCACCAGAGGGACTTCCGGTTTCGGTCCGACTCCGGTGGCGATCGCGGCAGCGGTAGGAATACCGATGTCGGTGGTGAGGTCCAGCACCCAAAAACGCGTACCCAGGGCATGTTGCGGTGCTGCAGCGGCCGCTATCCGCGGATCGTCCCAGGAGAGCACATCGAATGCTGGCCGATGACAACGCGGATACCACCACAGCGCCACCGCATCACGTTCCACCAGTTCCAGCAGCCCCGCCAACAACGCCTCGGCGATGGTGTTGCCGGCAGCGGCGCCATTCGAACAGCCCTGTGGGTAGCCCACCGGGGTATCTGGCCATCCCAACCACATCAGCGCGCTGGGAACCCATGCTTGCGCACCTGTGCGCAGGTTTGTCACAGCGCTCCAGTCGTGCTCTGCGGTTTCGTCGAACGGCAAAGGCACCCGATGAAACCCATGGCTGGTGAGTGGGTCGGCGAGGCCCAACGCGGCCAGTTGCGCTTGTCGGTGCAGCTGTGCGTCGCTGAAGAGTTGGATGCGATTGGGGTGGATCGCTCCGTCTAAGTTCCTCATGCAGGTTCGCAGGTACGGCTCATCGCCGCGGGCGCGGAGGCTCTCGCGCTCCAGCGCCTCGGCCAATGCCCCGGTGCGCGCGCCGGTGAGGGTGAGCCCTTTACCGCTGGCCACCGCACGTAGACGGGAATGCAGGTGTCCCACGTCGCCGGTTGCCGCGACGTTCATGCCTGCTGTGAACGCCCGTAACTGCGGCATACCTGAGGCTTCGACATACGGCACCACCCCAACCGCATCGCTGATCAGATGGGCATACCGTGCCCACGTTTCAGCTGGATCGACCACCCGAAACGCCCCGGTGCTGGAACTGTCGAAGTCGGGACCGGGTTTTCCGTCAACTGGCGGATCCGGATCGGTCAGTGGGGACATGCCCGAGCCATGCCGCGACATCACCGATGAACCGTGTGGATCACATCGTGGACAGCCCGCAACGGCGACGAGCTCATGTCTGGATATTGCACCGCTGTGCGCCGCGATAGTGGTGACGTGTGGCGGTTCCGGGGCGTGGCCTGGGTTAGCCCAGGCACGTGCCAGATGCGCTGCAATCCCGGTCGCGATCGGAATCGCGGCAGCGGCCCGACGATCCGCTTCGCTTCCCGGTCGGGGTGCGGGGGCCAAGGGCGGGGTGTCACGACCGACCCGGGCAGCCGCAAAGAGTTCTGGTTGCCGACGTTGAGCCACCCGGGATATCAGGCATTGCACGCATGCCCCTACTTTGGGTGCGTCCGGTGCGGTCAGCACCGGGCTGATCATCATGCGTTCGCCGTGAATAGCAACGGCGATCGTCGGTCCCGTGAGGCTTGGCGCGACTGTGGTGACCGACAGTACGTCAGCCACCAGCAGCACGGTGAGATCCGGGGCGCCTGCAGCAATCGACATCCCGGTATGCGCCCAAGTGGCCAGGAAACGGTCCGCGGCTCGATCATCGATATTGACCACCAGCACGGCTACCGCAGGGTCAGCAGTGACGCTCGCCAACTCATCTGGAACGGCGGGCCCAATGTGACCGGCTGTCCACCACTTCTGGGCAATCCGATCGGCCTCGGTTGGGGACATCCCACCCGCGACAGCTTCCGCGATTGCCGCGGCCAGGGCCTGGGTGCCGGTGATCGCCCGCGCTAACGGGCCAGCGCCGCGACCGGCCAGCCGGACGGGCCCGGGCCCGCCGAACAGCCACACTTCGTGATCGTCCGGAGTGACCAGCGCTACCCGGTCGGCCCGCCAACCCACCAGAATTGCGGCATCGCCGGGCCCACCACCGACGTCGAAGCTCACGCCTGCTGCCGCATCGCGAGTTCTCGAAACGCGCCCTGTCGAGCCACTAGTTCGTCGTAGGTGCCCTGGTCGACCACGCGACCGTCTGCCATCACAATGATCCGGTCGGCCTGCCTGATCGTGGACAGCCGGTGCGCCACGACCACCCTGGTGATCGCCAAGTTCTGCAGGGCCTCCACCACCGCCGCCTGGGTGAGATTGTCCAGCGCACTCGTGGCTTCGTCCAGGATCAGCATGCGGGGGTTGCCCGCCAGCGCCCGTGCGATCAAAACCCGTTGGCGTTGCCCTCCCGAGAGGGTGCCCCCACCATCGGTCACCGGAGTGTCAATCCCCATGGCCATGGCCCGGACATCATCGGCTACCGCTGCCAGTTCCAAGGCTGCCCACACCTCGTCGTGACTCATGGAACGGCCCATCGTGATGTTGTCCTTAATCGAACACGGCAACAGCGTGGACGACTGCAATACGGAGCCGATTTGGCGTCGCACGGCTGGGCGATTCAGCGCTGCGAGATCCCGGCCATCCACTGTGATGACCCCCGACTCGGGTTCCTCCAGGCCAAGCAGGATGCGCATCAGGGTGGTCTTGCCGCACCCGGAAGGCCCCACAATCGCGACATGTTCGCCGGGTGCGATGGCGAAACTGACGTTCTCCAATGCGGCGGGCAGCGTTGGTTCGTAGCGGAACACCAGGTCTTGAACCTCAAATCCGCCGCTGAGCACCCCCGGCAGGGCTCCATCCGCGCCACCTTCCGGTACTGACTCCAGGACGGGGGCGGCCTGGCGTAACGACTGTCGAGCCACGAGCGCGCCATTGGCGGACAGCATCATGGCAGCCACGGCCATCGTGGCCCCGGTGGCTGCTGTCTGGGCGGTGACGAACTCACCGAAGCTGGCAGCTGTGATCGACGTCATGGCGATCACCACCGCCAAAGTCAGGATCGGCCACACGGCGATCACCAGGCCTTGCGCCATCGTGATCCGGCGCAACCGCTGGTCGGCCCGGGCGAAATGCGCCTGCACCTGCGCCCAACGCAGAAAGGCCCGCGACTCGGCGCCGGCGACCTGCAAACGATTGACAGATTTCAAAATCTCCATCAGTCGACCGGTAGCGGTAGCTGCGGCGGAGACTCGTTCTCCTGCCCGCAGGGCGGACGCCCGCAGCATCCAGAACGTGACAAGTAATTGCGCCGCAAGCACAGCCATAAGACCAAACAGCAACGCGGAATTGGTGGTGGCAACTGCTGCGAGGCTGCCGATCACAATAGTGACATCCAGCAGCCGGGCGATGGTTTCGTCCGGCAACGCCCCCGATGCGTTGTTTACAGCGTAGGCCTGGGCGCTACGTTCCCCCAGTGGGTGCTTCGCGTGCCATGTGGCCGGTTGGCGCAGCACGCGCTCCCACACTGCTCCGGCTGCGATGACCGCAGCTTGGGAGCGGGCTCGTAACAAGGCCAACGCGCGCACAGCTTGCCAGGTGGTCCCGGCGAACATCACCAGCAGCAATGCGCCGAACAGTCCGAGGTAGGCGCTCGTGGGGGCGAATGCCAGAAATAGGTTGGCGAGTTGGCCCATGAGAAAAGGCGTGACGAACGACAAGCCGGCCAACAGCGCAGTGATTCCGCACACAACGACCAGTTCGGCGCGACTGCCCCGCAGCGCCAATCTCAAGAGATCCGGCAGTGAGCTTGGGCTAGGTGGCAACACGGGGAGCATCTCGATGGCGTGTCGATCCACCCGGTCCGCAACGTCATCATCGACGCTCGTGGTGACACCCGTCTGCGGATCTAGCAGTACCCAGCCGCGCCGCCACACGACTGCTGTTGGTTGCGCGGGGCCGGCGTTGAGCGGAGTCACGCGCGCCACCACTGGTGGACCTTCCCGCTGCCACCAGCCCGCCGCCAACGTCACCGGTCGAACCCGGGCGTTGCAGGCATCAGCGACCGCGGCGGCGGGCTCGCGACCCGACTCCACCTCTGCTGCGGCCCGCGACAAAGCATCGTCTTCGAGGACCAAACCCGTCGCCCGCGCCACCTCGGCCGCGGTGGCCAGTTCCGCAGCGCGGCGCTGGTCAGACAGGGTGGGGAGGCGTTGCTTCCCGCCGACTGCTGAGCCCAACAGATCGACAGCCTCTTGGGTGGCGGCATCGGACACGGCCTCCCGGGTCTCCAACCGTGCTACTGCTATTTGATCCCTTTTCTGGCGCCGCGCCAGCATCGTCGAGATCGTCAACCGACCCAGCACAGCCAGCGGCTCCGACCATTCCGCCAGGTGCGCAGGAGCGGATACCGGCCGCACCCGTGCCCGCATGCCGGTGGTAAGCCATGTGCCCGCTGGCAGGGGGAGGGCGGGGTCGAAGGTGGTGATTTCGGCAGCCGGCTCGTCACAGAGAGTGGCAGTGCCAGCGGTGAGCTGTGCCCATACCATCTGACTGACGTCCCGGCCTACACCAATGTGTTGGCCGGGTGCCAGCATGGACAGTTCCTGGTCGAAAGCCAGCAAGCGTTGGGGCCAGCGGCCCGCGGAAATCGCGCGCCCCAACGTGCTAATCCAGCCAAGCAGCAGTGCCGCGGGCGTGTCTGGCCCGACCTGGACGTGCCGCACAGTGGTTCCCGGCAGCCCGGTAGCAATCATGCGGGCGCCTGAGCGCATCGGGTCGCACCCGACGATTGCTTCGCCGACATTTACGGTGGCCAGTCGGATCCGGCGTCCACCGGGATCCTGCACGAAAACCAGAGCCTGCCCGGACACGACCACAACGGCGTCCCCCGCAGCCAACTCGACGATGTCGGCTGCAGTCACTGAGGTCACGGAGGCGGCAGCCGTGAGCGGTGCGGCGGCATCCTCGCTGGTCATGCAGATCCCACCAGGGCCGCGTAGGAGCCGCCTGCGGCGAGCAATTGTTCATGAGTGCCCCGCTCCACGACGGAGCCCTCGCTCAGTACCACGATCTCATCGCTGTCGCGGATGGTCGAGAGTCGATGGGCGATGACCAGGCAGGAGATGCCGCGGCGTCGGACGGCTTCATCGATGGCTTGCTCGGTGAGCGGATCCAGTGCGCTGGTGGCCTCGTCCATCACAAGCAGCGCCGGATTTCGGACCAGAGCGCGCGCAATTTCCAGTCGTTGCCGCTGTCCGCCGGACAGATCGGCGCCACCTTCTGTGAGCACTGCGTCCAGCCCGCCAGGTCGACGGGCGACGTCGGGTCCGAGTTGGGCATCCAGGATGGCTGCCCGCACGTCCTCATCGGGAATGGTCGGATCCCACAGCGTGACATTGTCCCGGAAGGTGCCTGCGAAGACAGATACGTCCTGATCGACCAACGCAATCTGATCGGTGAGGACATCGCGGGCGTGGGCGCTGCGGGGTTTGCCGTCGATCAACACTTCGCCGGACCACGGCGCGTACAAACCGGTGACCAGTTTTGCGGCAGTGGACTTGCCGCAGCCACTTGGACCCACCAGCGCGACGCGATGTCCGGGGGCGATGTGCAGGTTGAGATCGGTGATCACCGGTGACGACCGGCGGCTGTAGCCGAACGTCACATTGACCAGGCGCAAGTCGCCCTGTAAGACGGCCGGCAAGTCACCGGAAGGTACATCGGTGTACTCGGGGTCCTCGGGTGTGCGCAACACATCGTCAACTTGATCGAGCGTGGCCCGCAGCGTCTGGGCCATGTCCAAAGCGATGACTACCTGCGTGAGCGGCGCGATCACGACGGCCGACAACGTGAGGATGGCCAAAAACGTGCCCGGACTCACGGCGTTCTGCAAGACCCGCCAAGCTCCAAGCGCAGCAATCAGCACTGTGCCTGTGCCGGTGAGAACACTGGGCAACAGGGTGAGCAGTAACGAGCGCACGCCGATGCGCTGTTGGGCTTCCAAGAGCCGATTCTGCGCCGCCAGACCACGGGCGATGATCCCGTCTTCGTTCCCGCCGGCCTTGATCGACTCGATCTGGTTGAGCGAGGAGGACATCACTGCGCCGACTTCGACCGTTTCCCGCACCACCCGGGCGGCTTCGTCTCGGGACCGCTTCATCGTCCAATTCATCGACCACGCGGCAGCGAGCCCGATGACGATTGCCAGCACCCCGGTGGGGGGATCCACAATCACCAGCGCCACCGCCCCGGCCGCGGACGTCAGGATGCCTGTGGCCGCGGTCACAGCCAACGCGGAGACGCCGTTGCTCAACTGATCGGCGAGAACCGCCCGCTGCGTGAGGGCCGCCGCCCCGCGCTGCGCGTGGAAAGCGGCGGGCAATCGCAAGAGTCGGTACACCATGGCCGATCCCAACCGGACCGACACTTTTGTGGCCATCTTGACCGAGAGTGAACCTTGCAGCCACAGCAGCGCCGCTTGCACACCGGTGGCCATCAGCAATCCAACGACGGCGACCGATGCTGCGAGTCCCGCTGCGCCGGCCAACTGGTTGCCGAACAAGCGCACGATTTGCGGGACCACCAGCGTCGGCACCAGCAGCAGCAGCGCCAGCATGGCGACATAGGTCAGGATCGGGTTGATGTTTCCCGCCGCTCGAAGCAGTCGCCCGAGCACGCCTGGCCGGGAGCCGCCAGGGAGGAAGTCGGGACCGGGAGTGAACTCCAGGACAACACCCGTGAAGCACTCATCAAACTCCTGATCGTCGCACCGGCGCGGCCCCATCGCCGGGTCGTTGAGATACCACCCGCCGGGATACCAGCCCTCCACGACCAGGAAGTGGGCAAAGCGCCAGTGCACAATGAGCGGGAAGGTGAGGTCTTTGAGGTTCGCGGGTTCCCGCCGATAGGCACGTACTTCCAGACCGTAGGCACGCGCAGCTGCGTAAATGTTGCGGGCGGTGGACCCATCCCGAGCCACGCCGCAGGTGATTCGCAGGTCCTCCAGCGACACGAACTTGCCGTAGTGCGCCAGCACCATGCCCAGGCTCGCGGCACCGCATTCGGTCACCTCCATCTGGAGCACAGCGGGCACCGGCGTGCGGCGTCGTCGGCGCGGGCGCTTTGTCGTGGTGGGTGAGTCGGCAGCGGTAGTGGTCATACGCCGAGCACCCGCTCAAACACTGTGCTGTTCGACAAGATCACTTGGCCGGTGGCGGCAGTCCCGGCAGGCAATGGGCTGTTCATGGCAACCGTCACAAGGACGTAGTTTTCGGCCGGCGAGAGGGCTAGGCCAGTGCGCTGACCCGCGTCCACAGCTGGGAGGGGGGCGCTGAGGGCGGTGACCTCGCCGCGCACCTGGCCGCCGGCGATCACGTCGACTGTCATGCCCGGACGGATCGCGAAAGCTTGGGTCTCGGGGACAGCCAGCAGAGCCGAGGTCTCGCTGCCGGGCGGGAGCAATGTGATCACGGTCGCTCCGGCCGACACGGCCTCACCGGTGGTGGCCAACACCTGCCACACGGTGCCACCGCCGACTGCCTTGATCGGTGTTTCGCCATCCGCCACGAGCAGCGTGGACACGGTTTGTCCTGGTTGCACGACCGTGCCGACGGTGACGAGTTCAGCTGCCATCACCCCACCCACCGGAGTGACGACCGGCGTTGCCCCGGGAGCGGCAGTGATCCGACCGGCAGCGGCGATGCTCGTGACACTCGGGGTCAACGATGCCCAGAGGAACAGCGCCGCGACTAACAGTGCGACCCCAACCAGCAACAGCCAACTGCGCCGGGAGACTAGTGGCAGTTGGTTGTCCAGCTCATCGGCGACATCGAGCTGCTTGAGGGCTTTGGCGCGAAACAGCACTTGGGCACTGGCTGAGTGTTCGGGCTTATCGGCAACTTTCTCCCAAATAGCATCGAGCACATCGGAGCTGTGGCGTCCCGGCACCTCAGGGTCAGACATGCATCGATCCTAAGGCGTACCTCAGAGGATTAGTACACCTCGAAGGAGCGTTTGGCCAACCCCATGGCGAAGCCCGTAATCGCAGTGGTGAGTGGGGCGGCGCTCGAGCTGGCCGCGCCCAAGGCAACGAACATCGGAGTGAAGTGCTCCACTGTGGGGTGGGCGTAGGGCATGCCAGGGGCGGTACGGAAATTGACCAAGGTGTCGAGATCGCCGGCAGCCAGCGCCGAGGCGGTCCAGGCGTCGAAGTCGCGGGACCACTGTGCCGGTCGATTGTCCACGAACATCTCGCGGGTCAGGAACGGCAACCCGTGGGTAGCGAAACCGGAACCGATCACTAACACGCCTGATTCGCGCAGCGGCCGCAACCGAGCTCCGAGCGTCAGCAGTTGTGCCGGTGCATCGCTGGGCAGACTCAACTGCACGACAGGTACATCCGCATCCGGGAACATCACCTTCAGCGGCACCCAAGCCCCATGGTCCAGCCCCCGTGCGGAATGCTGATGCAGTGAGGTGCCATCCGGCATGACGGCCCGCACATCAGCCGTGAGCTGGCTGGCATCCGGCGTGGGGTAGGTCATCGAGTAATAGCGCTGCGCGAATCCACCGAAGTCATACACCAGGGGCGTCTGTGCAGCGGTGGCTGATAGCGCCGGCGGCGCGGCCTCCCAATGTGCGCTGATGATGACGATGCCGGTGGGTTGCGGCCACGACTGCGCCCACGTGAACAATTCGGACATCCATTCGGCGTCGTCGAAAAGCGGTGGTGCGCCGTGGCTGAGGAACACCGCCGGCATCGGGCCTGCCTCCGGAGTCCACGGCCGGCGTTGGTGGGCAGCAGGTGCGAGTTCGCGCAGGAACGTGTCGAAAGCGGCGCCAGGGGTCGACCTGGGTGTGGTGGCCAAGATGGCTCCTCGGGCGGGGAATAGCGTGTGAGTAGGCTGCGTATCACCTGCAAAAGTGGTTGAGGATTGAACTATATTCCCAGATTGGGCACAACTCAAGGAGTTTAGGCGTGAGCAATGCCGCACCGCGTCCCAGCGACGTCCAGGTGACTTCGGCGGCCATCAGCCTGCTGGTGGTGAGTTTGTTGCCGGTGTTTCTGGCCCCGCTGCTGTCGTCCTACCTGAAAAGCGACCTCGGGTTGAGCACGGCGTTGGCCGGCACCGTGGTCAGCGTCACGCAGGGATCACTGGCGGTAGGGGCGCTGGGGATTGTGCCGCTGTTGGCTCGCAGCAATCGACTTCTCCTGGGGGTTTCGGGCATGACCTTGTCATTGCTGGGTTGGAGCGTGGCCAGCGTGGTCACGGCGACGCCGGCTGTCATCGGAGCCCAAGTCGCGGTAGGACTTGGCGCGGGGGTGGCCTCCGCCACGGGCAATGCCACCCTGTCGCACGCTCGCAACTCAGTGCGAGCATTCAGTGTCGCCACAGTGGTGACGGTGCTCATCGGCTCGGCGCTGCTCGCGGGTTTGCCCACGCTGGCCTCGGCATCACCGTTCTGGGGGCTGTTTACCGCGGCGGCGGGCATCGTGGTGGTGGCGTTGGGGGTTGCCTTAAGCACCCCGGGATCGCGGGCTGCGATCCGGTTCCAGCCCGCTGCTCGATCGGTGGCTCCCAGTGGGGTGGAATCCGAGCCTGCAGGTGTCCAGCCATGGTTGCGCGGTCCGGCCGCGCTCCTCGTACTCGCGATGCTGGCACTGAGCATCGGGAACTTCGCCATGTGGACCTTTGCTGCGGAGATCGGCCAGGTTGCAGGTTTGAGTAGCGAGCGGACTGTACAAGCGCTCGGGATCACGCAAATCCTTGGACTGGCAGGAGCCTTGTTCGCCGCCGTTACGCGCGGGTGGGTGGGTAGGTGGCCGGTGCTGCCTGGGGCCATTCTGATCGTGGCAGTCGGTAATTTGTTGATGGGACTGGCGCCGAACGGCGGAGTGTTCTTTCTCGGATTACTGGCCGTGAATCTGGCCTATTACTGTTTCACGCCTTTGATGTTTGCCGCCGCGGCGGACCTCGATCCGGCTGGCCGCCTGGCCGCTGTGGTCGGCGGAGCGAGCTTGGTGGGTGGGTTTCTCGCCCCGGTCTTGGGTGCGGCCGTGGCTGGCGCGGGGGACGATTGGGTGCGGATGTCGGTTGCTGCCGCCGTGTTGATTGTGCTGGCAGTGCCGCTGGTGGTGGTGGCGCAGCGAGGGCGGAAGCTGAGTGGCGAGCTGATGTCTGAGGCATGATCCCTGGATCCGCGCACAGCAATCGGTGTGGCTATTCTCAAGACTTCCAGCCACGCTACCCACCACCTTGCGGAACGGAGCTCTTTCATGGAGGCATCCCTGCTGTCCACGCTCAATGTCACCGAGCGGCTGTTGGTGGCCGAGACCGAGCCCGCAACGCTCGAACTGCTCAATGAGGACGACGTGGTGGAGCTCCACCGACGGATTCGGCGGGCCCGCAACAAGTATGTTGGGCAATATCGGCGCAAGGCCGCAAAAGGGGTGCACCAGCACGGTGGGCGCGGCAAGGCAGGGCCGAAGAACAAGCGATCCCGCAAGAAGGCCGAGGCATTCGAGATCGCGTTGTCGCGGGTGAGCGCGCGACTGGCCGTGCTGGCCGAGCAGAGTGCGGCGGAGTTGCGGCAGGAGCGATTGGCGGCGGCGCGCGCGGCCAAGGCGGGCCGCAAGCACCCGAAATCGTCGGGTGCGGACGCTGCCATGACCACGAGTCCGGACGTGGGGGGTGCCGCGCCAGGCCGCGACCAGTCCGTGCGCAATCCGATTTCTGCCAAGCAGCGGGCCGTGCAACGCGCGCATGGCGCGCGGAAACAGGCGAAGCGAGACGCCCGCAACTGATTTGGTGCGGGCACCGGCTTCAGGACATGGGTTCCCACGCTGCAAACGTGCGGAATTACCTGATGCTGTAGAAGGCCAGCACTAGCCCAGCGCGTCGAGCGCCTTCTGGGCGAGTGAAACCCGGGTCTTGGCTGACGCGATCTTCGCCTCGGCAACAGTGACGTCTGTCTGCGCAGACGTGAGTTCGGGTGAGGTCGCCGCTACCGGGGTGACCGCGACTGCCTGCGCCTCGGAAATCTTGGCCTTGATGTCATCCACTGCAGCCTGTGCCGACGTCACCTTGGCATCGGCGGACTGGCGGATGGGTGCGGTAGCGTCATGGATAAGGCCGGGGCTGGTCACCGTGTCGGCCAAATTGGCGGATGCCTGAGCCTCTTCCAGAGTGGCTTCGGCGTCGCTGAGTTGCACCTGCAAATCCGCGATGGTGGCGTCGGAAGACGATGCTGCGGCTTGCGACCGGTCATCAATGGCTTTTTGGGCCACGGCCACCCGGGCCTGCGCTGCCTCTAGTTCAGAGGTGTGACGCGTGAGATCCGTCTGTGCCTTCTGCAATTGTTCCTGAGCGGTTTCGCGGGCCATGTCAGACAGTCCCATAGGACACCTCCGTTGAGTGATCGCACGTTCGGGGACGCGATAAAAGTAGCACGAAGAGTTTTCTATGAAATCTTGTGTACCACTACATGGATATTTTGATATCCCTAGAGTGGAACAATATTCACATGCACGTGAGGAGTCTCGCATGACACCCACCCCGCCGGCGGGACAACCGCAGTCATCTTCGACGCCGGTAAGCACAATTCCGCGGTGGCAGATCAGCCGTCACCAGTGGGTCGGGGTCGTACTCGTGGCACTTGGAGTGATAGCAGTATTTGTGTCCTACGAGCGCTTCAATTTCGCGCCGCCGGAGTGGCGATGGCCGTCGTTTTGGGCCTACGACCCACAACCCGAGCCCGGATCCGTCCTCACGCAGCCGTACGACTCCAACTTCGACGCCGCACCGTCAGGTGTGCCGGATCCCGGCTCCCAAACCCACACTTTTGTGTTGCGCAGTTGGCTCGATGCCAAACTTCCGTTCGTCCCGCTGTTAGCACTGCCCTACCTGAGTCTCTTCGTCGTCGTGGCTGTGATCCCAGCTTTGAACCTATGGTTGAGTTCGTTTCGCCGCTTCCTGACGGTGGGTTTAGCCCTCATCGTCAGCCAACTTTTTCTCGACGTGGCGTACTTCTTCTTCCAGACCGAGGTGCTGCGCGACGCGCAAGCGCAGGATGTGGTCGCCCAGGGTGGCTTTGCTGCCTCCCTGGTGGAACTTGTCTGGGGCAACGATGCCCCCTTCAATGGCTACCCGTCCGGGCACGTCACGTGGAGCACAATTCTGATCATCAGTCTGTGGCGATTGCGTCGGGTGATTCCGCGCACGGCCTGGATCCTCATGCTGTGGGTGGCGTTGATTTGGCCGGCCACTGTGATGTTGCGCCAGCACTACCTGATGGATGTCTACGCCGGCTTGTTTGTCGGTTTCGCCACGTATTGGGGTGTGATGTTCCTCGTGGAGCGGCCCCAATTGGTTCCGCACACGGAGCTGCCCACCGGCTGGCCGCACGTCCATGTGATGGCACTTCCAGCCACTCCAACAGCACCAGCCACCCCAACTGCACCCACCACAACCCGGACTCCAGAGCGAGGAGCGAACCCATGACCAGCGACGCCCAGGCCATTGACCCCACAGAGGCTTCCTTTGCGATTCAACTAGCGATCACACAAGGCGCGTACGACGAAGTGATCGCACGCGTCCGTGACTTTCTCACCGCCGATCGGGTGGCTGCTATGGCCGACCCCGTCGTTGCTGAGTGGATTGCCCAGCGGTACCGCAACATCTTTCTGGACGAAGCCACGGCCAGTCCAGATGCCTTGGCCCATGCAGGTCGCCGCTTCCCGATGAGTTTCCTGGACCGGCGCGACGACCGCGAGCGGGTGGCCGAGCGCTTCTTTCGCCACATCGATCCAGAAGAGATCCATCGCGAAATGCCACGCGCGAATGCCGACGGCTTCGCCGACACGACTTTGTTGTTCGCTCCAGGACTGATCACCGGCTACATGCCGACTCTGGCATTCCAAACCGTGTTCCCGCAGATGGTCGAACGGTTCGGCGTGAAGATCCTGTCAGCCGATTCCCATCCGGTGCGATCATCGGAAGCCAATGTCGCTGACTTGGTCAACGCCATGGAAAACGGAATCGGCAATGCTCCTGATCCAGAAGGCACACTGCTGACTGCGGAGGATCACCCCACGCCCCCCGGTGATGTGGTGCTGATGGGCTACTCCAAGGGTGCGCCCGACATTTCGACTTTCCTGGTGGCCCGACCGGATCTGGTGCCCCGGGTACGGGCAGTTGTGAGTTGGGCTGGTGCCCATGGCGGTTCGCCACTGGCCAACGACATGTACCACGAGGTCAGCGCAGTGCCCAATTCGCAACTGGCTGACCAACTGGCCGAACAGCTGGCTGGCCTGGCAAAGCGCTTCTTTCCATTTCCAGACATCACTCGGCTCGACCGCAGACTGGATGAGTACGACGTCAAAGGCGCGCTGTATTCGCTCACCACCATGCGTCGGGAAGAGTTCAACTCCGAACACGCGGCCACGTTGCAGTCCTACGGGATCCCCACGATCTACTTCACCGGTTCCACCTCTGCCCGCGAAGTCGCCTACTTCAATCGGTCCGGCGAGGAGGAGTTGCATAAGTTGGATCCCTACAACGACATGCAGCTCACGCAGGCAGAGGCCACCCCGCCGACGGCGCATGCGGTCCACCCGGCCATGTTCCACGCCAACCACTGGGATCTCTCCTACGACACCTGGCCCTGGTACAAGACGATGGGCTCGCGCGAACTCCAGGAGCCATTCACGCGCTATTCGGCGATGTCCTCGATTCTGCTGCTGTGCAGCGAACTCGGGCTTATGACGTGAACGCGAGTGGGGCTGCTCGCACCTCGGCTTCAAACTCCGCGATCTCTGCAGCCGGTGGGGTCAGCGCCGCAAGCCATGCGTCGCCCAGAGCGGTGCGCTGCGCAGAGCCGAGTCCGGCGATCCGTTGCAGGTCGTCGGCGTCGTCAATGAGGAAGTAGCCCAACATCTCCAACACACCGGCGTTGACCTTGCGCAATCCGGTCAACGTGGGAAGTGTGGCCGTTCGGTTCCGATCGCGGGGGATCACGAGTGCCCGGTCGGTGCCTTCGCATCGGTACGCCACCGTGTTCTGCGTGTGGCTGGCAGCAAGGTCGTTCCACAGGGCAGCAAGCGCATCGGCTGCCCGACCGACCATCGTTCGCACCTGTGGGTCGGGATCGTGCGCATCCCAAACGCCATCATCTCCCGGCATGGGCTCAATCACGTAGGCAGCCGCCGGCCAGGACGTGACTCGGCGAACTCGTAACCCCTGTCCGATCGTGATCACCGAACCCGGCTCGCGCGCTGCAACCAACAGCGGCAGCGTGGACAGGCTGAAGAATTGATAGTGCTGGTGATCGATGGTGTTGCCTGCCCAGTGGTTGCACACGCCGGTGATCGTCGGTGGCGCACCGAGTTGGTAGTCCTGGCAGAATTGGGCGAGGCCGTCATTCACGCGACTGGTGATGGTCAGCAGGTCGGTGGTGGAGAAATCCGTTGGCTGCATGCTCAGCACTGGCGCATCATTGCCCGGGTGATCCCACGCGAGAAAGTGACACACCTCGGCGGGGTCGCCGAAGGGGGCGAAGGTGAATCCGACGGCATAGTCGCGCGCGGTGGGCGCATGCGCTGAGTCCGCGGGAATCCCGAAAGACGCTTCGTGCGGAGTAAGTTCCGCCTCGGAGCACAGGAAGCACGCTCCGGTTGCGGCGTCGGCGTGTGCTTCACCCGAGCCACGGCGCGTGCTCAATAACTCCGACGTCACCCAGGAGTCCGGAACTCCCTCGGAATCATGGTGCCGCGAGCGCACAGGGTCGTGTCGGCGCAGTCGAGCGGGATCCGGTTGCGGATTCATGATCCCGCGGCGAATGAGTTCGCTGTGATCACCGCGAATGGTGCGCACCGGCACATGCACGAAAACGTAGGGACAGTGCGCGCTGGCGGGTACCGCGAGCAGTTGGGCGTTGGCGTGGTCGTCCACGGGAATGTGGCCGATCGTCAGCCCGTGTTGCCAGGCGACAAGCAGCGCAACGGCCAGACCATCCCGCGCCGCGATCCGGCCCAGTTGCGCGTTGACCCGCGCCATATCCCGATCACCGATGACGACGCCGTAGTGCGATCTGATGACCCTGGCCGCCGGTGCCAATGACGGCGCGCGCTGGAAGTCAGAAGACACGATGCAACTGGGCCAACTGGCTCACGCACCATGGACTCAGCAACCACGGCGTGCGAGCGGCGACCATCATGACGTCAGCTGGTTCGACCCATGCAATCTCAGCCACCTCGGCAGTGACGGGGTGCACCGAATCAACCAACGTCGCCACATAAACGGGACAGAACTCGTTCTCCACCACTCCCGAAGCGTCCACAGCCCGGTACCGAAAATCGGCAAGCACGAGTTCGATGCCGGTGGCGCTGGCTTGCAGCTCATCGGCCAACCGGCGACGGATGGCGTCGGTCATCGGCTCGCCCGGTCGCGGATGTCCGCAGCAGGAGTTGGTCCACACCCCCGGCCAGGTGCGCTTGGTCAGCGCGCGCCGGGTCATCAGGACCTTGCCATCTGCGCGGCGCAGGTAGCACGAAAACGCCAGGTGCAGGGGAGTGTGCTCGGTGTGGACGCTCACCCTGGGTGCGGTACCACAGGGTCGGTCGTGCTCATCGAGCAGAACTACCACGTCGTCGGCTGCTGAAGGGTCGGTGACACTCATGACCGCAAGCCTTACGCATACCCTCCGGCAGCCGCGCAAGTGGGTCGGGTCAGGATGTAGGTGTGGGCGTTGGGGTGGCAGGAGCAGGGGTAGGTGCTGTGGGGGTTGGGGTGGGTGTTGGTGTCATCCGGTTGCCGCGCTGGCCGTTGCCCAGGTTCGGGTTGTTGCCGAACCCGCGCATGTCACCGCGATCGTCAAACCCGCGCATGTCACCGCGATCATCGAAGTCGCGCCCGTCATCCATCCGGGAGTGCCCGGCGGGTCCATCTGCAACGTTGCGCACCACCATCGCGGTACCCAAGCCCAGCGCCATCACCCCAGCCAGGATCGTCGTGATCCCGAGCGCGATGGTGGCAATCATGAAACCTTGCGCCCGGCGCTTCTGCTTGGCGTAGCCCGCTTGCCAACCCTCAGGTGGTTCCACCGGAGTGGCGGTGGTACCGGTGGGCTGCCACTGTCCGGGGACAGGGCCACCGTCGGCAGGCGCACTACTTTGGCTTGGACCGGTAGCCGCAGGTTGGCTGGTGGCAGGGTCGCTGATCAGTTCGGTTGGATCGGGGTTGGGTGTTTGGGGATTTTCCGGTGTGGAGGTCATGGGAACAATATGGACGGACACACCTCCGAGTCGCTAGCGCCGCCCGGAGGGTTTGCGGAGCCTTCCTGGGGAGTAGCGCCTACTCCGTGGGATGTAGGTGAGGACTTTGGTCGGTGGCGCCGGCAGCGGCGTCGGCGATACGTTGGCGGGATAGTTTGAGCGCGATTTCAGGAGGCGTCACGCCATGAACGTCAACGGTCGGCATGTGGCATCGGCTATTTCGGCAGGAGTTCTCACCATCGGAGCCCTCGTCACCGCGAATCCCGCAGTGGCAGCGACCCCGGCCACAGCTCCGAACGCAGCAGCAGTCGCACCGGCCGCGGACACCGACGGCCAGCGCCAGTGGGTGGTCGGGCTCGGCGATTCGTACATGTCCGGGGAAGGAGCTACGTTCACCCGTTACGGCGGTGGTGCGCAGTGGTGGACGTGGACATTCGGCGGCTCGCTCGAGCAGACCTACCCGGGCGACACGACTGGTGTCGGCACACTCTGCCACCGCTCCGCGTCCGCGCTGATGATGTGGGGCGATGCCAGCCAGTACACCGGCAAGAACCTGGCCTGCTCGGGTGCGATTTCCACCTCTGTGCCAGGAAAGCCAGGGATCGATTTCGCCACCTCACCGCAGGGGCAAGCCAGCCAGCTGGAAGCGTTCGCCCGCGAAGTGCAGGCACACGGTGACCGCATCACGACTGTTGCGGTGTCCATCGGTGGCAACGATGTTGGTTTTGGCCCGATCGTCTCAGACTGCACCGCACGATTCGTGACCCCGGGGAAGTCCGCATGCTCCCGACCGGACAGCGGTTCGGTGCTGCAGCAGCAGATGGCTACGGGGCTCGTTGGTGCGAAGACCGCCGTCGAGACGTCCTTGCGCAATGTGCGGCAGGCGATGGCGAACGCCGGCATCCCGCAAGAGTCCTACACGATCGCCGTGCAGACCTACCCCATCGGTATTCCCACCGCGGCCAACGTTGACCCGAGCCTCGGCGGGGACCACGATTGGGGTCGGCAAATCTATGGTGGCTGTCCTTTTACCGATAGTGACTTCAACTACTTCAACGACACACTCGGGCCCACGCTGCGTACGCGCGTCATCGAGGGTGCCAAAACCGTGCTGGCCGAATCGGGTGAAAAAGCCAATATCGTCGTAGTCGATGCCACGCATGCTTTTGCCGGTCACGAACTGTGCGCGAAAAGTGCCGTCCTGCCCACGGTGGCCAGCCCCGGCGGTCATTCCATGAATCCGCAGTGGACCAGTGCCACCGAAGGTGGGCAAAACGGGTACTGGATGACTCCCGTAATCATCAACTGTGTGCAGGACAGCGGCTTCTGCCCCATCGGGGACTCCCCGCTCAAGCGCTACCCGATGCTGTGGCAGGCCGTCGATGGACCAAAGGATTGTGGCTGGGGCTGGAACTCGTGGAAAGACGGCGCCTGCGGGGTGGCGACGAAGAACTTGCAGCAGATGCCGGCACACCCCAACTACTGGGGGCAACGGGCGCTAGCGGCGTGTCACGAGCTGGCGAGCACGAATCCCGCATATCGCGGCCAGGTGGTCACCTGCACGCCAGCAGCCACGAATCCGTTGCCGCTGGACAACTTGGGTCGCCCGGCGATGGTCACCGCCGCGAGTGGCCCGATCGCCTAACACCAGCCGATCACTTGTCGAGCAGCGCGGCGACTTCCGCTGTGAGGTGGACCCCCAGCGTGCGTTGACCTGCGGGGTCCAGGTGCACACCGTCGGTGAGGCTCGGCGATACGACAGAGGCGGCATCGAAGAAGCCGGCACCGGACATCTCGGCCACCGCCCGGTATCGGTCGGCCAGGCGACGAGACTCTGCCTCGCGTCCTTCCCACAGCACGCCCATGAAACCGCAGGGTGCGATCACATGCGGCGGTGAGACCAGCAGTGCCCGCGGGGAACTCCGGTCGGGTCCGGCCAAGCTGCGAGCCACCACATCTAGCAGGCTGGCCACGCCGGATGCGGCGTAATTCGCCGACAGTCCCAGCGCAGTTTGCAGATCGTTGGTGCCGAGCATGATCACGACTATGTCGATGGGTGTGTGCGACTCCAACAGCGCCGGCAGCATTGCCGCCCCACTGCGCATGGCTCGAAAGGGAGAATCAGCGGTGGTTGTCCGTCCGTTAAGTCCCTCGGCAATGACGTGGACATCCGGCCCGAGACCGCTCGCGAGCACTGTGGGCCAGCGATCGGCGGCCGGTAGTCGGGTAGCCGTTGCCGGGTCGAACCCCCACGTGAGTGAATCGCCGAAGCACAGGACCACACTCATTACTGCCTCCTCAGCCTGCCGAGCTGCGCGGTGCCGGACGAGACTTCAGCCTACAAGTCGGTGCTGCAAGGCCGCGAGGTCTTCATCCTGCAGCCCTAACCCCTGGCGCAGGTAGCCCTCCACATCTCCGTACGTGCTCGTCATCAAGCTGATGGCGGCGTCCAAGTACTCCGAGCGCACCTGCATCACGGTCGCCAAGGATTCAGCATCACCGCCGGCAGTGCGGAATGCCGCCAGCATCGGGGTGAACATCGCGCTGGTGAGCTCATTGCTGGCAAGGTACTCACGGATGATGATTGCATCGTCTACGCCGACGAACATCTGCGTGATGGCCGCTGCCCAGCCGGTGCGATCTTTGCCGGCAGTGCAGTGGAAGGCGATGGCAGACGATCCATGGGCGACCCCGCGCAAAAAACTTGCATATGCCTGATTGGCCGAAGGCAAGCGGATGAAGTCCCGATAGGTCTCGATCATGAAGTCGGCCGCCTTGCCGTCGCCGATGGCGGCATTGATGGTGGCCATCGCGGTACCGTCACCACCGGCGAGGGCAGCGCCGAGTGCGGCCACCTGGGCCGCGCCACTGTCAGGACGATCAGCAAGTACGTCGGCGATTTGCAGAGCAATGGTGCTCGGCAGGGCGTCGGGTGCCGGGGTGCGCTCGGCGTCCGTGCGCAAGTCGTACACCTCAGTCACTTCCAGATGCGTCAGCGCGGTTTGCGCAGCTGCGGGTAAGCCCGCCAGGTGATCGGTGCGGTACATCACGCCGGTGCGCATCGTCGCGCTGACAGTCGGCCAACCGCCCACGTCGCGAAAATTTGGCGCCGCTCCCAACAGTGCATCTCGGTGCTCGACCGACAACTGGTCCAGGGGCGAAGACGCGGGGTTGGGATCACTAGCCACAGCAGACCTTTCGGCGAGAGGGGGTCGGTGCGGACGGCGCCTTCGCACGCGTCGTGCTCATCGCAGCAAAGTCTGGCAGTGACCGTTAACCGCTAGTGCACCGGATCCATGGAACGGTTGATCCACTTCATCATGGTCAGCGTAATGATGCCGACCACGATGGGCACCACACCACTGACGATGAAGGTGTTGACCGGGTCACCCGCCGTGAACTTGCCGATCTGTCCACCCACGCTTGTACCCACTGACGTGGCCAGAAACCACAGCGCCAACATTTGTCCGCTCGCCCCTTCCGGTGCCAGTTTGGTGGTGGCCGACAGCCCCTGGGGAGAGAGCAGCAACTCGGCCCAGGTCTGCAGCAGATAGGTGGTCAACAGCCACCAGACCACGGCTTCGGTGCCGGAGTCCTGGTAGGCCGACATGGGGATCACCAGGATCAACACCGAAATGCCGACACCGATCAGGGCCATCGCAAATTTCAGCGAGGTGCGTGGCGCTCTGTTGCCGAGCTTGACCCATACCGCGGCAAAGATGGGCGCGAAGATGATGATGAACAACGGGTTCACCGATTGCAGCCACGCTGCGGGCATCTCCCAGCCGCCGAAGTTCAAGTCCGTGACGTTCTCGGCGAAGATGTTGAGTGTCGAACCGGACTGCTCGAACACCATCCAGAACGAGGCCGCCGCTAAGAACACCCACACGAAAACTTTCACGTTGGAGCGTTCGCGTTTGGTGTAGTCCTTGCGCTTGAACAATTTGTAGAAGTACACAAATGGCACGATCAGGATGAACACGGTAATCGCAGTGGCGATGTCATCAGCCACTCCGCCTGCGGCGAACAGGCCGATCACGATTGCCAAGATTCCGATGAACACAACAGCGCCTAGGAGGACGAAATAGAAGTTGCGCTTTTCCTTTGCGTTAGCCGGGTCGGGAGCCTTCGCGCCCACTCCATGGAAGTTCTTCCACCCAAGGACGTACTGGATCACTGCCAAGGTCATGCCGATCCCGGCGATCGCGAAGCCCCAGTGGAAACCGCGTTGAGCGGCTGCATATCCCGTGATCAGCGGGGCGAAGAGCGACCCAAGGTTGATGCCCATGTAGAAAATCGAGAATCCGGCATCCCGGCGGGTATCGGCGTCGTCGTAGAGGTCACCGACCATCGCCGAGATGTTCGGCTTGAGCATCCCGGTGCCCAGTGCGATGGCGAGCAGACCCAGCCAGAAAGTGATTTCCACCGGTGCGGCCATGAGGTAGTGGCCGACGGCGATGACGATGCCGCCGTAGAGCACGGTGCGCCGCGGACCCATGATGCGGTCAGCCACCCACCCACCGGCGATGGGCGTGAGGTAGACCAAGCCCGAGTAGGCGCCGTAGATCGCGATAGCGGTGCCGTCGTCGATCCCGAGGCCTTCACGCCCGTCCTCGCTGACGAGCGGCGCAGTGAGGTAGAGCACCAAAAGGGCGCGCATACCGTAATAGGAGAAGCGCTCCCACATTTCCGTGAAGAACAGTGTGGAGAGTGCTCTGGGTTGCCCAAAGAATGCCCGATCCTCAGAGGTCGGCGTCGGCGCGGAAGTCGTTGCCATGCGCGTCACAATAGACCTATTCTTTCGGTGATCGCAGAAACATGGCGGGATCAAGGCTTGATCAACATCTCACGTGATGCTTACCGATGCCTTGCGTGACAACCGCTAAGCGCTCCCCGGGGATTTCCGGGCGGCGCGCAAACTGGCGATCCGCTGATCGATATCGGTCATGAGTGGGCGGACCACTGCATCGGGCAAGCCGGCCTCGGTGCGCAGCCGAATGAGCTCGCGTTGTTCGGCTTGCGCCATGGCGAGACCAACTTCGGCCAACTGGCGCACCCGGGTGACGGCTGCGGTGTTGTCGGCATCTGGGTGCAGTCGTTGCTCCATTTGATGCCGAAGTGTGCGCACCGTCTCCGGAGATAGCGGCTCGCCATCGCGGTCCGCATCCGTCTCCGCCGACTCCAACGCCGCCAGGGCAGCCCGAGCCAACGCGGAGCGCACCCACCCCTGGGTGGACGGTGCGTTGGTGTCTTCGATCCGCAGGGCGCGAGCCAACGGTCCCAGTGTCGGGGAAATCATCAGGGTAACCAAAATTACGCACAACGCGGTGGCCACCACAAAATCCCGGTAGGGGATCGGCGAGCCGGACTCGGCGATGAAGGGCAGGGAGAAGGCAGCCAAAGCCGACACTGGCCCACGGGCACCCGCCCAACCGATGACCACGGCGCTGCGCCAACCACCGGTGGGACTCTTGCTGGTGGCGCGCTCGAGGCCGAACATCCCGAACACAAAAATCATGCGCGTGGTGATCAACACGACCGTGACGGCGAGCACGGTCACCGGTAAGAGGCGCACCTGGGCTTCCGGCAGGTCACCGATGGCGAACGGCAATTCGAGGCCGAGCAGCAGAAAGGCGATCGACTGCAAGATGAAAGTGATTTGTCGCCACACTGTGGCCACCGCAAGGCGACCGCGATAGCTGGGGTCGGAATGGCTGGCGTGGGATGCCATGAGCGCCGCGGTGACAATGGCCAGGATGGCCGAGCCGTCGAGTTCTTCGGTCACCATGTAGATCGGTAGCGGTGCGATCAGCAACAGCCCACCGAAGCCGACGACGTCCGAACTGTGGCGCAGCATCATCACGAGGATCCAGCCGCTGGCCACGCCGATGGCCAATCCCACCGTCACCGACTGCACCAACACCGCACCCGCGTCGACGATCGTGATGGAACCGGCTACGGCTGCCACGACCGCAACCCGCAGGGCGGTCAGTCCGGTAGCGTCGTTGACGAGGCTCTCACCTTCGAGGACGGAGACGATTCTCGCTGGCAGGTTGGCCCGGCGGGCGGCAGTGGCCACCGCCACCGCGTCAGTTGGGGCGAGAATGGCGCCAAGAGCTAAAGCCATGGCAGCCGGGATGGCCACCAGCAGTGCTGCCACGACCCCGCCCACCACCAGCGTGGTAGCAGCGACGAGCAGCACCGCCAACGCGAGCACCGGCCGACGAACCTTCTTAATGTCAATGTAGGACGACGACAGCGCTTCCCCAAACACCAGCGGGGCCAGTACCAGCGCTTGGATGGCTTCCGGCGCCGCAGGTGCGGTCGGTCCGATCGGAAGAAGGGCAATGACGATGCCACACCCGAGCAGCGGCAGGGCGGTTCCGATCCCGCGGCTGCGCAATAACAGACTTAAGCCGACGGCGACTACTGCGATCCAGACCAGGTTGTCGACCGAGGCGAACGTCTCTGTGGTCATTCGACCTGGAAACGTGCCATCAGGTGACCTCTAGCAAGGGCATGGGCGTTGAGCATGAAGGAACACACGGCTGGGCTCGGGTCCGGCGGTAGTCCGATGTCAGCGGCATCGAGGGCATACACGGTGAAGATGTAGCGATGGTAGTGATCGCCAGCTGGCGGGGCAGCCCCGCCGTAGTCGTAACTACTGTAGTCATTTCGCAAGTGCCGGGCGCCTGCGGGCAGCAAGTCTCCAGCGGCGGAGCCAGCGCCCTGCGGCAGAGCGGTGCACGATGCCGGGAGATCCACCAGCAGCCAATGCCACCAACCTGCGAGGGTGGGTGCGTCAGGGTCGTAACACACCACTGCGAATGACCGCGTGGTGTCCGGAAAGCCTTCCCACGACAGTTGCGGTGAGACGTTTTCGCCGCCCGCGCTGGAGTGCGCGAAGGTGCTCGCCATGACCTCACCAGCGCGGAGGTCTGTGCTGGTCACGGTGAATTCCGGCAGGACCGGCATATGGTCAAACGGATTGTCAGGTCGAGTGCGCTGCAACTTCATGTGGTTACTGTGCCACGCGCCGCGCCTGTCCGTCGACTCCCGCAACCATGTGTACCCTGATCCGCTAGGGCAGAAGTCAGCAGGAGACGTCGGAGGGTGATGCACCAGTGAAGAGGGTTGTTTTGGTGGTCCTGGGCTTTCTGCTGCTGCTGGTGGGGATGGCGGGGATCGGATTGTCCGGTTTCCTGTATTCAACTTTCGGGCTGGAAGGCCGCTACGACGTCAAGGTCGCGAATGCGGGTACCACCTCGGCCGCCCTTTACGTAAGTTCTTTCAACCTCGAACAGAGCACGTTGCCGTCGGAATACGTCAATGTCACGTTGTCGGCCGCCAACACCAGCGGCAAAGACCTCTTTTTAGGCCTCGGTCCGACCTCCGCCGTGCAGCCGTACCTGGCTGGTGTGCCTTACGAAGCTGCGTCTGACCTACGGGATGGGGTATTCACACTAAGCACCGTGCCGGGAACCAAACCTGCGGCGACTCCCCCGGCAGAGCAGACGTTTTGGGTGGCAGATGACACCGGCAACCCGGCCACGATCACTTGGCCGGGTGAAGGTGGCAATGTGCTGATGGTGATGAATGCCGATGGTTCCCCCGGCGTGCAAGCCGAACTCACCGCCGCCATGCAGTCAGATCAAGTGACTATGGCGATCTATGTCGCAGGCGGAGTGGGGATTCTGCTGGTGATGCTGGCGGTGGTACTGCTGGTACTGGGATTCCGCCGTAAGCGCCAAACCGGTCAAGGCTAGACCTCAAGTGGAGGTTCAGAAAACCTCGGTCACCACCGATCGGATCTTCACGATCCCCAACGTGCTGAGTATGGCCAGGTTGGTGGGGGTGCCGATTTTTCTCTGGCTGATCCTCGTTCCGCAAGCAGATGTGCTGGCTGTTGCGCTGCTTGTGCTCTCGGGTATTACCGATTACCTGGACGGTTACCTTGCCCGCCGGCTCAACCAGATTTCCCGCCTGGGGCAACTTCTCGATCCCATCGCGGATCGGCTCTATATCTTGGCCATCCTCATCGGCTTGTTAGCGCGCGGCATCATCCCCTGGTGGTTGGTCGTGCTGTTGATCGGTCGGGATGTGGTGATGGCAGTGGTGCTCTGGCTACTCAAAAGGGTGGGAGTCGTCGGGTTGCCGGTGCATTTTGTGGGTAAGGCGGCCACGTTTTGCCTGCTCTACGCCTTCCCGCTCATTCTGCTGGGTGCGGGTTCGGGGTCGTTGGCGGATGTGAGTCGGGTGATTGGGTGGGCATTTGTGATTTGGGGTACGGCTTTGTACTGGTGGGCGGGCATTCTATATGTAGAACAGGCTCGTCGGATCCTGGCAGTTCGCCGCCGAATGTAGGTTGGTCATATGAAAGCCGTTGTCATGGCCGGTGGGGCAGGCACTCGGCTGCGTCCGCTGACCACCTCCACTCCCAAACCGTTGTTGCCGGTGGCGGGTCGTCCGCTACTGGAACACGCTTTGCGGCACTTGCGCCACCACGGCATCACCGACGCGGTCATCACGCTGCAATATCTCGGTGCCAAAATCCGCACCTACTTCGGTGACGGCGCCGATATCGGGATGACCTTGTCGTATGCCACGGAGCCGCGACCAGTCGGGACCGCCGGGAGCGTGAAATACGCCTCCGCCAAACTTCGTGATGACCCGTTCCTGGTGATTTCCGGTGACGGTCTGACCGACGTCGATCTCGCAGCGCTGATCGACTTTCACCGCCACCAGGGAGCCGCGGTGACAGTGTGTCTGACCCGTCGGGAGAATCCTGTGGATTTTGGCTTGGTAGTGACCGAGCCAGATGGTCGGATCATCCGTTTTCAGGAGAAGCCGAGTTGGTCGGAGGTGTTCACCGACACGGTCAACACCGGAATCTACGTGGTGGAACCATCCGTGCTCGATCACATCCCAGACGAGACCATGGTGGATTGGTCGAAGGACGTTTTTCCGAGACTCCTCGAGGCCGGTGCGCCGCTCTTTGGTTATGTCAGTGCCGGGTACTGGGAAGACGTTGGCACTTTGGATGCCTATCGGCGGGTGCAGGCCGATGCCCTCGACGGCAAGATTCGCCTGGATATCCCAGGGTTCCAGACTGCGCAGGGTGTGTGGTTAGGAGCGGGCGCCGAGGTCAGTCCCGGAGTGGTCGTGAAAGGGCCAGCGGTGCTCGGGGATTTCACCCGGGTGGAGCGTGGAGCGAGCATCTTGCCCTACACCGTTTTGGGCCGCCACACGGTGCTCAGCGAGGGGGCCACCGTCGAGCGTTCGGTGCTGTTGGACAACGTATTCGTGGGTCGTGGGGCGGAATTGCGGGGCTGCGTGGTGGGTCAGGGTTCAGATATCAGGGCCCGGGCCCGCGTGGAGGAGGGGGCGAGCATTGGCGACGATTGCCGGCTAGAAACCGAGTCGATCATCTCTGCCGGTGTGGACGTGTACCCGTACAAGACCATCGAGGCTGGCGAGGTGGTGACCGAGGACGTCGTCTGGGACTCGCGTTCGCCCAGGCAGATGCTGGCTGCGGAGCGATTCTCCGGAGTGGTCAATATTGATATCACCGCGGAATCGGCAGCTCGATTGGCCGGGGCCTTCGCCACCATCCTGCCCAAAGGCGCGGCGGTGATGGTGGCGCGGGATCACTCCCAGTCCTCCCACGCGTTCTCCTTGTGTCTGATGGGTGCGCTGACGGCAGCGGGCGCTGAGGCCATGGTGCTCGGTCCGGTGCCGGTGCCAGTGAGTCGGTCTTTCGTGCGGCGACATTGTGCCGGCGGAATCTACGTGCGGACGTCTCCCGGTCGGCCGGATTCGCTGGATGTGCTCTTGCTGGATGGCGCAGGAGTGGAGATTGGCGTGCGCGCGCGTCAGGACCTCGAGCGCATCATCAATCGCCAGGACACGCGCCGACCGCAAGCCAGTGGCGTGGGTCAGACCAACTCCCCGCAGGGGGTCGTGGAGGACTATGTGGCCTCCGTGGTGGCGGCAACGGACATGCGCGGCATCGCGGAAGCCAAATTGCGCATTGTCGTCGACACCGCTGGTGGCACCTGTGCCAACGTTCTACCCTCCCTGATGGGCGCCGCCGAGGTCGAAGTCCTCAACGTCAACGCCAGGGTGACACCGCATTCTGCGACCGAGACGGCCGAGATGCGGGATCAGGCATTGCGGCAGTTGTCAGCCATGGTGGCTTCTTCCCGCTCATCTCTCGGAGCGCGCACAGATCCCACTGGGGAGCGGTTGTCGATCGTGGACGAGACCGGACGCGTGCTGTCTGATGACCGAGCCCTACTCGTCGTGCTGGACCTCATCGCGGCGGAACGGCGCGGTGGTGCCGTGGCGCTGCCGGTGACAACTACCCGGGTCGCCCAACGGGTGACGTCCTTTCACGGTGTCCATGTGCTGTGGACCGCCACCGGTGCCCAAGCGTTGGCAGCTGCCAGCACCAGTGAGGGGCTGATCCTGGCAGGCGATGCCGATGGTGGATTCGTGATCCCGGCCGTCGGCCGAGCGCCGGACGCCATGGCTGCGCTCTTGGCAATCCTGGGACTTGTGGCTCGAACCCGTCTGACCCTGCGGGAGATCGACACCCGAATCCCGTCGACGGCGCTGCAACGTCGACTCGTGGCCACACCGTGGGCCCGCAAGGGCGCAGTGATGCGCATGGTGCGTCGGTATGCCGGGGAGCGGTCAGTGGATGAGACTGAAGGCCTGCGGGTCATTCTGGATGAGGTGTCGTGGGTGCTGGTCGCACCCGATCCGAGTGAGGCTGCGGTCCGGCTATGGGCGGAGGCCCCCACCGAGGCGCAAGTGGCCGACATCCTCGACGAGTGGGAGGTATTGGTGGCCGATACAGCTGCGGACCGCCTTGGGGCTGACGGCGAGACCTGATGGTGGCTAGAGTGATGCCATGACTCCTCCTGACCTCCGGTTCACAGAGCAGCACGAATGGCTGCAGGTCCGCGACGACGGCACGATTCGAGTTGGCATCACCGAGTTTGCCCAAGACAGTCTCGGCGACATTGTGTTTGTGGCCTTACCTGCGCTGGGCACCCATGTAGTGGCGAATGGGCCACTGGGGGAGGTGGAGTCCACGAAGAGTGTGAGTGAGGTGTACTCGCCGCTGGCGGGCGAAGTGGTGGCAGTAAATGATGCAGTGGAAACTGCCCCGGAAACCATCAACGACGATCCCTATGGTGCCGGCTGGCTCTTAGACCTGAAACCTGACGCTGAAGTAGACGTTGAGACGTTCCTCACCGAGGCGGCATACCTGGAGTTGGTGGGTGGCTAGCGTGACGTGTCCAGAGTGTGGCGCAGCGGTGGCGGTTGGCGCCCGTTTTTGTAGCTCATGTGGTGCTGCCCAGCCAGTCACGGATGTGGAAGCGACTGGTGCGCTGGCGTCGATCGATGCCCTCGTCGATTCCGGACCACAGACAGCCCTTGGGGCGGGTGCACCCTATGCCGTGCTCATTGTGCATCGCGGGCCCCACGAAGGTACGGCTTTCCCATTGACACCACCGGTGGTCGGTGTTGGTCGGGGCGCCGATCAACAGGTTTTTCTTGACGACATCACAGTGTCGCGTCGACACGCGGAACTCCGGCTGACCGACCAAGGCTGGCGGATCGCCGATTTGGGTTCGTTGAACGGCACGTATGTCAATCGGCAGCCGGTCACCGAGGCGGTGCTCGCCAGTGGTGATGAGGTGCAGATCGGCAAATACCGGTTCCGCTTCATGTCCGGGGCAGGCGGCGGTTCGGTGTGAGCCCCGCGTGAGTCAACTGGTAGGGATTGGGGCCCTGATCGATTCCCTGGCGGCGGAGTTCCCCGAGTTGACGGTGTCAAAAGTGCGGTTCTTGGAGACTGCCGGCTTGTTGACACCGGTGCGGACACCATCGGGCTATCGGCGCTATTCCGTGGATGACCGGGAACGCCTGCGCTACATCCTGACGGTGCAGCGCGATCAGTTCTTACCGCTGCGGGTAATCAAAGAAAACCTGGACGCCATGAGCCGGGGGGTGACGCCAACTAGCCCGGAGCCAACCACCCGTCCGGCAACAGCAGCAGTCGAGCAACTGCTTGGGGCCCGAACCGGTGAAGGTGTGCGCTTGGCTGAGTCGGAGGTGATCCGGAACTCCGGTGTGTCGGCGCAAGCGTGGGCCGAGGCTCGCAACTTGAACCTGCTGGCGCCAGGCGCGGACGGATTGTACGGGGCGCCAGATGTGGAGGTGGCGCGTGCAATCGCAGGATTGGCGGAATTTGGACTGACTCCACGGCACTTGCGGACGGTGAAGTTAGCCGCAGAACGCCACGTCGGGCTCGTGGATGCGGCTCTGAGTGCGATGCGCGGTACTCCCGCGGAGCGTGCTGAGGCAGCCGCCGCCATTGTCTCGCTGAGCGCCCGGATGGAATTGGGAATCCTTGCCACCTACGTCCGAACGTTGCCCTCGCCTGATCTGGCGTAGAGTCTGGAGCTATGGAGCCTTTGGAGATCGTGGGCGTCCGAGTTGAGATGCCCTCCAATCAACCGCTCGTGCTGTTGCGGGAGGCTGCCGGTGACCGCTTTCTCCCGATCTGGATCGGGGCGGTGGAAGCAACCGCGATCGCTTTTGCCCAGCAAGGTGTGACGCCACCGCGGCCATTGACCCACGATCTACTCGCTACCATCCTGGCGGAACTCGGACGCCCGCTGGTCAAAGTCACGATCACCGACTTGGCTGACGGTGTTTTTTACTCCTTGCTTGACCTGGGGGACGGTGTGGAAATCAGCGCCCGACCAAGTGATGCGATCGCATTGGCGCTGCGCACTGGGGCGCCGATCTTTGGCACTGAGGAAGTGTTAGCCGAAGCTGGAATTCAGGTGCCCGACGAAGAAGAGGACGAAGTCGAAGCTTTTCGGGAGTTCCTGGACACCGTCAACCCGGAAGATTTTGAACAGGAGAGTTCATAAAACACCGTGAACCATCTCAAGTCTCAACCTCTAATCTAGATTTAGAGTTGCAGGAGTGGAATTTCATGGGTGTGTTATTGAGTGTTGTCGTTGACGTGGGCGAGATCGGTCCATAGCCTGCATTTGTGGCTTTCAATCGTCGAAGTCGGCGATGTGTCGAATGGGCCCGCGAGGAGGAGATCTGATGTCGGAGTCGGAGACTGCGGCGACCTTGGCGAGCCATGGCCAACAGCAGACGCTGTTCGAGTCTGATGAGGAATTCGCCGACGGGGTGGGGTATCGGGGTGCCACAGCGTGTGCGGCGGCCGGGATCACCTACCGGCAGTTGGACTATTGGGCGCGTACCGGTCTGCTGGTGCCGAGTATTCGCTCGGCCACAGGATCCGGCAGTCAACGGCTGTACTCCTTCACGGACATCCTCGTGCTGCGAGTGATCAAGCGACTCCTGGACACAGGCGTCTCGTTGCAGAACGTCCGTCGCGCAGTGGACCACCTGCGGGAGCGTGGCGTGGAGGACCTCTCCGAGGTCACCCTCATGAGCGACGGAGCCTCGATCTTCGAATGCACCACCGAAGACGAAGTCATCGACATCATGCGCGGTGGCCAAGGAGTGTTCGGGATAGCCATCGGCAAGGTCCGCTCCGAGGTCGCAGGCACGCTTGCCCGCTTCCCGCAGGAGAACCTGTCAGGCGAACTGGTCGTCCCTGGCGGAGTGTCGGACGAATTGGCCGCTCGGCGCTCCCGCAAGACCGGCTGACCTGCACCGTCCAGGCCTTGCTCGCACCCGTACAAGCGGGTAAGGCGAAGGGCGCGCAGGCGCAATCCCGCAGGTGCGGATAGCGTTTACCAGTGAGTTCATTTGCTGATCGCCACATCGGCCCCCAGGGTGATGAAGTAGCGCGCATGTTGGCAACCGTCGGTGTCGACAGTCTCGAAGAGTTACTTGTCGCAGCTGTGCCGAAGGATATTTTTGCTACGGAGTTGCCGTTGCCGCCGGCACTCAGCGAAGTTGCCGCAGCTGCCGAGTTGCGTGCGATCGCGTCGGCAAACGCCCCTCGAATCGCCATGCTGGGGATGGGCTACGCAGGCACCATCACACCTGCGGTGATCAGACGAAACCTGTTGGAAAATCCAGGTTGGTACACCGCCTACACGCCGTATCAACCAGAAATCTCCCAGGGTCGCTTGCAGGCGCTGCTGATGTTTCAAACCATGGTGGCCGACCTCACCGGACTACCACTCGCCAACGCCAGCCTGCTCGATGAGCCCACAGCGGCCGCTGAAGCGATGTCGCTGGCACGCCGGGTGAGCTCGACTCCGAGTGCGAAGTTCTTGGTAGATATCGACACCCACCCGCAGACATGGGCAGTGCTCGCCACCCGGGCTGCCCCGGTGGGAGTCGAGTTGGTGGCCTTCGATCCAGCCAGCGGTGACATCCCAGACGGAGACGCCTTTGGGGCGTTGATCAGTTATCCGGGCTCTTCCGGGCGACTGCTGCCGCAGGTCGCTGCGGTGATCGCGAAGTTGAGTTCACAAGACATCGTGGTGGCAGTTGCGACGGATCTGCTCGCCGCCACCCTGGTGACCCCGCCGGGCGAATTGGGAGCAGCGATCGCCATCGGGTCGGCACAGCGATTCGGCGTCCCGATGGGTTTCGGTGGCCCGCACGCCGGATTCATGGCCACTACCGACGCCATGGCTCGGCAGTTGCCCGGGCGGCTGGTGGGAGTGAGCAAAGACGCCGACGGAGCGCCGGCCTATCGGCTAGCCCTGCAGACTCGTGAACAACACATCCGCCGGGAACGGGCCACGAGCAACATCTGCACCGCCCAGGTGCTGCTCGCGGTGGTCTCCGCCATGTATGCCGCCTATCACGGTCCCGAGGGCTTAACCGAGATTGCGCGCAAAGTGGCCGAGCAAGCGCGCGACTTTGCCTCGGTGGTGCAAAATGCGGGCTTCACCCTGGGTGCGCAGTACTTTTTTGACACCGTGACGGTGCTGACTCCGGGGACAGCGCGCACAGTGGTGAGCACAGCTCGGGAACGTGGCATCGACCTGCGGCTCGTAGATGAGGACACGGTGGGGGTGTCGTTCTCAGAGACCACCACCGATGGCGACGTGGCGGCGGTGCTGGCTGCCTTTGGCCTGGAAACCGCCGATGACCGGTCGGCCGCTGCCAATGCCGCTGCTGCCCCCGAGGTGGGCATTCCAGCCGAACTGGTCCGCAGCAGCGACTTCCTGACCCATCCGTGGTTTCACGACTACCACAGTGAGACCGCCATGATGCGTCTGCTGCGCCGCCTGGCGGACGCCGATCTGGCGCTGGATCGCAGCATGATTCCGCTGGGCTCATGCACGATGAAGCTGAATGCTGTTACCGAAATGGAACCCATCACCTGGCCGGAATTCGCCGATCTGCACCCCTTCGCACCCGCAGACGAGAGTCGCGGCTACACCCGACTCATCACCGATCTGGAGTCGTGGCTAGCGGCAATCACCGGATACGACGCCGTGTCGGTGCAGCCCAACGCGGGCAGCCAGGGGGAGTTCGCCGGGCTCCTGGCGATCAGCGCCTATCTGCGGGCTCAGGGTGAATCGCAGCGCAACGTGTGTCTGATCCCGTCCAGCGCGCACGGCACGAACGCCGCCAGTGCGGTCATGGCTGGCATGCGGGTGGTGGTCGTGGCATGTGACGACCAGGGCAATGTCGATCTCGGTGATCTCGCCGCCAAGATCGCCGCCCACGCCGACCAACTGGCTGCGCTGATGATCACCTACCCCTCCACCCATGGCGTCTATGAACACGATGTCGCCGAGGTGTGCGCCATGGTGCACGACGCCGGTGGCCAGGTATATCTCGATGGGGCCAATCTCAACGCTTTGGTTGGAGTGGCCCGACCCGGCAAGTTCGGTGCGGACGTCTCGCACCTGAACCTGCACAAGACCTTTTGCATCCCTCATGGGGGAGGCGGTCCCGGCGTGGGTCCGGTAGCGGTGCGCGCGCATCTAGCGCCCTACCTGCCCGGACACCCCCTGCGCCCCGACGCCGGGCCGAGTGGGCGGGGCTTCCCGGACGGTGGCATCGGCCCTGTCAGCGGCGCGCCGTGGGGGAGCGCAGGGGTGCTGCCCATCTCCTATGCCTACGTTCGGATGATGGGCGCGGAGGGTTTGCGCAGGGCCACCTCCATGGCGGTGCTGGCGGCAAACTACGTCGCGACTCGACTGCGTGAGCACTATCCGGTGCTCTACACCGGGCCAGGTGGTTTCGTCGCACACGAATGCATTCTGGATTTGCGGCCGATCACCAAGGACTCTGGGATCACCGTCGATGATGTTGCCAAGCGCCTCGTGGACTACGGTTTTCACGCTCCGACCATGTCGTTCCCGGTGGCCGGCACGCTCATGGTGGAGCCGACTGAGAGTGAAGACCTGGCCGAGCTCGATCGCTTTATCGATGCCATGGTGCGGATTCGGGCCGAAATCGCCGAGGTTGAGGCTGGTCGAATCGCGGCGGCGCAATCCCCGCTACGACTCGCGCCGCACCCTGCTAGCAGCCTGGCCGGGGAGTGGGATCGGGAGTATTCGCGCGCAGTAGGTGCGTTCCCGGCCGGTACCCGGGACAAATATTGGCCGCCGGTGGGACGCATCGATGGGGCCTATGGTGACCGCAATTTGGCCTGTGCCTGTCCGCCTCCGGAGGCCTTCGCTTAGGTCCGCCGGGGATGTGGCCTAGATCGCGTGCAGCGGGCCGATGTCACAAAGCTGCGCGGCGTGTGCATTACAGTCACAACTCCTGACGCTTCAAGGAGGAGACTTATGAAACCGACCGGCATCGTCTTGCTGATCGCCGGTGTGATCGCCCTGATCGCCGCTGTGCTTGTACCCACAGTGGTGGTGCCAAATATGGTGTCGAGCGAGTTGAGATCCACCGACTCCACCACCTATGGCGACATCACCGGCCAGATTTTGAACACCGATCGTCTGCTGAGCGCCCCGAACGACCCGTATGAGGCCATCACCGCCAAGTCCACCCGGGTCACCAAGGCCGACGCCGCGGCAATGGCGGAACCGGCCGCACAGGAAACCGGCGCCACGGTGTTCACCACTACCAACGTGGTCACCCGCACCGACAACAACCAAGAGTTGATCGCCAGTGCCGCCACCTACGCCTTCAATGAAGACAACAGCGAGTTGATCAACTGCTGCGGGGCCAGCGTCAATGGCAATTCGGATGTGGAGTTTGCCGGCATCATGCCGCTGAAGTTCCCGTTCAATGTGCCGCAAGCTGACCTACAGGTATTCGACCCCACCTTGTTGGCGCCAGTTCCCACCATCTACCAGGGTACGGAGCAGGCGTACGGTCTGGAGTTGTACAAGTTCACCCAGGACATCGCCGTTGTGCAGGTGCCCGGTGAGCCTTACATCAAGTTGCCGCTGAACCAAGCCAAGCTACTGGTGAGCGTGATTGCGCCGAACATTTCGCCAGCGGTGGACGCGCTTCCCGTTGATCAAGAAGTCGGGCTGTACCAGTTCTACACTGCGCAGAACACCTTCCTGGTAGAACCGGTCACCGGGGAAATCGTGGATGGCACCATCAACTCCACGTTCACGCTGCGCCTCAACGGCGGCGACACGGACATCGTCAAGGTGCTCCAGACAGAGGCCAAGAGCGCCAACGTCGAGGAGAACGCCGAAACGGTCAAGGGTCAGGTGGAACTACTCACCACGGGCACCTTCCTGGTGCCGATCATGCTCGGTGTGCTCGGTCTGGTGCTGGCCATCATGGGCATCGTGCTGATCGCCATCGGACGCAAACGCACGAAGGTGGTGCCTGCGCACGCCGCATCCGAGGCGAAGGTCGGTGTGGCCGCCGGTGCGGCATCGAGTGACTCTGCCACGCAAGCCGACAGCACTGCGAGCGACGCCAGCACCGGGAACGACTCCCAGGCATCGGATGAGTCCCCGGCATCGGACGACGATACCCAGCCGAAGTCCGAGAAGTAATTTGTTTGCGTGACCTCAGCGCACGCAAGTGAACCTGGGTCAGCTGCCCTGCCGACGTGCCGTGCACCGGTCGGGCAGCTGGCCCAGGGGGCTTGACCCATCCCGGCGCACTACCCGGTAGGCTGCCCTTGCACTGTGTCGTGCACCAGCAGTACCCAACCGCTGTCTACAACTATCCGGAGTCCACTTCATTCATGCCGTCCACCGACCCCACACTCCCCACCGAGCCCAGCACCCCGATCCGCGAAATCGCCATCAACGACATCGGCGACAACGACGCGATGATCGCAGCGATCGATAAGACCATCAAAAACTTCGACGATGGCGACATTGTCTCGGGCGAAATCGTCAAAGTTGACCGTGACGAAGTTTTGCTGGACATCGGCTACAAGACCGAGGGCGTCATCCCCTCGCGCGAGCTGAGCATCAAGAACGATGTCGATCCCACCGAAATTGTCTCCGTGGGCGACCACGTCGAGGCCCTGGTCCTGCAGAAAGAGGACAAGGACGGTCGGCTGATCCTGAGCAAGAAGCGCGCCCAGTACGAGCGCGCCTGGGGCGACATCGAAGCCAAGAAGGAGCGCGACGAAGTGGTGGCCGGAACGGTCATCGAGGTCGTCAAGGGTGGGCTGATCGTGGACATCGGCCTGCGTGGCTTCCTGCCCGCATCTCTTGTGGAGATGCGCCGGGTGCGCGACCTCCAGCCCTATGTGGGTCAGGAGATCGAAGCCAAAATCATCGAACTCGACAAGAACCGCAACAACGTGGTGCTCTCGCGTCGGGCGTGGCTGGAGCAGACCCAGTCCGAAACCCGTCACAACTTCCTCAACACCTTGCAGAAGGGGCAGGTGCGCGAGGGTGTGGTCTCCAGCATCGTCAACTTCGGGGCGTTCGTGGACCTCGGTGGTGTGGACGGTCTCGTGCACGTCTCCGAACTGTCCTGGAAGCACATCGACCACCCCAACGAGGTCGTGGAGGTGGGCGACAAGGTCACCGTCGAGGTGCTCGATGTCGACATGGACCGCGAACGGGTGTCGCTGAGCCTCAAGGCCACCCAAGAAGACCCGTGGCAGCACTTCGCCCGCACCAACGGCATCGGCCAAGTGGTTCCCGGCAAGGTCACCAAACTCGTACCCTTCGGTGCGTTCGTCCGGGTGGACGAAGGGATCGAAGGTCTGGTGCACATCTCCGAACTGGCCGAGCGCCACGTGGAAATCCCCGAGCAAGTGGTGCAGGTCAACGACGACATCTTCGTGAAGGTGATCGACATCGACCTGGAACGCCGCCGGATCTCGCTGAGCCTCAAGCAGGCCAACGATTCGGGCGCCGGCGACGAGGTGGAGGAGTTCGACCCCTACCTCTACGGGATGCCGCTGTCCTACGACGACAACGGTGCCTACGTGGGGCCGGAAGGCTTCGACCCCGAGCGCGGCGAATGGCTGGAGGGCTACGACGCCCAACGGGCCGAGTGGGAGCGCCAGTACAACGAGGCATATGCCCGTTGGGAACAGCACCGCGAGCAGATCACCGAAGCTCGCAAGGCCGACGCCGAAGCAGCGAGCGCGGCTGCTGCCGCTGCCGGCACCGGTTACTCGTCCACGCCGGCGGAACCCTCGGGTGCCCTCGACGAAGAAGAGAACGAAGCTCTGCGTGCCCTGCGTGAGAAACTCACCGGCGGCGCGTAACCGCTTCCCGACGCAAGCCGACCCCCGTTCCTCCCAGCCGCTGGCTGCGGGGAGCGGGGGTCGGTCAGTTGTTAGCCGGGTGCAGCGTCAGTTCGGGCTTCGACGGTGTCGAACACCTCACCCATCCGTCGGCATTGTGTGTCCAAATCAAAATCCGATATCGCCAGGCGTCGGTTGTAGGCGCCGATTCTGCTGGCTTCCGCAGGATTGTCGATCAGATACAGCAAAGCCTGCCCCAAATCACGGGAATCGTGGCGGGTGCGGATGTTGGGTGGCCGGACCGCTTCATGGTTGGTGCCCGTGATGGTCGTGACGATGGGGAGTCCTGAGGCCATCGCTTCCAGATACGCCAAGCCGTATTGCTCGTTCCAGCGACGCTGCGCCACCGGGGCAGTCACAAAGACGGTGGCCTCCCGCAAACGTGCCGCCACATCTTCCTGGCCGCCAGGCGGCAACAGTTCGATGTTGTGCGGGTGTCGTAGCGCGGCGCGTTGCACCCGGCTGACTTCCGGACCTGCACCCATGAAGCGCAGCAGTGCCTCGGGTCGGCTGGGTAGCACCTCATCGACGAAAGCGCGCAGGATCAGTTCGATGCCCTTCTTCGGCACCAGGCCGCTGGCGAACATGAGAGTCGGCCGGTCCGGAGCGGTGCTCGCCGGCGTGAATGCCTGGGTATCAACTCCAGGGAGCACGTAGAAGCATCGCTCTTCCGGGAGCCCGAGAGCCAGGCAGTGGTCGTACCCGGCGCGAATGAAGTTCAGGTAGAGATCCGCATGCCGAGTAGCGCGGGTAGCCAGGCTATAGGGCGGCAGTCGGTAGAACATCAACTCCGGGTCATTCGCCCAGATCGTCACCACGTGTTTGGCGCCGATCCGCCGGGCCACCTGGGCACTTTGAGCTGACACCAGCGAGCACAGTTCCAGCGACGCCACCCAATCGAAACTGCCTGGGAGGGTGGCCGTCTTGGCCATCCACGACAGCGAGACGGCTTCGGTGAAGCGCCGGGTCAGGCGCCGGTAGTCGCGGGGGATCCAGCCATCAGCCGGTGACGGTGGCGGCCCACCGGCGACCGTCACGCTGGTATCGGGCATACGGGAGAGCCAGTGGTATTCCCGATGTGGTCGTTCATCCTGTAGCGACATCCAGAGGATGGACCTGGTCATGGCGATACTTCCGCGGGAGTTCCCTTGACCGCCATGATCTCAATGGCGGCGCACCATCGTGGGCGCACAGTACGCAAGGCCATAAGTCCAGGAGTTGCAGCCAAGCCCAAGGCGATCACGCGTTTGTCTGCCTCGCTACTCACCCCGCGGGCGCCCAAACGACGGGCTAGGGAAGCGGGTTCGCACATCAGGGAGTCCGTCACGACAGGGCGGACCACCGCTCGCGTGAATCCAGACGACTCCAACATGATCCGGGCCGATGCGGCACTGAAAAAGCGCCGGTGGGTGGGATCTTCGAGCATCCACCAATCAGCTCCGAAAGTGCGAAGTGCGGCCGAGTCGGCATTGGGGGTGAGCGCATACAGCACTCCGCCGGGGGCCAACCATTGCGACATCCGGGTCAATGCCGGGGCGATGTCGTGGATGTGTTCCACCACATGAATGCCCACGATGAGGTCGAAACTCGCAGGTGGGAATTCCGCCTCGGTCACGCCGAGCTGCTGCCAATTCACGCCCAGAGCGGCCATCTCGGCAGCGATACTCGCATCGGAAAACGGTTCCAAGGCATCATATGACGATGCTTGGGGGGCCAGCAGTCGTGCTAACCCGCCGGCCCCGGCACCGATTTCCAGGACCCGACCGCGATCACGCCCCCGGACATGGCGGCGAAGACGGCTGGCGGTGAGGCGGGTGCGCAGCGGGTCCGCATGCACGTTTCCGCCGATCGCCTCCGGCCTCGCCCCAGCCGGGGCCAACGCCAGATCACGCTCGATATGTCCACATCGCGGACAGCGCCACAACACACACAGCGGTGCAATCTGCCAAGCCAGGTAGGGGCTCCCGCAGGCCTCGCAGTGTGGCGCATCAGCTTGCCAATAGCTCGGTCGTTCTGCGCTCGTTGCCATCAGGGAACGCTCACATCCTCACGGCCAGTCGTGGTGTCAGATCGTACGGGTCGACGATCCCAGGCGTGCAGGGCAATCCCCATCGTGACGATCGTGAGGCCGCCCAGCGCCAGCCATGCGGGTAGCGGATTGCCCAATACCAGCGTCGGCGACACCAGTCCCCACACCGAAGTGTTACCGATGATCCAGGCCAGCGGGACGGCGCAGAGCATCGTGATGCCCAGCCATGTCACGGTGACTGCGGACAGGAGGCGAGTGCCGACGAGGAGCCCGAACACCGCACCAGCCAGGGCGCCGCGCGGACCCAGGGTGAGCCACAGCCAGACGGTGCCTAGCGTGGCGACTGTCCACGGATTGGGTAACCACGGCAAGCGTCCCGCTGGGGGCGCACAGGCCCAGTCAGGGCGGCGGCGTCCAAACGCTGCCAGGTACAACGCAATCGCCACCACCGCGACAGAGAGCCATCGTGCAACCACCGCGGTGGTTTGAGGTGCGAACGCCAAGTCCACAACATATGTGCCGGGCCGAGACGTCACCCACGCCATGGAATGACCGTTGACCGTCACAGGCTCGCCCAGTGATTCACCGGCAACGCTTGCGCGCCAGCGTTGATCGACGCTCATGCCGGAGGCCAGGTACAGTTCCTCGCCGTCGGGGTTGGTCACTTCGATCTGCATGGCCGTGGGGGATTGGGACATAACTTTGGCCGAGGCAGTCGTGCTGGGTTCAGCCACCTGCGGGTCTAGTTGGTCGCGCCACACCACGGTGTTGATGCTGGTCTCCGGGACGGGTGCCAACTCGTGTGACCCGGCACTGACGAAGACTGGGTCACAGGTGGTGAAAGGCCATGGATCCGTGGCTGACACTGCTCCCAGGAGGGGGGCGGCCCACAGCGGTTCGCCATCCAATGTGGCGATTCGGGCGCAGCCGCGTTCGTCTTGGATGGGTAGCGTGCCGGGGATTGTCGGTCGCACGAATCCATGCGCCTGGTAGGTCTTGTTCACGGGCAGGGAGAAGGCCCGCAACATCACCGGCTGATCATCGAGCAGGCCAATCGAGTCATAACTCTGCGTCATCATGATGTCGATCGGGCTCGTGGCGAGTTCGTCCGCGAACGCCCCGCCATCGAGGTCGGCGATGGCCGACATGGTTTGGGGCAGCCGGGCGCCGCGCTGGATCTCCACACCGTCGATCCTGAGCTCAGAAATCCCGACCGGGCTCACGCCTGGGTTGTCTTCGCCGCCGACTGTGATGCGCAGCGTGTCGCTGGTGAGCCCGCGGAAATCCGTAGTGGCGGTGCCGTCGGGGCGGACCACAGCAGTCCGAGCTTGCTCATCGGCCTGGATGGTGAAACTGGAGATCCGGCTCTCCCCGGTCACCAGCGATTGAATCTGCACGACGTCTAGCGGCTGCGGCTGGTCAAAACGCAATTCCAACCATTCGCCAGTAGCGTCTGCGAACACACCCGCGACCCACGCTGTGTTCGAGTCGCCATCCACTGCGTAGTTCGGGTTGCCGTAGAGCCCGCCTCGCCCCATCACCCCGTAAGTGGATGCGCTGAGGCTATCGATTCCCTTGTAGTAGGCAACAGTCTGATCACCCTCACTCCCCAATGCCCGAGTGCTGGCTGGGATCTGCTCCGGAGTGAGTAGCGGGCCGACCGCGTCGCGTAAGTGACCGGAGGCGACTTCGGTTCGCCGATTGGTATCGGTCAACAGCCACCTGTGGCTAGCCCCCGTGAGTGCCAGCGCTTGGTCACGGTCCAACTGGTAGGCATAGCGCAGCACCGGTTCCGCTGGCAACAATCCGAAGGATCGGGTGTTGATGATGCCCAAACCATCACCCACCAGAACGGTGGTGGCGTCTTCCGGAAGTGCCCGTGTGGGTGGTTGCGCACCGGGAACCGCGAACACCGCCAATGGGGATGGCGCCGGCTCGGTGGCAGTCACCGGCAGGTCCACATTTTCGCCGGGAGATCCGAAAGCGACGATGGGGGACAGCCCCGGATCGGCTTGCACCTGCGCCATCACCTGGTCGGGTGCCGCGCCGTCGTAATCCTCCCAGTTCGTGTCATTGCGAACTAACAGTTGATCAGCCCCAAGCAATGCCGCCATGTAGGACAGCGAATTTCCGGTGGCACGGCCGTTTTGCAACTGATTATCGATGGCGAACAGCAAGTTGGTGGATTCCGGACTTTCAGTCGGCAATACGGTGCGCACGAGAGATTCCCGATTGCCGAACCACGACAGGTTGACGTCGTCCACACTGGAAGTGCTCCACGTGTAGTGGGCGAGCACCTCGCCGGGTACGAACCACAGTCGACCTGGTTGCGAGGTGTTCAAATAGTTGGAGGCGCGCTGCCAGTAGTCCGGGATTGCCCACCGACCCAAGAACCACTGGCCTGCCCACACCGGCTGTGAGGCCAGTAGCACGGTCGCCGCCACCATCGTCAGACTTGTTGCTCGCATGAGCCCGCTGAGTTGGCGCCGACTGAGCCAGACCACCAGCAGAGCCACCCCGAACGTGAGGGCGAGGGCCACGCCGGCACCGGCTTTGTTGGTGGTGCGCAATGCCAGCAGGCTGGGGAACGCTTCGAAAGCGCGTAACAATAGACGGCCCAGGGGCGAGGGGTGTTCCGGTGGGTGCATCCCCACCATCACCGAGCCGACCACCAAGAACAGCGCCAGAATCAATGTGCGCACCGGCAACTTCGTGACGACAGTTCCCAAAATTGCCAGCACCAAGACCGCGAATGAGGCCAAGATTACGGCGATATCGGCGAGATAGGGGACGAAACCTGGTTGCCAGGGGCCACTGATCGACTGCCCATACAGCGGCCAAAGACCAAGGCCACGCAATACTTCAGACCAACTGCTGGTGCTGGCGACGCTGGTCAGAGTTTCGGAATTGTCGATAACCGTGGTGGCAGCTCCTGCGGCAAATACCGAGGGCAACAGCCAGTACAGCGACACCCCGACACTCAGCGTGGCGAGTTTGGTCAAACCTGCCAGCGCATGGCGGACAGTGATTTCGCGGCGCCACAGTAACCAGCCCACAAGTGCTGGGAGCGCAGCGAGTTGCAACAGCGGCACAGCCCCCACATTCATTCCGGTCATCGCGGCGAACAGCAACGCGGCAGCGGCGGCCGAGCGCCAAGAACGATTGCGCAGGGTACTGATGGTGGCTGCCAGGAACCATGGGAACAGCGTGTAGGGGATCAGAATCGCAGCCGTGCTGCCAGCCACAACAGAGTAGGGATTGAGCACGAAGACAACTGCCGTGGTCAACCTGAGGGCCGGCGAGTCCGCGCCGGGTGCCAGGGTGCGAATCAGCCTCACGGCGCCCCACGCACCCAAGAGATAGAAGACCCACCGAATGATTCGAGGTGCCGCTTCCGGCGGAACGCCCGCAACATGCAGCGCGGCGTTGAGGCCGTCATACGGGGCCAGACCCATGTTGTAATTCGATGTGCCCAAACTGGGGTTGGGTAGCCAGGTGCCGAGGTCCAGTTTCAGCCGTAGGATCGGGTTAAGGTAAACCTCTGGTTTGATATCAGGGGTGAAGAGCCCGCGTTGACTCGTGAATAGCAACAAGAGTAGAAGTAGACCGAGCACGGCGTAGACAAGTTTCTCCCGGGCCGATACAACCGTTGGGGACGACACCCCGTTCGACCGGTGGGAGAGAGACAGCATGGTGCCAGAGTCTAGTGGAGTAGCGAGTCCCGGCGTGTCCGCCCACACAGCCAGGGCTGCTGAGTCTGCGGCACCGTCACCCGGTCGGTCGCAGCGGGATGTGGCGGTCCTCAGCCGGGGTAGCAAACTCTCCTTGGCGATAGTCCTGTGTCTGTTGATGTGGGCCGGAGTGGCTGTCTACTGGCCCGTGACCGTGGCAGGTGCCACAGGGGAAACACTGATCTGCGGAAACGCGACTACCAGCACCCCGCGGGCAACTGCCAGTTGTCAACAAGCCACCTCGCGACAGCGCCTGCTGGCGGCCGGTTTGGTGGGCTCCTCGATGATCGTGGGTATCGCCGGCATTGCCACCTTCGGGTTGAATCGCCGGGTGGAAGTTGCTCGGAGCCCGAGTCCGTGACTGGAACTAGTCCGTGAGCGGAACCGGTTGCGGTGCGGCGGTTGGACTTGTTCGCGGTGCGGCGGCGGTTGGATCTCAGGTGTCTTGGGTTTGCGACAAGCGGGTGATCTCGCTGGCGAGCCAATCCCAGATGTATTGATTTGCTTCGGGTGTGGGATGGACGCCGTCGTCAGTGGCCTTAGTTCCGCCGATGATTTCGGGATCCTTCCCAGGGCCACAGCGGAAGTCGTAGAAATCCACGATGGGTAGTCCTCGCTCGGCTGCATAGTCCGCCAGGAACTGGTTCATCGTCTCGATTCTCTGATCGTCGTTGAGGATCGAGGCGTGGAAAGAGCCACCGCCGGCATACAGTCGGTAACAGGGCTCATTCACGATGGCGACAGTGGGAACCTGTTCGGTCATCGGTCCGATGTAGGCATCCCATTGCGCGGTCATGTAGTCCCGCCATTGCGGGGTACCGAACTCGAGCACTTCGCCATCTTTCACGGTGTCGAACATCAGCCATTGTCCGGCGAACATCAACGCCACGTCCGGATTGGCCTGCACCATGGTCTGCTGCCAGGTGGAGTACCACTTTTGGCAATAGTCCCGCGGAGGCTCATCTACGCCTTCGATGCGCTGGGTCAGCGGCAACGAGGGGCAGCCAAGCCAGGAACTGGCAACGGGATCGATGTTCGGGTGTGCTGCCTCGTCAAAGTCTTTGTTGATGGCGAATGTCACAGAGTCGCCGTACAGCAGTGTGCGGGTGGCGCCGAAGGTTGCATTCGACGAGGTGGCCACAGACATGCCGTCCTTGGCCACGGCTGGGCGTGTGGCCAGTGTGGTCACCGCAATGGCCATGGCCACCAGCACACCCACAACCATCACCGCCGTTTCCGCACGCGGACCGAACCGATCCCGGACTGCCCGCCGACGGATGGGCCGTTCGATGGCGAAATAGCTGCCGATGGCGGCAGCGAACGTCAAGGCGGTTCGCGTGGCGAACAGCGCTGCGCCGTCTAGTCGGGTGGATTCCGGAGTGAGAAAGACGTACATCGGCCAGTGCCAGAGATAGAGGCCATAGCTGATCACACCGATCGCTACGGCTGGACGAATCGACAATGCGCGCGAGATCGCAGTGCTGGGTGCTGTGACCACCACCCAAATCAGAAGTCCAGAGATGGCGGCAAACAGCAGATAGCCACCCCGATACATCCAAGGATCCATCCCATCAACCGTGGCGAAACCGATAATCAGAGCGACGATGAGGGCCAGGGAGACCACTTGCGCCAAGAATCGATGCCGGCCAAAGAACGTCGGTGCCGTCGCTCCGGCGGCTCCGGCGGTGAAGAGGGCAATGAGAGCGCCCAAGCCGATCGTCTGCAGTCGGGTGTCGGTGGAGACGTAGGCCACGGTGGGATTCGCATCGGAATACCGCACAGCCATGAGCACCGCAGACAACAGCACGACTCCGATGACGACGACTGCGACGTTGCTCAACTTTCCGCGCCACTTCGCCAGGAGCACCAACAACACCGGCGGCCACACCAGGTAGAACTGCTCTTCAATTGCCAAAGACCAAGTGTGGAGAAACGGCGAGGGCCCGACGAACGAGTCAAAGTAGTTCGAACCATCGATCACCTGGTTCCAATTGTTCAGATACACCAGTGACGCCAGCGCATCAAAACCGTTGCTGCCGCCGCGCGGGTGATCGATTGCCCACGCCAGGATCAACGTGAAGATAGTCACGACGATGAGGGCTGGCATCAGGCGTCGGATGCGGCGGCCCCAAAAGGCGAACATGTCGATGCCGCCCCAACGCCGCCACTCGACCACGAGCAGTGAGGTGATGAGAAAACCGCTGAGGACGAAGAAGAGATCCACCCCCAGAAAGCCGCCTGAGAGGAAGCCTGAACCGAAGTGAAAAATCATCACGGCAAGGACGGCGACTGCCCGCAGGCCATCAAGCGCTTTGATGTGGGACCAGCGTGTGCCGGTCGGCTCCTGCTGGTTGGAAATGTCGCTGTCGGTGCCTGCACTGGTGGTTATGGTGGTCATTTGGGTCATACCTTACGCAAGACAAACCAGAGGTTCCAAGTGATGAACTCGCGCAGGCCGGGGATCGCGAGCACCCAGGTTGCCCAATCCGGGTGATACCGCGGTCGCGCGTCCAGCAACGTGGTGCCCGGCGTGGGGCGGGCGATTCGCAAGCCCTCCGCCACCGACAGCGCGTACATGTTGACGCCCAGACGGTTCTTCGGCGGGTGCCCGTAGTGGCGGGTATATCGGCGGGCTGCCCAGTGCCCGCCGAAATAGTGGTAGGGCGAGGTCTCGTGGCCGCCCCAGGGTCCCAGCCAGTTGCTGTAGGAGACCGCGATGACTCCACCCGGTGCAGTCACCCGGGCCAGTTCCGCGACTAGACGCGCGGGATCCGTCACATGCTCCAGCACGTTCGAACAGAACGTGATGTCGCTGCTGCCGTCGGCGAACGGCAGGTGGTAGCCGTCACCCACCACTGTGGAACGACTCGCCGGGGTGTCGTCGAGCAGCGAGACATCCGGGTCGATGGCGATGTAGCGAGCGCCGTGGGCGGCGAATACTTCTGCGAACTGCTCCCGACCGGCGCCGACATCGAGCACAAGGGCATCGCCTACTCGGGCATAGTCGGAGATCAGGTCGATGCTGTCTTCGGCAATCGCGCGGTAAAAGACCTCGGGCTGCGTCTGCTCCAAGCGAAATGTGCCCAGCAAATGCGCCGAACGACGCAGGCCACGGGTGGAAGACATGACCGACACGCTATACGACACGGCACCTTCGACAAGGCGACATCTGGCCCAGGGGCGATAATGGCGGGTATCGCTTTGTTGAGGAGAGCATCATGACCATTGCGCTCGGTATTCCGTCCGTGTCCACCGTCGCACCGCGGCGGCCCACCAGGCAGATCCTGCTGGACCATCCGCGTCATCCGGTGGCGGTGGGTGGGGGAGCGCCGGTGAGCGTGCAAAGCATGTGCACCACAGTGACCGCCGACGTGAATGCCACGTTGCAGCAGATCGCCGAACTCACCGCGGCCGGGTGCCAGGTGGTGCGGGTGGCGGTACCGAGCCAGGACGATGCCGAAGCGCTGCCGCAGATTGCTCGGAAGTCGGGAATCCCGGTGATCGCCGATATTCACTTCCAGCCCAAGTACGTGTTTGCCGCCATCGAAGCCGGATGTGCGGGAGTGCGGGTGAATCCCGGGAACATCAAACGTTTCGACGACAAGGTGGGCGAGATCGCCAAAGCCGCCAGAGACCACGGCACCCCGATCCGGATCGGTGTGAACGCCGGGTCGCTGGACAAACGCCTGATGGCCAAGTACGGCAAAGCCACTCCCGAGGCGCTGGTGGAGTCGGCATTGTGGGAGGCCTCGCTGTTCGAGGAGCACGACTTTCGGGACATCAAGATCTCGGTGAAACACCACGACCCGGTGGTGATGATCAAGGCGTACATGTTGCTGTCTGAGAGGTGCGACTACCCGTTGCACCTTGGAGTGACAGAGGCCGGACCCACTTTCCAGGGCACGATCAAATCATCGGTGGCCTTCGGGGCGTTGTTGTCCAGGGGCATTGGCGACACCATCCGGGTGTCACTGTCGGCACCGCCGATCGAAGAAGTCCGGGTGGGCAACCAGATTCTCGAGTCGCTCAACCTCAAGGAGCGTGGGCTGGAGATCGTCTCCTGCCCGTCCTGTGGCCGCGCCCAGGTGGACGTGTACACGCTGGCCGAGCAGGTGACCGCCGGGTTGGAGGGTCTCGATGTTCCGCTGCGGGTGGCGGTGATGGGATGCGTGGTGAACGGACCGGGAGAGGCTCGGGATGCCGACCTGGGCGTGGCTTCTGGAAATGGCAAGGGCCAAATTTTTGTCAAGGGGGAAGTGATCGCCACAGTGCCAGAAGCGCAAATCGTGGAAACGTTGATCGCCGAGGCGATGCGCTTAGCGGAGACCATGGAAGGCGCAGGCGAGCCTGAAGTGTCTGTGAGTTGAGCGACGCCTGAAGTTTACTTCATGTGACGGATGTGGCTAGGCTGGCCGCAGCGACCCCGCCGGTGCCCTCATTCACCCCGGCGCTGGTTGGCTACCACGGGCGATCCCGTCGGTTGGCGGGTACGTCCACGACCTTCGCAAAGGAGAACCGTGCCCACGCCTGAGAGCGCTCCACTCACCACCAGTAACCCGGAAGCCCAACGGCGGATGGAGGTGCTCCTGCTTTCTCGGATCCTTTCGCAGGTACTGCGCGAAGACGGTTGGCCGATGGTCGCGGAACACCTTGAGCGACTCCACGACCAACTCGCCACCTCTGAGGACGACGCCGCCCACCTCGACACATTCCGTGCCGACCTTGCCAACCAGGATCTGGATCTGGATCAGGCTGAGCGTCTCGCCCGAGCCCTCACCGTCCACCTGCACCTCGTGAATCTGGCCGACGAGCGTCATCGCGCTCGCTTGCTCGGTCAACAACGAAATGCCGAAGACGCCGATGCCGGTGATGATCTCTGGCCCGCAGTGTCGGCAGCCGGCGATAACGTGTTGGCCAAACTCTCCCAATTGCGCATCCACCCAGTCCTGACGGCCCACCCGACCGAAGCCCGTCGCCGTGCCGTCGCCACCGCGCTGCGCCGCATCGCCGAACAACTCACCCGCTTCACCGATCCCCGGGTGGGTGCGGACGAACGATTCGTCGCCCGCAGACGCTTGCTCGAAGAGGTCGACCTGCTGTACCGCACCTCAGCGTTGCGCGCCACTCGGCCTGGACCGTTGGACGAGGTGGAAACCATCATGACCGTGTTCGACCACACCCTTTTCCGAGCCGTGCCGCGGCTCTACCGTGCCACCGAGGCTACCCTCATCGGCGAGGAGAGCGGTGCGATCGCCTCTCCGGTGCCCGCCTTTCTGCGTTTTGGGTCGTGGGTGGGCGGCGACCGCGACGGCAACCCCTTCGTCACCGCCGAAGTCACCCGCCAGGCCGTTGCCACCCATGCCGAACACGCCTTGACATGGCTGGACGAGGCCGTACTCCGGGTTGGCCGAACCATGACGCTCGACGCCGGCGACACCCCGGCAGCTCGGGAACTTCTGGAGTCTTTGGCGGCGGATGCGGTAGCCGGGCCAGAGGCCTTTGCGGAACTTGTGGTGAACTCACCGCACGAACCCCATCGGCAGAAGATGCTGGTCATCGCCGACCGTGTGCGCGCCACCCGGGATGGCCGCCGGGAATCCTCGTACGCCAACCAAGAGGAACTTTTGGCCGATCTGGCACTAGTCCAGCGCTCGCTGAATGCAGCCGGTGCGAACAGGGCTGCCTACGGCGAACTCCAACATCTGATCTGGTCGGTGCAAACCTTCGGTTTCCACCTGGTCGAACTCGAAGTACGCCAGCATTCCCAAGTCCACCGGGCGGCCCTGCTCGACCTCGTCAGCCAACTTCCAGGCGTCGAGGACCCCGCCCTCCTAGTCGATGATGCGCACTACCTCGATGCCCTCGCCGTAAACGGCTGGCCTGCGTTCGTGCAGCCGCGCGAACCGGCCACCAAGGAGGTGCTCGACACATTCCGGGTGATGGCATGGCTCCAGCAGCGTTGGGGTGAGCGGTGCTGTGGTCCGTTCGTAGTGTCGTTCACCCAGGCACCCGAGCATCTCGTCGCAGTCCGGGCACTGGCCAGACTGGCGGTCGGGGACACGCCGCTGCGCCTCAACGTCGTGCCGCTATTGGAGACGGGCGCCGACCTGAAAGCAGCCGTGCCAACCCTGGACGCTTGGTTTGCACTGTCCAGCACGCAGGAATGGCTGGCCAACCGCGACTGGGCGGTCGAAGTCATGCTGGGCTACTCCGACTCCGCGAAGGACGTGGGTCCGGCCAGCGCCACCTTGAATCTCGCGCAAGCTCAGCGCAATCTGGTGGCCTGGGCTGCCCGGCACAACCTGCAACTCACGCTGTTCCACGGTCGCGGCGGCTCACTCGGTCGCGGCGGCGGTCCGCTGCACCGAGCGATCGCCGCACAACCCCCCGGCTCAGTGGCCGGTCGGCTGAAGGTCACCGAACAGGGAGAAGTGGTATTCGCCCGGTACGCCGACACCACCTTGGCCCAGCGCCACCTGGAGCGGCTCACCACAGCCGTCCTACTCGCCGACACACCAGCCAACGCAGCGCGCAATTCCGAAGCTGCGGATCGGTTCGCCGAGCTAGGCGCAACGGTGGCAGATGCTTCCCAAACCGCCTACCGGGCGCTGGTGGAAACACCTGGTTTTGCCGATGTGGTTGCCGCGGTGAGTCCACTGGAGGAGATCGGTGACCTGCGATTGGGCTCCCGCCCAGCACGCCGCAGTGGCGCGGCCACCGGCCGCGACCTGGCCGACCTGCGGGCGATTCCCTGGGTGTTTGCCTGGTCCCAAGCGCGGGTCAACATCCCCGGCTGGTACGGCCTGGGGACGGGCTTGGCGGCAGTCGCAGATGCAGCTGCTCTGCGCACGGCCTACCGCGAGTGGCCCCTGTTCGCAGCCCTGATCGATGTCGCGGAAATGAGCCTGGCCAAAACCAACCGGGAGCTGGCCGAACAATTTCTCGCCCTCGGTGATCGCCCGGACATCACCGAAAAGATCCTGGCCGAATTGGACCTGACCAGGTCATATCTGCTGGAGGTGCAGGAGCAACCAACGTTGCTGGCGCACAAACGGGTGCTGCGCGGGGCCGTCGCCATGCGGGCGCCCTATGTGGATGCGTTGTCGCAACTGCAGTTGCGGGCGTTGACCGCTCTACATTCGGGGCGTGCGACCTCGGAAGGTCCCGATTCGGCATCGCCGGTTGGGTCAGCCGGGCGGTTGGATGAAGCTTGGCGCCGGCTCCTGCTGCTCACCGTCAACGGGACCGCAGCCGGGCTGCAGAATACGGGCTGATTCCGCAGCCGACCGTCGACGTTATCCGCGGTCGGGTCCGTGCGGTTCAGGTCGGACATTTAGGTCCGTCCAGGTACTGTTCGACTGCCTGCCTGTGCGTCCGGAACGGTCTAGATTGCCACTGTGGACATTCAGCGGTTGACCGACTCGGACCTGCCCGTGGTCAGAGCGCTCTTGGACGCCGACCCCATCGCTGCCGCCATGCTGATCGCGCGTTTCCAGATGACAGGTGTGTCCCGCTCGGGCGGTGACACGTGGGGGGCCTTTCGCCATGGCCACCTTCTGGCCTTAGCCCATGTCGGCGGCAACGTGACTCTCAGTGGCGCGCCCGAAGCAGACGCTCCCGCTGCCACCGGCGCCGCTGCGGCAGCGTTGGGAGCGCATGTGGGAGCGTTTCCGCGACGATGCGTGTCGATTGTGGGGCCGAGGTGGCTGCTCGCCGAATTCTGGCCACCATTGGCACCGGCTTGGGGGCCACCCCGAGACCTCCGCCCTGAGCAACCGCTGTTGCTCACTCGCGGGCTGCAGCCAGGCACAACCTCCAGCCACGCGCCCGAACCGCTGCGCGTCACCATCGCGCAACCGGAGGACGTCACCGATTTGTACCAGCCTTCGGTCGACATGTTCACCGAAGAAGTGGGGGTATCGCCACTGCGCGGCAGCACGGCTACGGCTTACCGGGCCCGGATCGCGCTGCTGGTGGCTCATCAGCGGCTGCTACTGGCCAGGGATCCTGATGGTGTGGTGTTCAAAGCCGAGATCGCCGCAGTCACCGCCCACACCTGTCACATCCAAGGGGTGTGGGTGCGGCCACAACGGCGGAACCAGGGGATCGGCACCGCCGGCATGCGCGCGACGGTCGCCATCGCCCGCCGTTTCGCTCCAACGGTGAGCTTGTACGTCAACAGCTACAACGTGCCGGCCTTGCGGGCATATGAGCATGCGGGATTTCACCAAGTGGGCACGCTGGCAACCGTCTACTTTTGACCCGCACCTGCGCCCACGCCACCGTGCCCACATTGTGGTGGCGGTGGTCTATAGGCTGGCCTCTCACCTTGGAAAGGGGTATCAGCCGTGCTGCTACGGATGTCGTCGCTGTTTCTGCGCACTCTGCGCGAAGACCCGGCCGACGCGGAGGTCCCCAGTCACCGCCTGCTCGTGCGTGCGGGCTATGTCCGTCGCGTTGCGCCCGGCATCTTCAGCTGGTTGCCACTGGGCTATCGCGTGCTGCGGCGGGTGGAGGCCATCGTGCGCGACAACATGGACACCGCCGGATTCCAGGAGGTGCATTTCCCCGCCCTGTTGCCGCGGGAGTACTACGAACAGACTGGCCGGTGGCGGGAATACGGCGACACCCTGTTCCGCCTGCAGGATCGGCGCGGTTCGGACTATCTCCTCGGCCCTACCCACGAGGAGATGTTCACCACCCTGGTGAAGGGCGAGTACTCCTCGTACCGAGACCTGCCGCTGTCGCTCTACCAGATTCAGACGAAGTACCGCGATGAAGCCCGACCCCGCGCCGGGATTCTGCGCGGTCGGGAATTCGTGATGAAAGACTCTTACTCTTTCGACCTCGATGACGAGGGTCTGGCAATTTCCTATGACGCCCATCGCCGCGCCTACCAGTCCACATTCGCCAACCTCGGACTGAACTACGTCATCGTTTCCGCGCAGGCCGGCGCCATGGGCGGGTCGAAAAGCGAAGAGTTCCTCGCACCGTGCGAACACGGCGAAGACACCTTCGTGCGATGTGCGGCGTGCGGGTTTGCGGCCAACGTGGAGGCATTCACCACCGCCCCGCCCGAACCTGTGGATTTGGCTGATCTGCCCCCGGCTGTTGTCGCAGACACTCCTGATTCGCCGACGATCGACACCCTGGTCACCCTATTCAACGAGCGGGCAGACCTCGCCCACCCCGAACGCGCCTGGACTGCAGCAGACACCTTGAAGAACGTCGTCGTGATGCTCGTGGCGCCGGACGGCACCCAGACGCCGCTGGCGATCGGACTGCCCGGCGATCGGGAGGTGGACCTCAAACGGCTGGCAGCAGCCGTGCACCCGGCTGAGGTGCGCACGTTCGAAGAAGCCGACTTCGCGGCTCACCCTGCGCTGGTGAAGGGATACATCGGCCCCGGCGTGCTCGGCGCAGCCAAGCCCACCGGCGTGCGCTATCTGCTCGATCCGCGAGTGGCCCCCGGCACAAGCTGGATCACCGGTGCCGATGAACCTGGCCGCCACGTCCATCATTTGGTCGCAGGACGCGACTTCACCGGAGATGGCGTGTTGGAAGCCGCCGAGGTGCGGCCCGGCGATCCTTGTCCCTCATGTGGGGCACCGGTTTCACTGGATCGCGGCATCGAGATTGGTCACATCTTCCAGTTGGGTCGCAAGTATGCCGAAGCGCTCGATCTGAAAGTGCTCGACGAATCTGGTCGTCAAGTGACTGTCACCATGGGAAGTTATGGCATTGGTGTCTCGCGCGCGGTCGCAGCCATTGTCGAACAGCACTACGACTCGCACGGCATCGTGTGGCCCCGCTCGGTGGCGCCGGCAGACGTCCATGTGGTGGCGGCGGGCAAGAGTGATGACATTTTCGAGGCCAGCGAGGTGCTGGTAGCGGGCTTGCTCGAAGCCGGGTTGGACGTGATGTTCGATGATCGCCGGGGGCCTTCGGTGGGTGTGAAATTCAACGACGCCGAACTACTCGGCGTGCCCACGATCGTGGTTGTGGGAAAGCGCTTGGCAGATGGTGTGGTGGAAATCAAGGACCGTGCCAGCGGCGAACGAGTCGATGTGGAACTGGTCAATGCCGTGCATCAGATCGTCGCAACAGTGCGCGGGTGAGGTTACGGCGTGGCGGTACTCGCCGGGCCCGTGCCGACACTGCCTGCGCCCGCACCCGCCGTCGGCGCTGAGTCCGCGGGCGACGCTGGTGCCGTGGTGCCGGGGAAGGCCGCGCTTGCTGCCCCCCACCGCATCGCGCGGGTTGCTGCGCTTCGGCACTGCCCAGCACAGTACGCCCGCTGATCGCCGGTGACCACACCACCGAGGGCAGCCCACCGCGGGATGAGGGCCAATTCAGCCTGCTGGACCGCCGCCACAGCGGTAGCTTCATCAGTGATGCCTGCGGTGTCGTAGGCGGGGGCCGGAGGTGGTGGACTGGCCCCCGCCGCCAACATCGCTGCGCGCAGCCAATCCCGGCCCCGCCGGTGGTCATCGAGGTCGGCGGCGGCTGCAGAGCGGGCCGTACCGGTCATCTGCGCCCCGGCACTGCCGTACAGAAAAATCGCGGCGTACTCCGCGATGAGGGCTTCGGCGAACTCGGCCGAACTTCCTGGTGCCGCTGACGATGTACGGGGTGTCGGCGAAGTGGTCACCCGATGCCTCCGAGTTCGGCGACGTGTTGGGCTTCGGAGGCACCGATCAGACATAAGAGAGCAGCCAACGGGCCGCCGCTGGCCCGGACTGCCGCGGCCGCGCGGGCCGCTGCCGCTGCGCGTTCCTGGTCCCGCAGCGCAGCCACCAGATCTGCCGGGGCTGCGGACACACTGGGAACAGGTGCGGCCGACGGACTCCGGGCAGTGATGTCGCGTGCGACTGCCTGCGCATGTTCACGATGCTGCTCGGCAATCGAAGCAAGAGTCGTGGTGAGGTCTGGCCGGATTGCGATCGCTTGCTCATAGGCTGCGATCAGCGCCAGTTCCGAGGCCCATGTCTCCAGCAGCACGGGTTGGTCAGCCGCTCGCTGCCGACTGGTGGCCGGTTCCGCGCACGCGGCCAGCACCAGCGGCGGCGTGATCAGCCCGACACCAAGCACAGTCCGACGTGCGAGCGGACGGGTCGGGGTCATAAGCACCAGAGTAGGCGCCCGCTACGCTGGGACGCCGCGGGTGTTCGCCCGTGGCAATAGCGGGGAGTCGCCCCGCACCGGTGAAAGGGATCGACGTGGCAGGCAAAAAAGCGCGGGTGGCAGCGCTCCTAGAGCCAGTCATCGTGGCCGCTGGGTTTGACCTGGAGGAACTGGAACTGCGGTCCGCGGGTCGCCGCACAGTGGTGGTCGTCACCGTCGACGGCGACAGTGTCAAGGTCGACGACCTCGCAACGCTCTCGCACGCGCTATCCGACACGCTGGACGCCGACGGCAGTTTCGGAAACGCTGCTTATACCTTGGAAGTTTCCTCCCGCGGGGTATCCCGCCCGCTGACCCTGCCCCGGCACTGGAAACGCAACCGGGGCCGTTTAGTTGCCGTCACCCTCAGCGACGGCACTGCACTCACCGGTCGCATCGGGGACTGCGGCAAGCGCAAGGCAGAGATCGGTGGCGCGGTGGTGGAATACGACGACATCGCCCGCGCGGTAGTCCAAGTGGAGTTTTCGGAGCCAGGGGAATAGCACCATGGACATCGACGTCGGCGCGTTGAAAACACTTGTACAGGATCGGCAGCTATCGCTGGACGCAGTGGTGGACTCGATTGAAGAAGCCTTGCTCGTCGCCTACGAATGCACGCCCGGCGCGGCCAAGCAGGCACGGGTGGAGTTGGACCGGAAAACCGGTCACGTGGTGGTGTGGGCGATGGAATTCGACGGTGAGCAGGCGATCGGCGAGTACGATGACACGCCGAAGAACTTCGGCCGGATCGCAGCGACGACGGCAAGCCAAGTGCTTCGCCAGCGGCTGTTGGGAGCCACTGACGATGCCACGGTCGCACATTTCACAGGCAGAGTCGGCGCCCTGGTCTCCGGAGTGATCCAGCAGGGCAGCGACCCCACCAAAGTGCTGGTCGATCTTGGATCCGGGGTCGAGGGGATGATCCCCGCCGCCGAACAGGTGCCCGGCGAGTCCTACCAACACGGTCGCCGGATCAAAGCGGTGGTGACCGAGGTGCGCCGTGGAACAAAACGGCCGGTGATTGTGCTCTCCCGCAGCCATCCCGATCTCGTCCGCCGACTCTTTGCTTTGGAAGCCCCGGAAATCGCCGATGGTTCGGTGGTGATCCACGCGGTGGCCCGGGAAGCTGGACATCGCACGAAGATTGCCGTAGGTACCGAGGTGCCTGGATTGAATCCCAAAGGCGCCTGCATCGGACCGATGGGACAGCGGGTCCGCGCGGTCACGGCTGAACTGGACGGCGAAAAGATCGACATCATCGACTACGACGACGATCCGGCTACCTACGTCGCGAACGCACTGTCCCCCGCGCGCGTACTCTCGGCTCGAGTGGTGGATCTGGAACTGCGACAAACCCAGGTGATCGTGCCGGATTTTCAACTCTCGCTGGCGATCGGCCGAGAAGGTCAGAACGCGCGCTTGGCCGCGCGGCTCACTGGTTGGCGGATCGATATTCGCCCAGATACCGAGACCGACCCGCTCACGGATGCGGCGACCACGGCAGGCTAGACTGCGCTGTGGCTCAACCGGCAATCGGTCGTCAACCCATGCGCATGTGCATTGGATGTCGACGTTCGGCGGGGAAGGCCGAGTTGCTCAGACTCGTCAGCCGAGGCGCCACTGTGGTGCTCGACCAACGTGCGGTGCTCGACGGCAGAGGTGCCTACCTCCATCGTCAAGCCGACTGTCTCACCCTCGCCGTGAGGAAGCGGGCGTTCGCCCGGGCCTTACGGATCGGCGGTTCCGTCGATGTCTCCGAGGTGGAGCGGGTTTGGGCAGAGCAGTATCACTACCAATCAGTTGCCACGAGGAGCGCAGGATGAACACCCCATGAACGGGCAGTCATGACGTCCTTGCAATAAGCGGCTCGAGCCAACATCTGACCCGGGCCAGAACGGAGAAAAGTGTCAAAGGTTCGGGTACACCAGGTCGCCAAAGAACTGGGCATCACCAGTAAAGAGGCAGTCGCCAAGCTCTCAGAGCTGGGGGAGTTCGTCAAGGGCGCATCATCGAGTATTGAAGCGCCAGTCGCTAAGAAGTTGCGGGCGGCCTATGCAGGTAGCGAGACACCGGCCGCGCCGGCGTCAGCCCAACCGCGCGGCGCCACCGCGAGTCCGTCGGCGCGGAAAACGGCATCCCAAGAAACGTCGACTGCCGCCCCTGACGCGCGCAAACCCATGACGCCGGCAACCGGGGCCACACCTGCGCCCAGGCCAGGCGCACGCAAGCCCGCCCCGGCCACAGCGGCCGCCACACCACCGCAAGCTGCGACCAAAGAGTCTGAGCAACTTGCAGCGGAGGCACAAGTCGTCGAGAGCACAAGCGCGGCGCCGGCGACTCCGGCGCCCTCGGCCCCGCCAACCGCACCAGCCACCGGGACGACACCACCGGTCGGCAGCGCCCCCACTCAGCCTGGCGCCGGTCGACCGACGCCGACTCCGGCGGCCGGTCGCACTCCCGGCGCACCTCGCCCGGGCAACAACCCATTCAGCAGCAACCAAGGGATGCGCGCGGGCGCACCGCGCCCGGGCAACAACCCGTTCAGCAGCAGCCAGGGGATGCGGGCACCGTCGGCTCGCCCCGATGCCGGTGAGAGCAGCCCCGGTGGCCCACGTCCGAATCCGAACATGATGCCGCCGCGTCCCCGTAAGCCTGCCGGACCGACTCGGGGCGCTCGTCCCGGTGGCCCGGGAGCCCGTCCCGGTGGTCCCGGTGCGCGTCCCGGTGGTCCGGGTGCCCGTCCCGGTGGCCCCGGTGCGCGTCCCGGTGGTCCGGGTGCCCGTCCCGGTGGAGCCGGCGCGCGTCCCAGCGGTGGCGGTGCTGGTGGCGGTTACGGCGGTGCCCGACCCGGCGGTGGCGCAGGCGGTGGGGGAACCGGTGGCCGCCCAGGCACCGGTGGTCCTGGCCGCCCGGGCCAACCCGGTGGCGCATTCGGCAAACCCGGCGGTCGTTTCGGTGGTCGGCCGGGCGGACCTCGGGGCAAGAGTCGCAAGTCCAAGAAGGCCAAGCGTCAAGAGTTCGACAACATGGCCGCACCCACCATCGGCGGCGCCAAAATCGCCATGGGCGACGGTCGGACCATCCGCTTGCCCCGCGGTGCGTCCCTCACCGATCTGGCCGAACGCATCGATGTCAACCCCGCTGCGCTGGTGGCGGCCCTTTTCGCACTTGGCGAGGTGGTGACAGCCACGCAATCTGTGGGTGACGACACCCTTGAGGTGCTCGGTGCGGAGTTGAACTACCACATCGAAGTGGTCTCGCCCGAAGATGAGGACCGCGAACTGCTCGAGCGGTTCCACATCGAATTCGGGGAGAACGAAGGCGATGAGGACGATCTGACCGCCCGGCCGCCCGTGGTGACGGTCATGGGTCACGTCGACCACGGTAAAACGCGCCTGCTCGACGCCATCCGCAACACCGACGTCGTCGGTGGCGAAGCCGGCGGCATCACCCAGCACATCGGCGCCTACCAAGTGCGCGCGCGGGCTGGCACAGACACCGAACGCAAGATCACGTTCATTGACACCCCCGGTCACGAGGCTTTCACCGCCATGCGTGCCCGTGGCGCCAAGGTCACCGACATCGCCATTCTGGTGGTGGCCGCTGACGATGGCGTGAAGCCACAGACGATTGAGGCGCTCAACCACGCCCAAGCGGCAGATGTGCCGATCGTGGTCGCAGTCAATAAGATCGACAAGGAAGGTGCCGACCCCACCAAAGTTCGCGGTCAGTTGACCGAATACGGTCTGGTCGCAGAGGAATACGGCGGCGACACCATCTTTGTCGATGTGTCCGCCAAACAGGGCATCGGCATCGACGAGGTGCTGGAAGCAGTGTTGCTCACCGCCGACGCCGCCCTCGACCTGCGGGCCAACCCCGATCAAGACGCGCAAGGTGTGGCCATCGAAGCTCACCTCGACAAGGGCCGTGGACCAGTGGCCACTGTGCTCGTACAACGCGGCACGCTGCGCCCCGGCGACTCAATCGTGGCTGGCGACGCTCACGGCCGAGTCCGCGCCATGCTGGACGAAAAGGGTGAAATGCTGACCCAGGCGGGCCCGTCACGCCCCGTCCAGGTGCTGGGTCTGACATCGGTGCCAGGCGCCGGTGACAGTTTCCTCGTGGTGGAAGAGGACCGGGTGGCACGCCAGATCGCGAACACCCGGCAGGCTCGCGAACGCAACGCCCAACTGGCCCAGCAGCGCGGTCGACGCACGCTCGAGGACTTCCTCAAGCAGGTGGAGCGCGGTGAGGTCGAAGAACTCAAACTCATCATCAAGGGTGACGTATCCGGTTCGGTGGAAGCCCTGGAAGATGCGCTGGTCAAACTCGACGTGGGCGACGATGTCTCCCTGCGGGTGATCCACCGCGGCGTGGGTGCGATCACCGAGAACGATGTCACTTTGGCGAGTGCCTCCGACGCGGTGATCATCGGCTTCAACGTCCGGCCGGAAGGCAAGGCGCGGGAACTCGCCGAACGGGAAAACGTCGACGTGCGCTATTACAGCGTCATTTACCAGGCCATCGACGAGGTTGAGGCCGCGCTCAAGGGCATGCTCAAGCCTGAGTTTGAGGAAGCCCAACTCGGCACCGCCGAGGTGCGCGAAGTGTTCCGGTCGTCCAAGTTCGGGAACATCGCCGGGTGCATCGTGCGATCCGGAGAGATCCGCCGCAACTCCAAGGCCCGTCTCGTCCGCGACGGCACAGTGGTGGCAGACAACCTCTCCATCGAGTCGCTGCGCCGGTTCAAGGACGACGCTACCGAGGTGCGCGAAGGCTTCGAATGCGGCATCGGCTTGGGTTCCTTCAACGACATCAAGACCGACGACGTGATCGAAACCTTCGAAATGCGACAGAAGGACCGCGCATGAGCGAAGCCCGAGCCCGGCGCCTCGCCGAACGTATCCACGTGATTGTGGCCGAAGCGCTGAAATTCAAAGTGAAGGACCCGAGATTGGGGTTTGTCACTGTCACTGATGTGCGGGTGACGGCCGATCTGCGCGATGCCACCGTGTTCTACACGGTCCTCGGCGATGCCGAGGAGCAGCAGGCCACGGCTGCGGCGCTGGCGTCGGCAACCGGCATGCTGCGCACTGAGGTGGGTGCCGGTACCGGAGTGAAGTTCACTCCTACACTGACGTTCCAGCCAGACGTGGTCCCGGAAACCGCACAGCACATTGAGGAGTTGCTGCGGGATGCTGCGGCGCGGGACGCTGCAATTGCTGACGCAGCCGCGCAAGCCACGTTCGCTGGCGATCCCGACCCGTATCGGGCGCCTGACCAACCGGAATGACGAGCACTCAGCCCTGGGAAGCAGCAGTTGCCGTCGTGCAGGGTGCGCAGGTTGCCGTGGTGGTTGGTCACATCAATCCTGATGCCGATGCTCTCGGTTCGGCTCTGGGGTTGGCGGCTGCGTTGCGGTCCGCTGGCGTGCAGGCGTGTGCGACCTTCGACGCCGAGCCGTTCGCGGTGCCGCAGTCATTGCGATGGCTGCCGCACCAAGAGTTGCTGCGGGCGCCGGCGGATTGTCCACAGCAGCCGGACACCGTGATCGCCGTGGATTGCGCGGCCGCAGATCGACTTGGGCGGCTGCTGGCGTTGGCGCAGGCCGCGCGGGCGTTCCTGGTGATCGATCATCACCGCTCGAACCCTGGTTTCGGCGACGTGCAATTGATCGATCCCACGGTTCCGGCGGCCGGGGTGTTGGTGGCGCAACTCCTGGAGCGGGCCGACTTGCCCAGCTCGCCGGCAATCGCCACTGACCTCTATGCCGCCATCGCCAGCGACACCGGCGGCTTCCGCTTCGCCGGCACATCCAGCGACACGCATCGGCTCGTCGCGGGCCTGTTGGACCAGGGCGTGGACCCGGAATACGTCGGTCGGCAGTTGTTCGCTGCTAGGTCGCTGTCGGTGGCCCGGCTGGCCGCACGCACCTTGGGGGCGGCCACGGTCGTGCCCGAAGCGGCCGGCGGACAGGGCGCGCTGCTCGGCGTGATCTCCCAAGCCGACCGAGCCGAGTTCGGGGTGCACTACGACGATGTGGAGTCCATCATCACCGACTTCGCGGCAATCACCGCCACAGACGTCGCAGTGATCGCCAAGCAAGACGATCGCGGAGTGTGGCGGGTCTCCATGCGCAGCCGGGGCGGGACCGACGTCGGGAATCTGTGCAGTGCCCGAGGCGGCGGCGGACATCGACAAGCTGCGGGCTTCACTGCGCAGGCCACCACGGCGAAGGCAGCCGTCACGGAAATCCTGGACCTGCTCACAGCTGCACCGATCGCGCCATGAGTCAGAGCCCAGCAGTCGCGCTGGATGCAGCAGGTGGATTCGTCTGCATCGACAAGCCAACCGGTTGGACCAGTCACGATGTTGTGGCCCGAGTCCGGCGGATCCTCGGAACCCGGCGTGTTGGGCACGCCGGCACATTGGACCCGCTGGCCACGGGTGTGCTCGTACTCGGAGTGGGTCGCGCCACTCGCTTGTTAGGCGCCATCTCGGGCGAGACCAAGACCTACGAAGCTATCTTTCGGCTTGGCGAAACCACCACCACCGATGACGCCGAAGGCGAAAGTGTGGAGGTACACGATGCTGGCGGCGTGCAGCGCAGCGATCTGGAAGCGGCGATCGCGCAGTTTCGCGGGGAGATCCCCCAGCGACCGAGTTCCGTCAGCGCCATCAAGGTGGCCGGTCGGCGCGCCTACGACCGGGTGCGCGCCGGTGAACAGGTGGTGTTGCCCGCCCGGACGGTGCACATATTCGATTTCCAGATCACGGAATTTTCTCCCGGCAATCCAGACGTGGCAGTGCGGGTGAGGTGTTCATCAGGTACCTATGTCAGAGCATTGGCGCGCGATGTGGGCGCGGTGTTGGGAGTGGGCGCGCACGTCATCGAACTGCGCCGCACCGCGATCGGTCCGGTCACGGTGGAGGACTGTCAGACGATGGCAGACTTCGCGGCCAATCCCCGCGTGGGAACCATCGCTGCCGTAGCCCCCGCATGGCTTCCGACAGTCACAGTGGCAGCCGACGAAGCCGCCGATCTCAGTCATGGCCGCGCCACGCCCACACCAGCCGACCTCGCCCTGACCGACCACACACCCACGCCAGTGTTGGTGCTCGGTCCAACCGGGGACGTGGTCTGTCAAGCCCGAGCAGACCATGGAATGCTGCATCCAACGGTGGTCTTCGCCGAGCCCTACCCATACCGGAGAAAGGACATAACCCCGTGAAGCGGTGGTACGGACTCGAGCAGGCCGAACAGATTGCCCCGATCGCCGCGATCGGCGTCTACGACGGAGTGCACCGCGGTCATCGCCTGTTGATTCGTCGCGCGCTGTCAGATGCGCGTCGCAGTGGCCACCCGATGGTGGTGGTGACATTCTCTCCCAACCCAGCGGAGGTGGTCCGTGAGCATCCACCGCTGCGCTTGGCCACCTTGGAGCAGCGGTTGCTGCTGATCGAGAGTCTGGGTGTGGATGCCACGTTGGTGTTGGACTTCGACACCGACATGTCACGCCTGTCCCCGGCGCAATTCGTCCACGATGTACTTGTCGATGCCCTCGGCGCCTCGTGTGTGGTGGTGGGGGAGAATTTCCGCTTCGGCTACCGGGCGAGCGGGGACGTCGAAGCGCTGCGCCAATTCGGGGCGCCGAGCGGGATGACGGTGGATGCCGTGCCGCTGCTGCGAGAAGAACTCGTGGGTCGCCCGGATGTGCCGATCAGTTCCACGGAGATCCGGCGCCTCGTCGCCGACGGTCACATCGCTGCGACCACCCGCGCCCTCGCCCGCCCGCATCGCGTCGAAGGGGAAGTGGTCATCGGTGACCAACGCGGACGCAGTATGGGCTACCCCACCGCAAACCTGGCCACCACCACGTTGGCAGCTGTCCCCGGCGATGGCGTCTACGCCGGCCGGCTTGTGACGGCCCCCTACACGGACAACGCTCGGGCGTGGCCCGCAGCCATCAGCGTGGGCAGCAACCCCACCTTTGGGGGTGCGGAACGGCGCGTGGAAGCCTACGTGCTCGACGCGCCGGCCGACTTCGACCTGTATTCCGCTCATGTGGCCATCGATTTTGTGGCCAAAGTGCGCGACCAGGTCACCTTCCGCGGCGAGCAGGAACTGATCACCAAGATGGCCGCTGATGTGGCGACGGTGCGGCGACTCCTAGGGTTGTGAGCGCTGCGCACCCGGCTGTGGGCTAGAATCGCCTGCGACGGCCACTGGACGGACGCCCGGTGGGCCGTTTCGCGTATCCACGCACCCCACGACATTCACGTTTGGGAACAGTGCCGCGTCCGAGAGGAAGATGTGTCATGGATGCAGCAACAAAACAATCGATCATCACCGAGTACGCCACGCACGAGGGGGATACCGGCAGCCCAGAAGTGCAGATCGCACTGCTGTCGCACCGGATTTCGCACCTCACTGAGCACCTCAAAGATCACAAGCACGATCACCACTCCCGGCGCGGCCTGTTGCTGCTCGTCGGCCGTCGGCGGCGCTTGCTCAACTATGTCGCCAAGACGGACATCGAACGCTACCGCTCGCTCATCGAGCGCCTCGGCTTGCGCCGCTAACACGTAGTCTCACCCACCCGGGGGTACCTCGACGGCCCTCGCTTCGGTCCTCGGTGGTGGCCTCCGCGGCGCGATGCGTCACGGAGCCCTCGATCGAAGATCGGTTCGCGATGATCGTCCGGTACGGCCCCCGGGTCCCACTCGAAGGAGGAACCCATGGAGGGTCCTGATATTTACACCGCGATTGCCACCATCGACAACGGTCGGTTCGGCACGCGTTCCATTCGCTTTGAAACCGGTCGGCTCGCTCGGCAAGCTGCCGGCTCGGCCGTGGCCTACCTCGACGACGACACGATGCTGCTGTCGGCCACCACGGCTGGCAAGCACCCCAAAGAGCACTTCGACTTCTTCCCCCTCACCGTCGATGTCGAAGAACGGATGTACGCCGCTGGGCGGATCCCCGGTTCGTTCTTCCGCAGGGAAGGCCGTCCCAGCGAAGACGCCATCCTCACCTGCCGGTTGATCGACCGGCCCCTGCGCCCGACGTTCGTCAAGGGCCTGCGCAATGAGGTGCAGGTTGTGGTCACGGTGCTGTCGCTGAACCCCGACCACATCTATGACGTAGTGGCGATCAACGCGGCATCACTGTCCACGCAACTCTCCGGTTTGCCTTTCTCCGGGCCGATCGGGGCAGTCCGCGTCGCCCTGATCGACGATCAGTGGGTGGCTTTCCCAGGCCACAAACTGCTCGAGCGCGCAGTCTTCGACATGGTGGTGGCCGGTCGGGTCGTGGGTGACGATGTCGCCATCATGATGGTTGAGGCAGAGGCCACCGAAGAAACTGTGGACTTGCTGGCGGGCGGGGCGACCGCTCCCACGGAAGAAGTGGTGGCAGCCGGTCTCGAAGCGGCCAAGCCCTTCATCAGCGAACTTTGCCGGGCGCAATCCGAACTCGCTGCCCAGGCGGCCAAGCCCACCCGGGAGTTCCCGGTGTTCCCGGAGTACCAGCCCGATGCGCTCACGGCCGTCACCGACTTTGCGGCGGCACGCCTCGAAGTAGCCCTGACGATTGCCGACAAGCAAGAGCGGCAAAGCGCCACCGACGACATCAAAGACGACCTGGTGTCGGCGCTCGCCGATCAATTCGCGGGTCGCGAAAAGGAACTTGGGGCGGCGTTTAACGCGCTGACCAAGAAGTTGGTGCGGCAGCGGATCCTGCGGGACCGGGTGCGCATCGACGGTCGGGGCATCACCGACATTCGCGTGTTGGCTGCGGAGGTCGAAGTCGTTCCGCGGGCTCACGGTTCGGCACTGTTCGAGCGCGGCGAAACCCAGATCATGGGAGTCACGACGCTGAACATGCTGCGGATGGAGCAGCAACTCGACACGCTGTCACCCACCACGCGCAAGCGCTACATGCACAACTACAACTTCCCGCCCTACTCCACCGGCGAGACCGGACGCGTGGGATCACCGAAGCGGCGCGAAATCGGCCATGGTGCGCTGGCCGAGCGCGCGTTGGTGCCGGTGCTGCCCAGCCGGGAAGAATTCCCGTACGCCATTCGGCAGGTATCGGAGGCGCTAGGGTCCAACGGCTCCACGTCGATGGGTTCTGTGTGTGCGTCCACGATGTCGCTGATGAACGCTGGCGTGCCGCTGCGCGCGCCAGTCGCCGGCATCGCCATGGGTCTCGTGAGTGACCAGGTGGACGGCGAAACCCGTTATGTCGCCCTCACCGACATCCTCGGTGCCGAGGACGCCTACGGTGACATGGACTTCAAAGTTGCTGGCACACGGGACTTTGTGACGGCGTTGCAGTTGGACACCAAGCTCGATGGCATCCCGGCCTCCGTGCTCGCCGGTGCCCTCACGCAGGCGCGTGAGGCCCGGTTGGCGATCCTGGAAGTGATGTTGGAGGCGATCGACGCCCCTGACGAGATGAGTGAGCACGCCCCGCGCGTGATCTCGGTGACGGTTCCGGTGGACAAGATCGGCGAGGTGATCGGGCCAAAAGGCAAGATCATCAACCAGATCCAAGAGGACACCGGTGCTGACATCACCATCGAGGACGACGGCACCATCTACATCGGTGCCACATCCGGTACCGCGGCGGAGGCAGCCCGCGACATCATCAACGGCATCGCCAATCCGACCCTGCCGAACATCGGTGACCGCTACCTCGGCACCGTCGTGAAGATCACCAACTTCGGTGCTTTCATCTCGCTGGTGCCGGGCAAGGACGGTCTGCTGCACATCTCTGAGGTCAAGAAGCTGGTGCCGGGCACCAAGCGGATCGACAACGTCGAAGATGTGCTCAGCGTCGGCCAGAAGGTCCAGGTGCAGATCAAGGACGTGGACCCGCGCGGGAAACTGTCGCTGACCCCAGTGCTGGAAGACGCCGCCGAATAGGCGGGTCGACGCACGTGGGTCGCGGATGATCATCATTCCGGAAATCGGCGAACAGCACCCTGGGGACACCCGGGTGCTGTTCGCCGATGCCGGCACCGTGCTGTCGCGCACAGTCACGGCTGCGGGTGTGCGGGTTGCCAGCGAGAGCATGGCGGGTGCGCGCTCGGCCACCATCGGGGTGTGGGCACCGGTGGGATCACGGGATGAAATCCCGGAACTCGCCGGTGCCAGCCATTTCTTGGAGCATCTGCTGTTCAAAGGTACGCGCAAGCGCACTGCGTTGGACATTTCCGCCGCCATCGACGAGGTAGGTGGGGAACTCAACGCCTTCACGTCCAAGGAATACACCTGCTTTTACGCCAGGGTGATCGACGTCGATGTGCCGCTGGCCATTGACGTGTTGATGGATATGGCGCTGTCTGCCCTGATCGATCCCGCCGATGTGGACTCCGAGCGCGATGTGATCCTCGAAGAGATCGCCATGCACGACGACGATCCAGCCGATGCGGTGCAGCAATTGTTTGCAGCCCAGGTTTTTGCCGACACGCCACTGGCTGATCCGGTGATCGGCACCACCGCGAGTATTTCGGCGATGCCAGCCGACAGCATCGCCGCGCACTACCACCAGTGGTATCAACCGCAGACGCTGGTGGTGACGGCTGCCGGCGGGCTGGACCATACCGCGGTGGTGGCCGCGGTGGAGCAGGCGGTGGCGGCAGCCCAATCCGACGGGGCCAGCGTGACCGGCCAGATTGCTGTGGCCGACGATGTCGTGTGTCCGCGCGCCCGCCGCGGTTCGGCGTTGACTTTTCCCACCCAGACCGCACAAGAGCGTCGCGTCTTCCGGGACATCGAGCAGGTCAACATCATGATGGGCTACCGGGGTTTGCCCCGGTTGGACCCCCTACGCCCAGCGGCCGCGGTGTTCAACGCAGCCGTCGGCGGCGGTATGTCTTCCCGGTTGTTTCAAGAGGTACGGGAAGCCCGCGGGTTGGCTTATTCAGTGCAGTCGTTTAGCACGTCGTATTCCGATGCAGGCAGTTTTGGTGTGTACGCGGGCACCATGCCCGAGCGGGTGGACACCACACTTGAGGTTATTGCCGATGTCCTCGCGGAAGTTCGAGTGCATGGTCTGTCACCAACTGAGGTCACGCGTGGCAAGGGCCAAATCAAAGGTGGTTTGGTGCTGGCCATGGAAGAGTCCAGCACCCGCATGATGACTCTGGGGGAAGCCGAACTGGTGACGGGGGAGTACTTGTCGGTTTCGGAGCGGTTGGCGCGCATCGACGCGGTCACACCCGGGGACCTCGACGAGGTAGCGCAACGACTCTGCGTCGGGGGTCGGCAGTTGAGCATCGTGGGGCGAACCGATGACGGATCGTTGAGCATCGACTGACGGGAGACACGATGCGAGTGGCAGTGGCAGGAGCACGCGGCCGGATGGGCACCCAGGTGTGCGCCGCAGTGACCGAGGCGCCGGATCTGGAGCTCGTCGCCGCTGTTGATGTTGGCGATGATCTGCACGCCATCATCAAAGCCCGCGCCGAGGTGCTGGTCGATTTCACAACTCCAGATGCGGTGATGGGCAACGTGGCATTCGCCGTCGAAAACGGCATCCATGTTGTTGTGGGTACCACCGGTTTCACTCCGCAGCGTTTAGCCGAGGTGCGTGCGCTGGTGGCTCAGTCCCCCACGGTGGGAGTGGTGGTCGCCGCCAACTTCGGAATCGGCGCAGTGCTGTCGATGAAGTTCGCCGAGATTGCGGCACCGTTCTACGAATCGGTGGAAATTGTGGAACTACACCACCCGGACAAGGTGGATGCACCCAGCGGCACGGCTGTGGCGACTGCCGGACGGATAGCGGCGGCGCGTGGTGGGCGCACGTCGCCGGATGCCACCACCGCCGAGTTGCCGGGGGCGCGGGGTGCGGACGTAGACGGGGTGCGGGTGCACGCCGTGCGCCTGCGTGGCCTGGTGGCGCACCAAGAAGTCCTGTTGGGGTCAGCTGGTGAGGTGCTCACCATTCGGCACGACTCATTCGACCGGGCGTCATTCATGCCCGGGGTGCTGCTGGCAGTGCGGGCGGTCGGTTCGCGGCCGGGTTTGACTGTAGGCATTGACGACTTGCTAGGTCTGTAGTCAGCCATGAACACCCGGAGGTGGGCGCTGCTCATTTCGGTGGGAGCTATTGCCTACATGGTGTTGATGGGCACCCAGGCTGTGCGGTTCATCGCCTCCGGCGATCCGGTGGCAGTGGCACTTGGGTTTGTGGTGCTGGTGCTGCCGGTGCTCGGAGTGTGGATGGTGTGGCGGGAGGTACGTTTCGCGGGACAGGTGCAGAAGTTGGCCGACCAGTTGGCACGTGATGCAGCGCTGCCGCCGGAACTTCCGCGCACCCCCGCTGGTCGGGTGCAACCGGATGCCGCGGTCGCAGAGTTCGCCGTGGCCGAAGCCCAGGTGGCTGCCGCACCTCAGGATCCAGCGGCCTGGTTTCGGTTGTCGTTGGCTTACGACGCGGGCCGGGATCGGAAACGAGCCCGGGCAGCCATGCGGCATGCTGTGGCGCTGACGACTGGCGCAGGTTCCCCCGAATTGCCCACACGACTGCGCCCACCCGAATAAACCCAAGGGGTTCAGGCAATGTCGATTTCGAATGCGGCATCTGCGTCCACGACCGGTGTGTCCTTGGTGAATGCCACGGTGACCACACCGACGAGCGCCAACAGCAGCGCCCAGCCCGCGACAATGGCGGCAATCTGCACGAAACTGTTGTGCCAGATCACTAC
>CAZVKB010000001.1:35597-78545 GCA_964627505.1 uncultured Actinomycetes bacterium | reverse complement strand
GCCCCATCGCGAACTTCGCCAACGATGATGCGGTCGGGTCGCATGCGCAAGGCGTTGCGCAGCAGATCCCGGATGGTGACCCCGGCGGTACCCCCTGCGCTCGGCGGTCGCGACTCGAGCCGAACCAAATGACGGTGATCCAGCCGCAGTTCCGCGGCGTCCTCAATGGTGATGAGCCGTTCGCCTTCAGGCACAAATGCCGAAAGTGCGCTGAGCAAGGTCGTCTTCCCCGTGCCTGTTCCGCCCGACACCAGCACGTTGAGGCGGCCAGCCACACACATCGCCAAGAAGCCGCCTGCATCTGCGCTCAGGGTGCCAAATCCGATCAAGTCGTCCATGCTCCAGGCGTCGGCGACAAACTTGCGAACGGTCAATGCCGCCCCGTCGAGACAGATCGGTGGAATCACGGCATTCACGCGAGAGCCATCTGCCAGGCGGGCATCCACCATCGGAGATGACTCATCAATTCTGCGCCCGACTCGGGCCACAATGCGCTCAATCGTGCGGCGGAGGTGGGCTTCATCGCGGAAAGCCGCCGGCTCGTGTTGGAGCACACCGCGGCGCTCGACGTACACGGTGCCCGCACCGTTGACCATGATTTCGCTGACGTTGCTATCTCGCAGCAGCGGCTCCAGCGGTCCCAGCCCGAGAATGTCATCGAGCACCTCAAGCACTACCCGGTCGCGCACGTCCACTGGCAATTCCGGGGACCGTTCCCGCAAGGCAGTCTGAGCTGCGACAACGGCTCTGTTGCGAATACCGCCCTCGGCGAGTCGGCCCTCATTGAGATCCGCGCCCAGACTCAGCACCACATCCGCTCGCACATCGCGCACCAACGCTGCAGGCGGGGCCGGCGGAGGTGGTGGGCCTGGCGGAGTGGACGGGGACAGCGGTCGGGAAGGCTGGCCCGCTGGATGTGATTGGTCGACTCCCGAGCCGGCAGACGGCGCAGCAGCCGCCGACGACACTCCTCCGCCGTGCGTGGCCGAACCGGCGGGAGCAGCGGTGAAATAGTGAGTGCCGGTGGCGCCTGTTGGGGTTGACCGATTGATTGCGGCATAGAGGTCAGTCCCAGCCCCTACTTCTCGCCCAGGCGCAACTCCCGGACCAGCATTTGTCCTAGCCGACGACGCCATCTCCGTTGGCTGGGCTGGGAAGGTTTCCGGCGATCCGGAAGTCCGAGCCAATCGCGCAGCGAGACTCATGCTGCTCTCCGTAAGCCGTCGCGCGAGCTGCCTGCATCACTCCGCGAATTCGGGCCGCCGACCATGTCCGCGACGTCAGCAGCCAGCTGATCCAGGGCCAACGAAACCGGATGGTCGGGCCAATCCCAGGCCAGCAACCGTCCTTTGCGCGCGGCCAAGATGACATCAGGCGAGTCCGGAATCAGCCAACTCACCCGAGTGGCCAAGGCATCTGCGATCTGCGAGGGGGACATCGCGTGAGGCGCCCCCACTCGATTGGCCACCAAGCGAATCCGATCCTCGGCTACGCCGACGCGCCGCAGCGTGGACATCACCATGGCTGTTGCCCGACAGGCGTGTGGGGTGCCCACGACGGGGATGAGTACGAGATCGGCATGATCCACTGCCGTGAGTGTTGGTTCGAACAGGCCGGGCGCCGTGTCGATCACGGTCGCCGCGTGACGTTCCGCCAGCACCCTGATTACTCGGGCACAAGTAGCGGGCACCACGCTCTCGGCCACGATGAGATCACTGGGGGAAGCCAACACGTGGATCCCACAGTCCATCTCTTGCACGGCCGCCGAGAGCACCTCCCCGGTGACCTGGCGCGGGAGATCGGCGAGCGTGTGCGGCGGGCGTGCACCGACCATGGAAGTGGCGCACCCAAATGCCAAGTCGGCATCAAACAATGCCACCGGCGATGTCAGGTTTCCCCATTTGGCCGCCAATCGCACCGCCAGGTTGGCGGCAAGGGTGCTTGCCCCCATCCCGCCGGTGGGCGTGAGCAATGTGAGTACGGCACCCATATCGGATGGGTGACTCTGCGGATATCCATGTTGGTCGTGCGGCTGAGCGGATAGCACAGACGTCATCGTGACCCCCCTCGGTCGTGGTTCCCCTTACCGCGTTCAGCCTAGCCAGTGTGCGGCATCACGGCAAAGAGTTATCCACAGGCCCGAAAAGTGAGTCCTCGATGGCTGTTCAGGTGCGAGCGAGGTCGGCCGCCCCGACGATCCCGGCGTCGTTGCCCAGTTCAGCCAGTTTCACCTCAGGAACCTCCCGAATCTCCCGACCGGAAAGGTGCTTGAGGAACGATGCTCGAGTGGGCACGAACAGCAAGTCGCCGGCTTCACTCACGCCGCCGCCGATCACAAAGACCTCGGGATCGAGCACGGCTGCCAGGCTGGCCATCCCCAGTCCCAGCCAGTGGCCCACGATCGCGAACGAATCCAGCGCCACGGGGTCCCCGAGCCGGGCTGCCTCGGTGATGTGAGCGCCCTGGACGCCCTCTGGTGTGCCGTCTCCGAGATCGAGCAAGATGGCAGCATCCGATCGTTCATCTGAAGCCAACGCGCGAGCTTCCCGCACCAAGGCGTTGCCGCTGCCGTACTGCTCCCAGCAGCCGCGCTGTCCGCATCCGCAGGAGCGCCCGCCAGGTTCAACGGTGAGATGTCCGACTTCCGCCGCCATGCCATGCATTCCGCGGTACAGCGCGCCGTCAAAGATCAAACCACCTCCGATGCCGGTACCAACAGTGATGGCGATCATGTCTGGAGCGCCTTGGCCGGCGCCGAAGCGTCGTTCCCCCCAGGCCGCCGCATTGGCATCGTTTTCGATCACCGTCGGCAGATCGGTACCGCGCTCCACCGCGAGCCGCAGATGGGCATCGGTCCAGCCGAGATTCGGGGCGAGCAAAACCCGCGATCTGGTGGCGTCGATGAAACCGGCGGTACCCACTCCCACCGCCTCGATGGTGTGGCGGGCTGCGAGTTCGTTGACCACTTCGATCACGATGTTCTGCACTGCATCAAGATCACGGCTGGGTGTACGACGACGAGTTCTGGTCAGGATCTTGCCCTGCTCATCCACCACCCCGGCGGCAATCTTGGTGCCCCCAATGTCCACTCCCACAGTGAGGCTCATGATCGTGTCTCCCGCTTCACAACATCCTCCTTGGATTCCGTGCGTGCGCTCAGTGAACGCTACCCACTGGTGCAGTGTGCAATTATCTCGCTGTGTGCAAGCTATATAACTGTGGCTAGGGTCGCTGCTGGTAGTTGGTCAGACTGTCGATCGCCAGGTTCAATGCTGCGGTGAGTGACGCCATCGCTTCGGCTAGTCCCTCGGACATCTGCGGTTGTACTTGGCGCAGGACGTCGTAACCGCGGCACAGCGGGCAAAAGTCGCAGGTGACGGCGGTCGACTCATCGTCCGAATCCACGATCCGCAAATGCACGGGTGGGGGCGCGTCGGCGCTCCTGGTCTCGTCGGCGCTGTCACCAGTATGTGCGGGAGTCTCCGCTGCTGCGGAATCGTGCGGGTTATCCGCTGGTGCGGCAGTAGCGGCCGCGCTCGTCATGGCCACTGCTGCCTCTTCCCACAGTGACTGCAGAGTGTCGGTGAGGCCGGTTTCATTCGACCACGCGGCGATCGCACTGGCGAATTTCAGCGCCTCGGTGATTGTGCTGCCCGCGGAGTCTGGGGTGGGCGCAGACGCGCGTGGACCGGAACCGGTGGTGGTCTTTGACTCCGCAGATGGCGGCTCGTCGGCATCTGGCTCGTCCGGGGCTTGCGGCGGTGCGGCTGGGTCGAACAACGGTCGGGCGCCGGCGTACATGGCATCGCCAGCGCGCCACCAGGGCAGATCATCACCCACCTTGGAATCGGGTGCCTGCTCCGAGTGGTCGCCAGGAGACGTGTCATCTGCCTGCGCGGGATCCTGATCTGGGGTGGAACCGTCAGCCTTCGACACGCTTCTTCAGTCCCTTCAGTGCGGTGTCGATGATGGTCTGCTCCGCCATACGTTTCATCACACCGATCATCGGTACCGTGAGCTCCACTGCCAATTCGTAACTGACTTTGGTGTGATCTCCAATGATGTCCAGCGTGTAGGTGCCATCCATGGACTTGATCACGTGACCGTTGCTGAGTTGCCACGAAACCGAGTGGGTGCCATTCCAGGTGTAGGTGAGGTCGTAGTTGTCTTTGATCAGCCCGGCATCGAAGGTGAAGTGCGCGGTGGCAGGCAACCCGGCGGCATCGCGGGTGAGCACCTCTACGGCTTTCACGCCCTCGCTCCACTCTGGGTAGTTCGGCAAATCGGCGATGACCTCCATGATGGCAGGTGGTAGCGCCGCGATGTCGATACTCGCCTCGGTGCGCGATGGCATGGTCGCTCCTGGTTCGTCAAGACGTGCTCAGGTTGGTTTCGTCGCCTTGACCCTACTTACTGTCAGAGGGGGTTCGCATGCTGGATTCATCGATCGACGACGTAACAGCGGATGCTGCTGCCGGCGGTTCCCCCGGTCGGCGAGCACCTTCGCAGCGATCTTTGAGCGCCCACACATGCGCCTTCCACTCCTTTGCGCGGGTTGCCCGGAGTTTGGCTGCCTGCCGCCATCCAGCGGGAGTATCTGGGAAAGGTTGGGCGAGACCGGTGTGTGCAGCTGGCGGCGCACCTCGCAAGTAATAGTGTACAAGCGTGCCATCGAGCACCGCTTCCAACCAGATCTCGCACGAGCCGACCAATGCACCTCGGATCGACCATCGGATCCCCTCGTTGCCGCGGTTCATGAAGATGTCGAGCTCCAAGTCCGGCCACCAGGTGTGCCACATGGCGGGGTCGGCCACGATCGGCGCGAGTTGTTGAGGTGGGACTGCGATGAACGTTTCATCCACCAGGTCAACTTCAGCCATGCCACGAGCGTGCCACGTCAGAAGTTCGCAACGGGGATCTTGGTTGAACTCTTTACCTGGTAGGGCCTTTGGTCCTATCTTGACCCCACAGCCACCTGTCCTGTGTTGTTTTCCGCGCGAACCTGGAGCGAACATGCGCACGATCGTTGAACCCGCACTGGTCCCACTGCCCACCTCGGGCAGCTTATGCGACGACGTTGAGCGTCGGTTTGCCGAAGATCCCAATGTGGTGATGCTGCGTCGTCGGGAAGGCACACAGTGGCACTCGGTGACCGTCGCGGACTTTCGGGCCGAAGTGATGGCCGTGGCCAAGGGCCTGGTGGCCAAAGGGGTTCGGCCCGGAGACCGGGTGGCGTTGATGTCGGCGACCCGCTACGAGTGGACCCTCGCCGACTACGCAATCTGGTACGCGGGTGCTGTGACAGTGCCCATCTATGAGACCTCGTCGCCGGAGCAGGTGGAGTGGATCTGTCAGGACTCGGCGGCGGTTGCGATCTTCTTGGAGAACGAGCGTCATGCGTCAGTGTTCGCCGAGGCTCGTACCCAATTGCCGATGCCGGTGCAGGAGTTTGTGTTCGAGCAAGGTGCAATCGCGGAACTCAGCGCAGCGGGCGCCAGCGTCCCGGACCATGAAATCGACACCCGTAGAGCGGCATTGACCCCGGAGTCCACGGCCACCATCATCTACACCTCCGGGACTACAGGGCGGCCGAAAGGCTGCGTGCTCACGCACAGCAATTTCATGGCTGACGTGCGCAATGTTGTGAATTCCATGCCGGAGTTGTTCCTCACCAATACCTCGTCGACGTTGCTTTTTTTGCCCATTGCGCACGTATTTGGGCGCGTGATCCAGGTCGGATGCATCTATTCCGGGACCGTGCTGGGCCATTCTTCGGATATCAAGAGCATCCTGGCCGATCTCGAGTCGTTCCGTCCCACATTCCTACTTGCCGTGCCCCGGGTGTTCGAGAAGGTGTACAACTCAGCCGAACAGAAGGCGGCCGCGGCCGGCAAGTCCAAGATTTTTGCCACCGCTGTCGATGTCGCCGTTGCTTACAGCCAGTCCGTGGAGCGAGGCGGCCCGGGTTTGCTGTTGCGCGCAAAACATGCCCTGTTCGACCGACTGGTGTACGCCAAACTGCGGGCTGCACTGGGCGGGGAAGTTTCCTATGCCGTTTCCGGCGGAGCACCGCTGGGTGAGCGGTTGGGGCACTTTTTCCGAGGCATCGGGGTCACGATTCTGGAGGGCTATGGTCTGACGGAAACCACCGGCGCCACCACAATCAATCGTCCCGACTGTGTGAAAGTGGGGTCGGTGGGCCGACCGATTCCCGGCGCGGGCGTGCGGATTGCCGAGGACGGCGAAGTGATGATTTCCGGTGGCCAGGTGTTCCCCGGCTACTGGCACAACGAGCGGGCCACTGCTGAGGCGATCGGGGCCGATGGTTGGTTCCACAGCGGTGACATAGGTGAACTCGATGATGAGGGTTTCTTGCGGATCACAGGGAGAAAGAAAGAACTCATCGTGACCGCCGGGGGCAAGAATGTGGCACCAGCGGTTTTGGAAGACCGACTGCGCGCCCACTTCTTGGTCAGTCAGTGCATGGTGGTGGGAGACGGGCGCCCGTATGTGGCGGCACTGATCACGCTGGATCAGGAGGCATTGGCTGCATGGAGCGGGATCAATGGGCTGCCCGCGGGGCTCACGCTGGCCGAGGCGGCTGCTCATCCGCAGGTGCAGGAAGCCGTGGGGGCTGCGGTGGCCGAAGCCAACCGGGCGGTGTCGAACGCCGAAGCCATCAAACGCTACGAGATTCTGGAAGTGGACTGGACGGAAGACTCGGGTCAACTCACACCGTCTATGAAACTCAAACGCAACGTCGTGATGTCGGACTTCGCCGTCGCGGTGGAGCGGCTGTACTCCTGAACGGCAACTCGCTGCGGGCGCGTGCCGCACCTGTGGATAACTTTTTGAGGCATTCGAAGAAGTCCTTTAGAGTGGCTGGTGTGCTCACGATTCGATGAGCCACCAGCCGTCGCCTGGAGGGGGAGGACGCATGGGGGGAAGCATCCTGGGCGACTGGGGTTGGGTGGTAGCACGCGGTAGGCGGGGAAGCCTGCCGGTCAACTGCTACCACCCAACCCCGCTGCACAAGTCGTCGCGTACGCACCACGAGGCGGGAGCCGCGGCCGTCGAAGCGGCCATCGTGTTGCCACTTTTGGTGGTGCTGTTGCTCGGGATTGTGGAAGTGGGGATGTTGTTGCGCGCGGATGTCGGACTCACCTCGGCTGCGCGCAGCGCCGCTCGGGTGGCCTCGGCAGAGCCACGCATTGAGTCTTTCGCGACCGATGCAGCTACCGCAGTGGTGCAGTCGGGGACGGGCATGTCCCAGGCCGATCTGCAGGAGGTATGGGTGTATCGGGCCAACAGTGCCGGATATCCAGGGCCGGAGGGGGCGACCTCATTTCCCGCCGAATGCCCACAAGCGTGTGTGCGCTTTCAGTTTCAAGATGGGGTGCCGGTGCCGGTGGCAGGCCAATGGCCCGCGACTGACGTGCAAGCGTGTGTGGGCAACGCAGATGCGGTCGGCGTGCGCGTGGTTGCCACCCATCGGCCCGTTTCGGCGGGCATCATCGGCGAGACCAACATGTCTCGACGTGCAGTGATGACGTTTGAGCCGGTGGTGGCCGAGGTGCAGCAATGCAGCGCCTGAGCCGAACCAGGTTCCGGCGATCAGGTCGTGATGATGGTGTGGCGGCAATCATCGTGGCGATTGCATTGGTGCCGGTTTTGTTCGGGGCGGCAGCGATTGGAATCGACCTTTCCCGCTTGAACGTGGCCGCTCAAGATCTTCAGCGCACCGCGGATGCTGCTGCATTGGCCGGAGTGGTGCACCTGCCGGGAAACGAGGCCGAAGCGATTGCTCAGGCCACGCGGATTGCTCGGGCTAACTCAGGCAATGAAGCCACCGCCGACTCCACGATCGCTGTCGCAGTGCCCCCGGGACGTCCCACACAACTGCAAGTGACGATGAGCGCAGTCGTGCACAATGTGTTCGCCGGGCTCCTCGGCGTGCCCGACAACACTGTCTCCCGCACGGCCACAGCCGATTACACCGCCCCGCTGGTCCTCGGGAGCCCGTGCAATGTGTTTGGTCGGGAAGACATGCCAGCTTTCGGGGGCGGAGCCGACCAGGCGCCGGTCGGGGGAACTGCGTGTGCCGGCGCAGGTCGTTTCTGGACCGGAATCTTTGGGCCGTCGCTAGATAAAGGTTTCGGCGATGCCTACGCCAGCAACTGGTGCGTGTGGCCAAGTTTCGGGAAGGCCACTGCACAATGCGCACCCACCGGGGCAGGCCCAACGCCACCGGGAGCGAATCTGCAATTCCGGCCGGACGGATACACCTACGTCGTGCGGGTCACCAAACCTGGCCGGTTGCGAGTTCAGGGTTACGACCTGGCGTGGGCGCCGGCTGGACCCCGTTGCATTGGGATTCTCGATGAATCTGCGCCAACTGGCTTGGCAGTGCCACTTGCCGGTGCCGAGTCCGTCCTAGCCAACGAATTTGTCAACGTCACACCGGAATTGGTAAACACCAGATATGCGCCACTGCCCACCGACTACTGCGCAGGCGACACCCAGCAGCCATATCCATACGCAGATGCCAACCCGAATGCGTTGCAGATGCGCACCACGTTCGAGGTGCGGGCCCCGGATATCAGCGTGACGGAGCCGGGGGAGTTGTTGTGCCCGGCCACCGTCGCACCCGGATTCAACGGCCTGACCACCTCCTTTGCCCAACTGCTGGCACCTGGCACGGGTGGGGCCGAGGGTATGGAATTGCGCCGACAGTTTCACCGCTGGGCTGATTTGTGTCCGGGGACAGTGGTGAACCCGGGTGATTATGTCGTGCGGGTCACCACGAGCGAAGGCAGTGGTGCCAACCGCTTTGCGCTGCGGGCATGGTTGACCGACCAGTCCGGCACCATGCTCGACGGGGCGGTCTCGGTGGTGGCCCGGGAACGCATGGGGGTGTACACCAACTTCACCGCAGGCGAGTCCACCTTCCACTTGGTGAGATTGGATTCCTCCACCGCTGGCGGCACGTTGGAGGTGGGCGTGTTCGACATCGGCGATGCCGCTGTGCCGGTGGATGTCACACTGCTGAGCCCGGACTCCGACACCCCGTTGGGGCCCTGTGCAATTTCGGGGGCTATCACTGAAGACAGCGCCACATGCAACGTGAAGGCCGAAAGTGCGGTGACTAATGGCCAATGGGTGTACTTCGCCGTTCCGATTCCGCCGGACTATCGATGTCCCAGCGACGCGGATCAGTCGCGATGTTGGGTGCGGGTGCGTGTGACCGCCGCCTCCGAGGTGTTCGACGCCACTACGTGGATCGCCAAAATGGCCGGCGACCCGGTGCGGCTGATCAAATAGGGTCCAGCATGCAAGAGGCAGTTCGCGCTAAACCACGGCGCCGTCATCATCGTGGTCGCGATGTCTGCGGGCGCGTGCGATCACAGCGACGAAACCGCCTAAGAAGAGCGCAATGCCCAGTAACACACCTAAGGTGCCGCCGCCCCGCGGTAACGAATAGCCGGCCAGCACCAACCCGACCACCATCGCCAGCCAGGCCATGACTGTGGCGAATGCGGGTCGAGGGATCGGCGGGGGAACGGGAGGGTGGAAATGCTCCTCAGGGTCAGGTGGAGGTGGTCTCGGCGGCGCTGTCGGTTCACTGAATCCGTCCGAGCGCAAGCCGGCGACGATCTCAGCGAAAGCCCGATCAGCGTCAGCGCTGTCCGCTGCTGCTGGGGCATCGATACCCTGCGCACCCGTCGGACGGTATTCCGGCAGCACTCCCCACACCACGGAACGGGCGTCGCGTAGTTGCGCACGTGGCACGTACAGGCGAATCACGAGTCGGCCAACGGAGGACTCCTCAGACTCCACACCTAGGCGGTAGGGCACAGCCTCCAGACCGACATTGGCCATGGCATCTTGCACAGTAGCCGCGTCGGTGGGGTGAAGATCGATGAGAGCGACCAACTCGGGTCGCTCTTCATCAGGTCTGGCCATCGCTGGGGTCCCAGAGGTCAGACTCGAGCGGCGAGAATGCGATCCATGAAGGCCAGGCTCTCAGCGAAGATGAGATCAGCGTCATAGTCCATGGTGGCGACGTGGTAGGAGTTGCGCAACTCCATGAAGGTGACGTCGCTGCTCGGGACGTGGTCCAGAATCCACTCCGTGTTGGATGGCTCTACCACGTGATCTTCTACGCTGCGCATGATCAGAAGCGGTGCGGTGACTTTGTTGATGTCTTTCTTCACCTCACCCCACAACTGTTGCAACGAATACGCCGCCTGGAGGGGGATCTTGGTGTATCCGCCTTCATCTACGCCGGGCTTTTTGATGTCGTTGGTGATACCCGGAAAAGCCGGCACCACGTGTCGAAGGTAGGGCAATAGGAAACGGTCCGGCCGTTCGGTGTGCACTGCGGCGTTCACTACCACCACGCCAGCGAGATCATCGTGACACTCAGCGAGTCGCAGCGACAATGACCCACCCATCGACAGACCCATGACGAACACGTTGCTGCAGCGTCGTTGCAGATCAAGGTATTCGCGCTCCAGCTCTCCATACCAGTCCTGCCACCGAGTCTTGTTCATCTCCTGCCACGATGTTCCGTGGCCGGGAAGCCGGGGCAGCGACACGGTGTAGCCGGCATCAACCAGCGCATGCGCCCAACCCTTCATCGAACGAGGGGAACCAGTGAATCCGTGGCTCAGCAACACAGCGGTGTCGCCGCCATCGGCATAAAAAGGTTCTGCGTCGGGAATCAGGGGCATCGGGCGGACCTTCCAGTGGGTACTAGTTCGGCGTCGAGTCTGTCGTATCGTCGCACGTCTGCTCTACGATGCAGAAGTGACCCGCGCGTGCGGCTGCTCTCGAGTGATCGGGGGGTCGGTTCGTCGGTTCGTCCGTGAGACACGACTGAGGAGTAATCGGTGCTGTACTGGCTGCTGAAGTATGTCCTGTTAGGACCTCTGCTGCGACTGCTGTACCGTCCAAAAGTTGAGGGTTTGCAATACATTCCAGAGCACGGACCGGCCATCCTGGCCAGTAACCACTTGTCTTTTTCGGACTCCTTCTTTCTCCCCTTGGTGTGTCCGCGTCGGATCACTTTTCTGGCAAAGGCGGACTACTTCAACGGCCGCGGCATCAAAGGCTTCTTTACCCGGATGTTCTTCACCGGTGTGGGGCAAGTCCCGATTGACCGCTCTGGCGGCTCCGCCAGCGATGATGCCATCGCCACCGGCATGCGCATTTTAGGCGAGGGCAAACTTCTGGGTATCTATCCTGAGGGCACGCGCTCGCCGGATGGCCGGCTGTATCGAGGTAAAACCGGGGTCGCCCGGATGGCGCTGGAAGCCGGGGTACCGGTCATCCCGGTGGCCATGATCGATACCGACCGCATCCAGCCCATCGGTTCCAAGATCCCCAAGATCATGCGAGTGGGGATCAAGATCGGCAAGCCGTTGGACTTTAGTCGGTACGCCGGGATGGAAAACGATCGGTTTGTGCTGCGTTCGATGGCTGACGAGATCATGTACGAACTGATGGATCTCACCGGTCAGGAGTACGTCGATATGTATGCGGCGCGGGCCAAGAAACTCGGGTCTAGCGTGACGGCCACGCCGACGTCGGTGTAGTTCCCACGTCGGTGTCGCTCCCACATCGAGATGCGGACACCTCACGCGCGGAACTGCCGACGCTGCTCACAGCATCAGTTACTCCCGGTGCTCGGTACGTGGACTTGGCTTGAGCGTGTGACGAGACACGCAGATGCCCGGCTCGTGTATTGCCTAGTCCAGCGCAGCCCAGCCCTTTGATCGTTCCACTGCCGTCCGCCAATGCCGGTGGCCTTTGGCGTCTTGGGCACCCGGTGTGAACCGGGCATCCTCGTGCCAAGTCTCGGCTAGTTGCGCCATCGACGACCACACGCCAGTTCCGAGTCCGGCCAAGAACGCCGCGCCCAGACCCGTGGTTTCCAAAATCATCGGACGCACCACCGGCACCTGAAGTTGATTGGCCTGCACCTGACAGAGGAAGTTATTGGCCGAAGCGCCACCATCCACAGCCAACTTCGGCAAGTGCACACCCGACTCGTGCGTCATCACATCCACAACATCGCGCACCTGATAGGCGATCGCCTCCAGCGTCGCCCGCACTATGTGCGCGCGGGTGGTGCCGCGGGTGATCCCGAAGATGGCGCCGCGGGCATGCGGATCCCAATCCGGCGCCCCCAAGCCGGTGAGCGCGGGCACGAACACCACGCCGCCGCTGTCCGGAACGCTCAATGCCAACTCTTCGGATTCGGAAGCCATGTCGATGATGCCCAGCCCGTCGCGCAGCCACTGCACGGCTGAGCCGGTGACGAATACCGCGCCCTCCAATGCGAACTCCCGCGAGCCATCCGGGTGTTGCCAGGCGACGGTGGTGAGCAGGCCAGACTGCGAGCGTACCAACTTGTCACCTGTGTTCACCAACACGAATGACCCGGTGCCATAGGTGCACTTGCTCGAACCAGGCGAGAAGCAAGCCTGACCGAACAGCGCGGCCTGCTGGTCGCCTGCGATACCGGCAATGGGGATCGACAACCCGAAAAACACGCTTGGTTCGGTCATCGCGATCTCGCCATAGGACGGCACGATGTCAGGCAGCGCCGAACGCGGCACGCCGAACAGTTCGCACAACTCCTCATCCCAGTCCCCGGTAGCCAGGTTGTACAACAACGTCCGGCTGGCATTGCTGGCATCGGTTACATGCGACACCCCGCGGGTTAGCCGCGCAATCAGGTAAGAGTCCACCGTTCCAGCGGCGGTACGACCTGCGGCGATCCCCGACCACACCCGGGGTTCGTTGTCGTGCACCCACGTGAGTTTGGTCGCAGTGAAGTAAGGGTCCAGCCGCAAACCTGTGCGTTCGGAGACCATGTCCTCGTAACCGTCGCCGCGCAACTGCGCGCAGATGCCAGCCGTGCGCCGGTCTTGCCACACGATGGCCTTCATCGGTGCATTCAGGGTCTCCCGATCCCAGAGCACAAGTGTTTCGCGCTGATTCGTGATGCCGATGGCCGTAGGCGGCTCGTGTCCGGCCATCGCCGCCTCACAGGACGCCAGGGCTGCAGTCCAGATCTCGGCGGGGTCGTGTTCGACCCACCCCTCCTGCGGAAAGTACTGCGTGAACTCTTGATATCCCCGGGCCACGATGGTGGCGTCTTCAGAGACCAGCAGGGCAGTTACGCCGGTCGTGCCGACGTCAATGGCGAGAATGCTCATGGGCCCACCGTAGTCGTGAGTGAGCCCTGATGCGTGGCAACCGGGCAGCGGGCGAAGTGACCGAGATATCGGTCGCGGCACGCTCGGCAGTGGCATGATGCACCCGTGTCCACCAACACCGGCGCTGGCTTGGTCAGCACCCCAGCAGGAACCTCGCCGGCCCGCAGCGGCCTCGTGCTCACAGCACTGATTTTGGGTGCTGTGACGGCCAACATGAACCTTGGCATCGCCAATGTGGCCTTGCCCAGCATTGGTAGGGAGTTGGGCGCGACCCAAGCGCAGCTGACGGCAGTTGCAAATATGTTCACGTTGGGTCTGGCGTGTTCGGTGCTGTATTTCGGTGCGATCGGCGACCGCTACGGACGCAAGTTGCTGTTCAAGATCGGGGCCTTCTGCTCCATCCCGACGGCTCTGTTGAGTGCGTTGGCGCCCAATGTGGAAGTGCTGATCGGGGCGCGGTTCCTGGCCGGATTAGCAGCTGGTTTGCTCTTCCCCACCACGCTGTCGATCGTCTCGGCGCTCTACACGGGACGGGCGCAGACCAAAGCGATCGCGTTGTGGTCGGGGATCGGTGGTGGATTCGCCGCGCTCGGGCCGCTACTCGGTGGGCTGGTGCTGGAGCGTTTCGACTGGGGTTCGGTGTTCTTCATCACCGTGCCGCTGGCGGCAATTGACCTCGTGCTGGGCTGGTGGGTGTTACCCGCCCATGCCGGCGAGGACGCCAGTTCGGTGGATCACATCGGGGGTGTCCTCAGTGTGATCGGTGTGGCCGGCCTGGTGGTGGCGCTGCAGAACATTGCCAGTTACCGGTGGAGTGAGGTGGGCATCGCCGGCGCCGTGTCGGTGGTGGCCATCGTGTTGTTCTTCGTTCGGCAGCGGCGGGCCACACGACCTCTAGTCGATCTCAATTTGGCCAAAGCTCGCACTTTCTGGGTGGCGGCTGCGGCGGGGACGGTGACTTTCGGTGGGCTGATGGGCACCATGTTCATCGGCCAGCAGTTCACTCAGAATGTGCTCGGCTATTCCGCACTCGAGGGCGCGACGATGCAGTTGCCGATGCCGATCTTCATGTTCATCTCTTCGCTGTTTGCCGCGCGGCTGATGGCGGCCAAGGGCAGTCGCATCACTTTCGCGGCTGGTCTGGCCACGCTGGTGCTGGCTTTCCTGTGGATATTGGTGTTTTGGGGTGTCTCAGTGGCCACTTTCCACGTGTTGTTCGCATACACGTTGGTGGGCGTGGGCGTTGGCCTGTCAATTACCCCAGCGTCGAAGTCTCTGATGGCTTCGCTACCGGCTTCGCGGGCCGGCATGGGATCGGCATTCACCGACCTCACCCGGGACTTCGGTGGCTCGGTGATGAATGCCGTGATGGGTAGTGCGCTGGCAGTGGCGTACAGCGCAGCTCTCACCAAGGTGTTGAACACGCTCACCCCGACGCAGTCGGCGGAATTGGGCACGGCAGCTACCCAAGAAATGCTCGGGTCCTTCGAAGGTGCCCAGGAGGTCGCCCGCGGTTACCCGGCCGATGTGGGTAATCAGATCATCAGCGCGGCAAGTCAAGCTTTTGTTGACGGTAAGACTTGGGCGGTTTCCATCGCCATGGTGTTGGCTGTGGGCGCCACGGTCCTGGTGCTGGTGGCCTATCCGCGCAAGCGCGCTGAACAGGCCTTCTTCGCCGAAATCGCCGCCGAAAATGCCCAAGCGGCGGCGGACCGTCACAACGAGGCGCCAGCGACGTCCGCACAACAGTAGAAGCGGACCGTAGGTGCCGCGGGCGATGTCGGTGCCCGCGGTTACCCTTGCCCCATGAGTGTGCAACCCGACGGTCTCGTGATGACCCCGGTGCAGGATTGGCCCGTGCTGCCCGCCCGCCAGCAGCCCACGTGGCCGGAGTCGGCGGCGCTGATGGCCGCGCAGGCGCAACTAGCCGTCGCACCACCGTTGGTGTTCGCCGGTGAGAGCGACCATTTAGGTCAAGAGTTGGCATCGGTAGCCGCAGGTGAGGCGTTCGTGCTGATGGGGGGCGATTGCGCGGAGACTTTCGCGGCTAACACAGCCGATTCGATCCGAGCGCGCCTGAAGACCCTGCTGCAGATGGCTGTGGTGCTCACCTATGGTTCAGGCTTGCCGGTAGTGAAGATCGGTCGCGTGGCCGGGCAATACTTCAAGCCGCGCAGCCAGCCGATGGAAGTGCGCGCCGGGCTGGAACTCCCGTCCTACTTCGGTGATGGGGTCAACGACCTGGACTTCACCCCGGCTGGGCGCACCCCGGATCCAGCGCGCCTGGTGTCCGTCTACAACGCCTCCAGCGCGGCGCTCAATCTGGTGCGCGCATTCACCCAAGGCGGGTACGCGGATCTGCGGCAAGTGCATGCCTGGAACCAGGACTTCGTGCGCGACAGCCCCGCCGGCCAGCGCTACGAACGACTTGCTGGTGACATTGATCGGGCCTTGCAGTTCATGCAGGCCTGCGGTGCGGACCCGGAAGAACTGCGCCGAGTGGACTTTTATGCCGGTCACGAGGCACTCGTGCTCGACTACGAGCGGCCATTGGTCCGCATCGATTCGCGCACCGGTTTGCCCTATTCGGTCTCAGGGCATTTCTTGTGGGTGGGTGAACGCACCCGCAATTTGGATGGCGCGCACATCGATTTCGCCGCCCGCATCCACAACCCGGTGGGGGTGAAACTCGGCCCGACCGCAAGTCCCGAGGAAGCCGCTGCTGTGGTGGAACGCTTGGATCCAGATGCGGAACCCGGACGTGTCACTGTGATCACCCGCATGGGAGCAAGCCAGGTCACTGAGGTACTGCCCGCCGTGGTGGAGAAGGTGGAGGCGACCGGACGCCAGGTGGTGTGGGTGTGTGACCCCATGCACGGCAACACCCGCGCAGTCGCCAGCGGCCACAAGACCCGTTTCTTCGACGACATCGTGGCGGAGGTGCGCGGGTTCTTCGAGGTGCACCGAAATCTGGGCACCGTGCCCGGCGGGATTCACATCGAGCTCACGGGGGACGACGTGACGGAGTGTCTCGGCGGCACCGGTGGCATCGAGGAAAGCCACATCGGGGATCGCTATGAGACAGCATGCGATCCGCGGCTGAACCGGGAGCAGTCCCTGGAGCTGGCGTTTTTGGTGGCGGAGATGTTGGGCCAACGCCGCGATGTCTGAAGTCTGTGTCCTCGGAACAGCGGAATACCAGACCCCCATGGGGGTCCTGGCCGTGGTGACCGATCAGGATGCGCAAGGTGATCGCCCTGCCGGGCCGGAAGGACCGGTGATTGCCAGCGGCTTTCGGCCGCTCACGACTCTGCTTGCTGAGTTGCCTAATCGCTGGCGCGACTGTGCGCTGGAGCCGACTGAGCAACCCGCAGTACAGGCTGCGGTGATGCGATTTCTGGCCGGCGATGCAGCTGCCTTCGACTCGGTGAGCGTGGTGCTCGACGGTGTGGGATTTCACCAACAGGTCTGGCGGGTAATGCGGGAAATCCCAGCCGGGCAGGTGCGCACCTACGGACAACTCGCGACTGCGGCAGGCCGCCCGCGGGCGGCCCGGGCCGCTGGTTCGGCCTGCGCCAACAACCCGGTCGCGCCATTCGTGCCCTGTCATCGGGTAGTGCCAGCGGCGGGCGGAGTGGGAAATTATGGGTTCGGTCCGCAGGTGAAGGTGGCTTTGCTGCAGGCCGAGGGGTACCACCTCGACGTGTGACCCCTGGCTGGCGTGGTCAGGGTCGACGGGACGGCGTGGGCTTGACCCCGAGTCACGGCTCGAGATGGGCGACGCGCGCTTCACTGCCGCGGCGCGGGCCAAGTTCCACGATGTACATCGCCAACAGCACCAGTGCTCCGCCAATCAGGAGTCGAACCGTGATCTCCTCTCCCACCAGAAATCCGGTGATTCCGGCAAAGACCGGTTCACCGGTGAGAATGATGGCTGCCCTGGTTGGTTCGAGTTGCGCTTGTGCCCACGACTGCACGATGAACGCCGCTGCTGTGGCGACCAGGGCCAAGAACAGCACTTCGACCCAAATTTTTGTCGACGGCGGTACCGTGGGGCCGGCCTCGAACGGGATCATGACCGCGCACGCCACCGACACTACTGCCAATTGCACAATCGCCAGACCGTAGGACGTCTGAGTCGTAGACCAGTGCGACAACCCCACGATCTGACAGGCAAACGCCAGCGCCCCGCCGAGGGTGAGCAGCTCCCCGACGCCGATTGACAACCCCTGCAGGGAGATCACGGCCAATCCCACTGTGGCGATTCCTACTGCCCACCAGGCCGAGGCCGGGATCGGCCGACGCAAGGTCACCCACGCCACCAGTGGTGTGAACACCAGGAACATGCCCGTGATGAAGCCAGAGACGGTCGCCGGTGTTGTTTTGAGTCCATACGTCTGGAGGATGTAGCCCGCACCCAGCGCCAAACCCAGCAGCAGGCCGTGGGTGAGGTCGGCTCGACTCAGCCGTGCGAGCGCCCGCGGTCGAATCGCCACCAGCACCACGGTGGCGATCGCAAAACGCCAGGTCAAGAAAGCCGACACCGACAGATCGGCGATCACATCGGCGGCGACGACAAAGGTGGAACCCCAGGCTGCGGTGGCTGCGAGCAACGCCAGGGCGGGTAGTGCGCGATGGCGTTGGGGTGGATTGTAAGCGGGCAATGACTACACGATCGTGATGGTGACCGTAGAACCCTTCGGTGCGCTGGTGCCCCCGGCAGGATCTTGGGACACCACGCGATCGAGGGCGACAAATCCGGCCAGCGGCTTCTGCACCACCACGAACCCCACGGCCTGTAGTCGTGCGACGGCGTCGGCACTCTTGAGGTCAGTGACGCTGGGCACGGTCACCGGGGGCGGACCTTTGGAGATGGTCAGCGAGATGGGGTCGCCCCGCTTGAGTTGCGTGCCGGCCACCGGTGCGGTGCCCACAGCACTTCCTGCGGGGACCGTGTCGGCGTACTCCTCCACCGTGGTGGGCTTGAGTCCCGCTTCCGTCAAGGTGGCCAGCGCCTGATCCTTGCTCTGGCCTGCCACATTGGGAACCGCGACCGGCGCAGGGCCCTTGGAGACATACAGGGTCACAGCGGTCTTTGGCTTCTGCGGCGTTCCTTCACCTGGATCAGTGCCGGTCACTTGCCCATTTGGCACAGTGTCGTCAAACACGGACTCAGAACCGCCCACCACCAAATTGGCCGACTCGATGGCTTTGGTAGCCGACTCGATGGACGTGCCGCGAACCTGCGGCACGTTGTAGCGTTCAGGACCTTTGGACACCACCGCAGCAACGGTGCTGCCGGTGCGGGCGCGCACCCCCACGGGTGGGTCGGTGTTCAAAACGACGCCGCTCGGGACTGTTTCGCTGAATTCGGTGCCGCTTTCGGCAATCTTCAGTTCCAGCGGTGCCAGTGTGGCTTCTGCTGCCGCCAAGGTTTGACCGGTGACATCTGGCATCGGCACATAGCGCAACGATCCAAGCCACCAGGCACCTGCGCCCACCAGGGCGGCCAGGACCACGATCAACACGATCGTGAACAGGCGACCGCCGCGGCGAACGCCCTTTACTTTCGGACGATCTTTTCGTCGCGTTTTCGTGCCGACCGCCGAAGCGGCAGCCGGGGCGAGCTCACCGGCGGCACTGCTGACGGCCGCTTTACCGGGTGCGGATGCCGCCTCTGCCTCTGCGGCCACCACGATCGCCCCAGCGTCGGGGACCTCCGCGGCGGGCAGGATCGCGGTGCCGGATTCATGATCGATTGCGGTGGTTTCCGAGTCGGATTCGACCCCGGCTGTGGCGGCAATCGCCACCACTTCCTGGGGCATCGCAGTGGGCTCATCCGCGGCTATCGGCAGGGTCTCGAGTACGGCGAGAGCATCGGCGCGGAATTCGGCGGCGCTGGCATACCGTTCTGATGGTTCGCGCGCGGTCGCCCGCAGCACCAGGTCATCTAGTGCCGGTGACAAGTCGGGGACCTCGCGACTCGGCGGCGGCACCCGATCATTGACGTGTTTGAAGGCGACGGCCAGCGGCGTGGGGGCGTCGAACGGCACCACCCCAGTGAGCATTTCGTAGAGCAACACCCCCGCCGCGTAGATGTCGCTGCGCTCATCGGCGTCGCCGGCGGCCACTTGTTCCGGGGACAGGTATCCCACCGTGCCGATGATCACGCCTTGGGTGCGATTCGTAGCGGTGTCGGCCACGATCGCGCGGGCCAGTCCGAAGTCGGCTACCTTCACGACGCCCGCGGCGGTGATCAGCACATTCTCGGGTTTGATGTCACGGTGGACGAAACCTGCGTCGTGCGCTGCGCTGAGGGCGGCCAGCACCGGATCGAGCACGCCGAGGGCACGGGCAGGCGCCAGTGCCCCGTGGGTGCGGATCACATCGCGCAAAGTGTGCCCGGGCACGTATTCCATGACCAGGAAGACCAGACCGTCGTATTCACCCTGATCGAGCACGCCCACGACGTGCGGATCGCTGAGCCGGGCGGCTGCCTTCGCCTCGCGTTCGAATCGCTGCACAAAGCCGGGGTCCTCGGCCAGGGATCGATTCATGATCTTCACGGCAACCGTGCGTTCGAGCCGCATGTCGGTCGCGCGGTACACAGTGGACATGCCGCCTTGCGCAATCAGTGCGTCAAGGTGGTAGCGGCTCTCGATGAGCCGACCCACCATCGGGTCCTCTGCGGCAGTCACAATGGTCGATTCTACTTCGGGTTGGGGAGCAGCCGTAGCCAGTGGTGGAAACCCGTCTAAGGTATTTGCCATGCCGGAAGCCGCCGATCATGTCGTCGTGGTGGGTGCAGGCCTCGCTGGCGCGCGTACTGCGCAGGAGTTGCGGCAGCAGGGATTTGCCGGCGACATCACGTTGGTGGGAGCGGAGTTGGACCCACCATATGACCGGCCGCCGCTGTCCAAAGGCCCGCTGCGGGAGCTCCCCGATTTGGGCATTGACCTAGCCGAACTGCGCGTCAACGTGTTGCTGGGACGCACTGCCACCGCGATCTCCGGGATCTCGCCGGCCGGCGATGAGCCGCTGCGGATCCGAATCGAGGTCAGCAATGAGGCGCAGGAGAATGCAGCTCAGGAGTCTGCTGGGAGCATCGCGCCGCCATCTGAGTCCCCAGTGACCGAACTCTCGGCGGGAGCCGTGGTGATCGCCACGGGCGCCCAACCGGTGTATCCCGACGGCTGGCTGGAGGTACCGGGCGTTCGAGTGTTGCGTTCTTGGTGCGATGCAGTGTCGCTATGGCAGGAACTTGACGATTTGGGGCCCAGCGCTCGGGTGGTGATCGCAGGCGGATCGTGGATTGGGATGGAGCTGGCCTCCGCAGCGCATCGGCTCGGCACCGAGGTGCGGGTGGTGGAAAAAGCTGCGTGGTTGCTGCCGCTCATGCCACCTGAAGTCGGCCGACAAGTGTCGGTGTGGTGCCGAGAAGCTGGCATCGCCACCAGTGTTGGGGACACAGTGCTATCGGTGGCGCCGGGGCATGCTGTGAGGGGCGACAAGCGTGTCGAGGGTAGGTCACAAGTGGCTGTCAGCACGAGTGCTGGTGACTACGTCGCCGACTTGGTGGTGGTGGCCCTCGGCGTGACGCCCAGCACCTCCTGGCTGGGGAACTCAGGGCTGCGGACGTCGCCGAGGGGACAGGCCTTGCGGGTGGACGCGCACTTGGCCACCTTAGATGACCGGGTCTTCGCGGTTGGGGATGTCGTGGAGCGCTGGTCACCTCGATACGGTGCCTGGTTGCCCGGTGGGCACTGGCAGGACGCCATGGCAGAGCCGCAGGTGGCGGCGGCAAATGTCCGTGCTGCGCTGGCTGGGGAGCGGCAGCGCGAGGTATATGACGCTGTGCCCTATCTGTGGTCGGAAATCCTGGGCCGCACGCTGCAGTGGAGCGGATACCTGGCCGATTATCGGGCGGCGCGGATGCTCGTGCGAGGCGACCTCGGGGGTGCGAATTGGACGGTGGTGTGGCTCGACGACGATGACCGCATGCTGGCAGTGCTCGCGTGCGATCGACCTCGGGATGCGATGGCGGCCCGCAAGGCGCAGGCGGCCCATCCCGCAGGCATGCCGTTGGCGGATGTGCGCGTTCTGGCCGACCCCGACCAGCCGTTGCAAGCAGCACTGATCAGGAATTGATGGCGATGGCCAGGCTGGCGTATGTGGGCGTGCTGATATTTGTCGTGTTCGGCACTTTGTGGTTGGAGATTGTGTTGCGCACGCGGGTGTACGCCCGATGGCGGCGGCTGCTGGCGAGCCTCGTCCCAGGTCTGGTGATATTTATCGCCTGGGACATCTACGCAATCGCGTCGGGTCATTGGTGGTTCGACACCGATCGGATCACTGGAATCTATGTGTTCGCCGGACTGCCGTTGGATGAATTGCTCTTTTTCTTGGTGATTCCAGTGGCTGCCGTGCTGACATTGGAGGCAGTACGGTCGGTGCGGCGCTGGCCGGTGGGGGACGAACCCCCGGGGGCAGTTGAAGCGGGTCGGCGGGTGGACGACTCGTGACCTACACCGGGTTAGCTGTCATCGGGGTGGTGGCGGTAGTCGCGTTGGACATGTGGATTCTGCGCACCCGACTGCTCACCCGACGCGCGTTCTGGGTGTCATACGCCATCATCGTCTTTTTTCAATTGCTGACAAACGGTGTGTTGACGGGTTTCCGGATTGTGCGTTATGACGGTGCGGCAATCATCGGCTCGACCACCCCGGCAGATGGCCCGCCGCCGATGATCGGGGACGGGCGGCTGATTTTTGCACCGGTGGAAGATCTGCTCTTTGGCTTTGCGCTGGTGGTGCTGACGCTGGTGATGTGGGTGTGGTGGGGACGGCGCGGTCTGCAGCGAACTCCCTACTCCGGGCCGCCCATGCGCGGGTTTCCGGGTTCGCATCCAGGAGTCGGGGCCGAACCGGATTCCCGGGCCGAGTCATAGCGACCGCCTGATGCCGACTCTCAGTAGCCGGTTGCGCAATGTGGAAATTGAAACGTCAGTTGGTGCGACGTCAGTTCCTGCGCGTGTGACCAGGTCCGAAACGACGCCGCGCTTGACGCGCTGCATGCCACGCTGGAACGGCAACGGTGAGCCGGCGGGAAAGCGGCACGGTTGCTCGCCGCGTGAAAACCTCAAAGTCAATAGACACAACTTCTTCGGCAATCCCGCAATAGAGCACGCGCGCCGCCTCAATACACGGTTGAGTTGCAGGGTGCAGGGCGGCAATCCCCGGCCGCGAACGTTGCTCAAGCATCCGCACCCGCTCCACTTGCGCCGCTAGCGCTGCCTTCACATTCGGGGTGGCCACCCGCCGGTAGAGCACCTCAGGAGTGACATCAAACTCGGCCAATTCCGTGAGCGGCAAGTAGATCCGTCCCCGATCAAGATCTTCCCCAACATCGCGGATGAAATTGGCCAGTTGGAACGCCACCCCTAGGTCAACCGCGTAGCGCTCGGCGTCCGCAGTCGCGGGCTCCAAAATCGGCACCATCTGCAAGCCGATCACTGCGGCGGAGCCGTAGACATATTCGTACAAGTCGTCGAAAGTCGAGTACTCATGAACGGACAGGTCCATCCGCATGGAGTGCAGAAATGCCTCGAAGTGGGCCTTCGGAATACCCCAACGCAATACCGTGTCGACCACAGCCGCATTGATCGGATGCTCCGAAAAGCCACGGTCGATATCCCGATAGAGCGACTCGCCGAGTTCATCAAGAGCGGCGGACTTTTCCGCCACGCTCAGAGTCGAGCCAAGGTTGTCCACGATCTCATCGGCATAACGGGCAAACCCGTACAAAGCGTGCACGAACGGTCGCTTGGCGGGCGGCAGCAGCAAGGTGGCCAAGTAGTAGGTCTTGCCGTGCTGGGCATTGAGGACCCGGCAATTCTCGTACGAAGCGCGCAGAAAGGCGTCATCGATACCAGCGGTATCAAGTTCGCGGGCACTCACGGCGCCCTACTCTAGTCGGCACCGCCAGGTACCCTGGACCGGTGGCAGTCGCAGAGCGGAAATCAGGATCGGCACAGTTCGATTCCAACACTGCCTTTGCGCTGCGGTACGTTGTGCCCGGAGTGGTCGGCTCAGTCTTGATGACTCTGGGGTCCTTCGGGGTGGGCTGGTTGCCGTTGAGCTCAGCGCTCAACGATTGGCCCTTTATCGAAGTGTTGCGTGGCACGTCCTCAGGTTCGGTGGTCTCAAAGGTCGCTGTGTTTGCCGGGGTCGCACTGCTATTGCAGTCGTGGCTGGTGCTGGGTTTCGGTGTGATGCACAGCAACGTTGACGACCGGCATCGGCTGTGGTGGACCGGTGCCGCCTGGGGTGCACCGTTGCTCTTGAGCTTTCCGATGTTCTCCCGTGACGTGTACTCCTACTTCGCCCAAGGGCTGCTCCTGGTAGAAGGCAAGGACCCTTACACCTCGGGTGTAGTCGCGATCCCAGGGTGGTTCGGAACCGGTGCGGACCCGCTCTGGGGGGAGTCGCCAGCGCCCTACGGACCGCTGTTCCTGGTGCTGGAACGTGGTGTTGCCGCATTTGTGCCGTCGGATCCCTTGCTTGGCGCCTATGTCTTCCGTCTGATCGCCGTGCTGGGGTTGCTGCTAATTGCCTGGGCAACGCCCAAGTTGGCATACCTGAACGGTATCTCGCGCTCAAAAGCCCTCTGGCTAGTCGTGCTCAACCCCTTGGTGTTCATGCATTTCATCGTGGGCGTGCACAATGACGCTCTGATGGTGGGTATCATCGCAGTGGCGGTGGTGGTGGCTCTGCGCGGCAGCCCAGCCTGGGCCGTGGCCTTGGTCGCGCTCGGAGCTTCGGTCAAGCCGATCGGTCTGCTCGCAGTCCCGTTCCTGGGTTTGATCTGGGCCGGACGCCGAGCAAGTTTCTGGCCCCGGGTCCGGGTGTGGGTCATCTCCCTTGGGATCACAATCCTCGTATTCGTCGGTCTGAGCCTGATCAGTCGCACCGGGCTGGGGTGGTTGGATGCGTTGGCCACACCTGGCAAGGTCCGCACATGGCTGTCGCCGCCCACGGCGCTGGGGATGATCTTTGGGGCCATCGGGGACACTGTGGGCATTACCTCCGTGGACACCATGGTGGTGGTGTTCCGCACCATCGGGCAGTTGGTGGCGGTCTTGTTCATCGCCTGGCTCCTGCTCAAACCAGAAGGCCGCTCGCCCACGCGCGCGCTCGGGTTGGCCTTCATGGCAGTCGTGCTCCTGGGACCCGTGGTGCAGCCGTGGTATCTGTTGTGGGGTTTGCCCATGCTCGTGGCAGCCGGTCTACGTCGCAACGAATTCCGCGCTGTGGTGTTGGGAACAGCCCTGCTGGCCCTGCATGCGTTGGGCACCTCAAGTTCCACCCAGGACACCCTGTTTGAAATTTCCGATGGGATCGGTCTGGTGGTGGCCGGCCTGATCGTGGTGGTGGTGGCCTTCACCAGCCCACGCGAACGCCGACTGCTGCTCGGCGCTCCAGAAGATAATGGCCTGCTGCCGTCAGATCCGGCGGCTGCCGGAAGGGCTGCCAGCCAAGTGATTACCGGTCCATTGCCCGAGACCGGTAGTTCCGGTCCGGCCCGGTGATCCGTTCGGCAGCGAGTCGCCCAGAAATCAAAACCATGGGGACACCGACGCCCGGTTGCGTGCCCGAACCGGTGAATACGACGTTTCGTCCCCACATGTTGCCGGGCCGAAACGGTCCAGTTTGGACGAATGAGTGGGCAGCGGCGAAGGGGGCGCCCTGGGCCATCCCGCGAGCCGACCAGTCCGCTGGCGTTGTGATGTGTTCAGTCTCGATTCCCGCACCGAAACCGACATAGCCGCGGGCTTCAAGTTCTGCCACCACCTCGTCGCGATAGCGCGGACCCTCCTGTGCCCAATCGATGTCAGCATCCAGGTTGGGAGTGGGGAAGAGTACGTAGTAGATCTGTTTGCCGTCCGGTGCCAGTGTCGGATCAGTCCGAGTGGGGTTCGTCACCAGAATGCTCGGATCACTCATGAGCTGTCGTTTATCGATCAACTCGGTAAATACGTTGCGCCAGGAACGCCCGAAATGGATGTTGTGGTGGGCGATTTTGGAATATTCGGCGTGGGATCCTGCGAGCAGCAGGAAGCACGACGGCGAATACTTCAAGCGCCGCACGGACCAGGGTTGAGTATCGAGTAGGTCGCGGTACGCCACCGGTAGATCGGGGTTGAGCACCACCACATCAGCCGGAATCCGCTCGCCCGCCGCCGTGATCACACCAGTGGCGCGGTCGCCAGTGCGTTCCACGTGCACCACTTCGGTGTCGTAGCGAAAGGTCACTCCATGGGCAACTGCCGCGGCGGCCATGGCCTTCGGTACTGCGTGCATCCCGCCTTTGGGGACATACACCCCGGCCACCGAGTCCATATATGCGATGACGGCATACAGGGCGAGCGCGTCGTAGGGGGAGAGGCCGGCATACATGGCCTGGAACGAGTACACACGTTGGGTGCGCGGGTCGTTGAGATACTGCTCCACCTTGGGCGCGAGTTTGCGAAACCCGCCGAGCGCCACCAGGCGAGCAAGGTCCTTGGTGAGCAGATCGAGCGGGGAGTCGATGTTGCGATCGATGAAGTCGTGCATTTCGTAGCGATACAACGCGGACACGAAATCCACGTAGCGTCGATAGCCGGCGGCTTCGCCAGGCCCGATCACGGTCTCGATCTCGTGCGCCATCGCCTCGGTGTCACTGTGCACGTCCAGCTGCGACCCGTCGGGGTAGTAGGCCCGGTAGAGCGGGTCAATAGGTTCCAGGGTGAGCCAATCGTTCATATCTGCGCCGATGGCATCGAACGCATCGGCAATCAGGTCCGGCATTGTCAAGACGGTGGGGCCAGTATCGAAGTGGTAACCGGCATCGGCGATCACACCCGCCCGGCCACCGGGAACGGATTCGCGTTCCAGCACAGTGACATTACGGCCAGCCCCGGCCAGACGCATCGCAGCCGACAGACCCGCCAACCCGGCACCCACGACTACCACGTTGTCGGTGGGGCCTTGCACGGTCCTGGGTGGACCAGGAAGCCAACGCTTTACTGAAGGTTTCACCTTCACCCCTTTCGGGCGGTTGCCACGATGATGAGATCCTGAAGCACAGTTCCCGCGGGCTCCTGCAAGGAAACCGCGGCGAGTGCCGACTCCGCTGCGTCAGCCAGTTCGGTGATGAGTCGCTCCACGCTTGCCAGAGCACCGGTGTCGATGATGATTTCGCGTAGTCTGGCGACACCTTGGCTGTCGAGTTCAAGGTCGCCGAGATGGGACTCAAGTTCGTGGGCTTGCGATGGCGTCGCCCCCGCCAGCGCCTGTGCGACCAAGACAGTGCGCTTGCCTTCCCGTAAATCGTCGCCAGCGGGTTTCCCGGTGATCTCTGGATCGCCAAACACCCCCAACACATCGTCTCGCAATTGGAACGCTTCACCCAGGCGCAATCCATAGTCCCGGTACGCGGCCAGCAGCGGCTCCTCAGCGTCGGCGAGCACACCACCCAATTCCAGCGGGCGTTCCACCGTGTACTTCGCTGACTTGTACTGCACGACGGTCAACGCACGCTCCACCGATCCGCCACCCCGCGCTTGTTCCAGCAAGTCGAGATACTGACCGGCCATCAACTCTGAGCGCATCTCATCAAACACGGCTTTGCCGGCCTGTAACCGGTCCGGTGGCAAGCCGGAAGTGAGCAGCATCTCGTCTGCCCACGACAGGCACAGGTCACCTAGCAGAATTGCTGCTCCCACCCCAAAAGCCGGAGCAGAACCACGCCAATCCTGTTCAGAGTGCAGCGCTTCAAAGCGTCGATGTGCCGCAGGTAATCCGCGCCTCGTGTCTGAGCCGTCCATCACATCGTCGTGGACCAGCGCACAACCCTGCAAGAGTTCCAGCGAAGTGGCAGCTCGGATGGCCGCCTCGCTGTCGTCGCCCCCGGCTCCCCGCCAACCCCAGTAACAGAATGCCGGGCGCAGCCGCTTGCCCCCAGCCAAGAGGTCCCCAGCAGCATGCGACAGGGGGCCGAGGTCGCCGGAAATGCGCTCCAAGGCTGCTACTTGGAAGTCCAGGAAGGCGCCAAGTTGATCATTGACTCGACGCCGGACATCTTCCACGTCGAGGGGCGAACGCATCGACGACATGGGCTTAGCCTACGTGCCACCTGCCGGTCACGCCCGTGGGCATCGCAGGAAACCGATCCTCCGGTTGGCTGCTCTGCGGTCGGCGCTGCGAGTCTCGTTGTTTACTTCCGCTGTCCTATTGTTGCCCGCATGGCTGTTTCCATCGCGGATCTCGTGCGCTCGGGCGGACGCTCCTATTCCTTCGAGTTCTTTCCCCCTAAAACCGACACGGGCGAGCAAGTATTGTGGGAAACCATCCGTGCGCTGGAACCGCTGCGGCCCAGTTTTGTCTCCGTGACCTATGGTGCTGGCGGCAGCACCCGAGACCGTACCGTGCGGCTCACTGGGCGGATTGCCGCCGAAACCGACCTGCTGCCCGTGGCGCATCTCACATGCGTGGGTGCATCGCAGGATGAGTTGATCGAGATTGTCGGCGACTACATCGATGCTGGCGTGCATCATGTGTTGGCGCTGCGGGGCGACCCGCCGGAGGGAGTCGGGAGTCCCTGGATCTCCCACCCGGGAGGTCTCGAACACGCCGACGAGTTGGTTGCCCTGGTGAAGTCGCAGGGGGATTTCACGGTCGGGGTCGCGGCATTTCCCGAGGGTCACCCCGAAGCCCCTGACTTGTCGATGGACGCGGCCGTGTTGCGGGCGAAACAGGACGCCGGGGCTGATTTCGCCGTCACCCAGTTTTTCTTCAATTCCGAGGACTACTTCAGTTTGGTTGCGCGGGCACGCTCCGCCGGTGTCACAATTCCCATCATCCCCGGCATCATGCCGGTCACCAACGTCGGGCAGATGGAACGATTCGCTGCGCTCAGCGGAGCAGCATTCCCCACGGACCTCGCCGAGCGGTTTCATGCCGTAGCTGATGACCCGCAGCAAGTGATCGACCTGGGGGTGGCAGTCGCCACTGACATGTGCGAAGAGTTGCTCGCGGGCGGTGCACCGGGCCTGCACTTCTACACTCTCAACCGTTCAACGGCGACAATTCGAGTGTTTACGGCACTCGGGTTGAATTCGGATTGAACCCTTAGGTCGCACGATGTCCCGATGGCCGACCGGATGAGCCGCAAGCAGCCTGCGATGACCAAGGTGGAGTACCTTCGACGTTGGTCGGCACTCCACGGGGACATGGACCCGAACGACAACCGTTTGGTGTCGTTCTGGCTGGGTGTCGTGTATGTCTTGGCCAGGCCGTTTGTCGCGATCGGTGCTGCGCCCAACGCCGTGACTGGGGTGGGCGCGGTGGTGTCGCTGATCGTGGTCGCCGCTGCTGTCGGTGGCGGGCATTGGGTGTTGCTTGCAGGCGTCTTGGTGCTGTTGTCCGGGGTGCTCGACAATCTTGACGGTGCAGTCGCGGTGATGACCGGCAAGTCGTCCCGATGGGGCTACGTGTTGGATTCGATGGCTGATCGGGTGGCAGATGTGTGCTACTTGATTGCGCTGGTAGTCGTTGGCGCTCCCACCTGGATGGCAGTGGGTGCGGGGGTGTTGACTTTCTTGCAGGAGTACGTGCGGGCGCGGGCAGGTGCGGCCGGCATGAGCGAAATCGGCGTGGTGAGCGTGTGGGAGCGGCCGAGCCGAGTGCTGGTCACCGGACTTTTTCTCGTCGCCGCAGGCATCCACCTTCCGTGGGCGGTGCAATTGGCCAGCCTCGGTGCTGCCACCTCGCTGGTGTTGGCGCTGGTGGGAATCACCCAAGTGGTCCTGATGGTGCGACGTCGCATGCTGGACATTCCGGAACTGTGAACCTCCACTGCACAGTGACAATGTCGGTTTCGGGAGGGACCGGGCGGTGATCAGCGACATGCATTCGGGCCACCTCGGTCGACTCTGCCGGTTAAGCCCGACCGATTAAGTTGGCCACAATCTCAGCTGACATCCCCACGAGTGGCAGACCGCCGCCCGGGTGCGCGGAGCCGCCAACGAGAAACAACCCGGTCACGGGGGATGCGTTCGACGCACGTAGAAATGCCGCTCGGGCACCGTTGGAGGACGTGCCGTAGATGGCTCCACCGGGGGCACCGGTGGCCGCTGCGAGATCGGCAGGGGTGCGCAATTCCCGCCACAGCAGGCGCGCGCGCAGATCTACTCCCCGGCTTGCCAGCACGTCGAGCACATGATCGGCGTAGGAGTCCGCCACCCCTGGGGCCAACCAATCCACCTCATCGGGGTGATGGCCGTGGCGCGGTGCATTCACCAACACGAACCAGGCCTCAGCCCCGGGCGGGTGCATAAGCGGATCCTGCGGTACACACGCATAAATCGTGGGATCAGCGGCCACTCGGGCGTTCTTGGGGTCGAAGATGGAGTCGAATTCGTCGTCGTAATCGGCCGGGAACCAGACGTTGTGGTGCTGCACGCCTTCGGTAGTGCCGGACACCGCCAACAGCAGTACGAAGCCGCTGAAGGAGGGGGTGGCGCGCCGGATTGCCCGCAGAGGAGCCCGGGCGCCCGGGTCATCAAGCAGCTGCGAATACACAGTGTCGGCATCAGCATTGGCCACGACGATGTCAGCGTCAATGGTTCTCCCGGCTGCGGTTGTGACTCCTGTGACAACTCCGTCCACCGTGATGATGCGAGTGGCTCCTTGCCCCAGCTCGATGTCAATCCCGCGTTCCACGCAGCGTTCGAAGAGCACGTCCGCCAGCCGTCGAATCCCGCCGCTGATGTGCCAGGCGCCAAAGGTTTGCTCCACATAGGGCACAGTCACCAGCGCGGCGGGTGCCCGTCGCGGGTCCGATCCGGTATAGGTGGCGTAACGATCTAGCAGCGTCACCAATCGCGGATCGTGCAGGGTGGAGGTCCCCACGGAACGCAGCGATCGCCATGGCGCCACCGTTCGGATGTCCTGCCAACTGCGGGCCAACGACAACAGATCGCGGGGACCTGCGAGCGGTGATTCCAGCACTGGGCGCCGGGTGATCCGCCACATCCGGCTCGCATACTGCATCAGCGTGCGCCAATCGTCTGCGGCTGACCCGCCCAACACCTCGCCGAGGGCACTGGCCACCCGGCCGGAGCCACTGCCGGGAAGGAGCGCCCGCGTACCGTCAGCCCAGGTGTAGGCAAACGCCGGTTCCAAAGGCACGATCTCCACGACGTCATCGAGTGCAGCTTTCCCGGTTTTGTGAAACAAGTCGCGATACACCGCCGGTAGGGTCAGCAGACTGGGACCAGTGTCGAAACTGAAACCATCGCGCTGGTAATGCCCCAATTTGCCGCCGTAGGTGCTGGCCTGCTCCACCACGGTCACCGCGTGGCCTTTCACCGAAAGTCGAGCTGCGGCGGCCATCCCGCCCATCCCTGCGCCAACTACCACCACTTTCGCCACGGGTCTCAGCGTGCCAGAGCCTGGTGTGAGCCATGATGACACCCATGGGTGAGTTCAATTGGGTGACCGCAGACCCCTGGGGGCTAGTACCCGAGCCGGCGCCGGCGGCAACCCCGGTGCCGGTGCTCCTGGACCCGGAGTTGCCAGGTACGCCAGCGCTGCCACTCGCTCCGTCCACGGAGCCCGAGTTCGATCCATTGATCATGCTTCAAACCGGCAGCCCCGAGGTCCGGGGTGTCGACGTCTACGCCGCGCACGGATTTCCAGCCAGCATCCGCCCGGTCTGGGTGCGCACATCAGTGGCGCGCAAACTCGCAGCGGCAGGGGCCCGCCTGCCCCCCGGATGGTCACTCGTGGTGGTCGACGGTTGGCGAGATCCCACGCTGCAGGAGTACCTGCACCAGCGCGCCTACGCAGCCCCGGGGCTACCCCCGGGATTTGTCGCTCCGGCCAGTGTCGATCCCAATCGCCCAGCACCGCATCACACCGGTGGCACCGTGGATCTCACCCTGGCCTGGCGCGACACCCCTCTTGGGCTGGGTACGAGTTTCGACGAATTCACACCCCGCGCCTTCGCCGCAAGTCTGGAAGGCGCAACGGATGCCCGCGACCTGCAGGCACGTGACCTGCGGCGGTTCCTGCGCGCTGTGATGGTGTCGGCGGGTTTTGTGGGATTGGCGCGAGAATGGTGGCACTTTGAATATGGCACCCGACTCTGGTCGGCAGTGACCGGCAGACCCGTGCGATATCGGGCGGCCCCCCGACCACAATCAGACTGCGCGGTCCTCTGATCCGCGTGATCTGCTGTCTCCCGCAAAGGTCCTCTCACTCATGCCGCGGATCCGCGATGACCGATCGGCCACTCCAGGTCAAGGTGCCCGCGCTCTTGCGGCGCCACGACTCAGCCACCAAGCCGACAAACGCGGAGATGCTGGCCGGATGGGTAAGCACATCTGGCCACACGTGTTGGCGCATGCGCCGAGCCACCAGAGTGCGTCCGATGACCGCGGCGCCATACCCCCACAGCCCGAGCAGACGAGTGACCCGGTTCGGGCCAATCGCCAGTGCGACCGCCGGTGCGAGGTAAGCCAGCGCCAAACCGGCGGTGACGCCGATCGCCCCGAGGGGGGAGCCGAAAGCCGCCCACAAACTTTTGGTATAGCCGGCGATCAGGGCAGCGTCACTGTCGTACATGTCGCAGGTGGCCACATCTGTTCCATCGGCCATGCCGGCGCGGCCCCCCACCACTTTCATCGCACGCACGAGTGCAACATCTTCCAACACGTCGGTCCGGACGGCCTGGTGACCGCCGGCATGGGCATAACTGTGCGCCCACACCACCAGCAGTTGACCATTGCCGACTGCGGTGCTCGGCCGGCTGCTGCGTTCGGCGATATCCAAGGGCAAGGTCGTCAGCCACGACCACTGCAGCAACGGTTGGACGAGTCGGCCCAGCCAGCCAGTTGTGACCTGCTGCGGATAGGGACACACCAGATCCAACCCGGACTCCACCATCAGCGTCCGCAATCGGGCGATGGCTCCGGGCGCCAGCGTCACATCGGCATCGAGGAACACCAATAAATCGCCTGTGGCGAGATCGGCAAGTCGTTGACAGGCCCACGGCTTGCCTAGCCAGCCGGGTGGTGGTTCGCCTGCGCCCGCCACCAGTCGCAGGCGCGGATCGCTTCCCAACACACGTTCAACCACCGCAACGGTGTCATCGTCGGAGTTGTCATCGAGCACGATCAGTTCGTCTGCATTCTGATGGGTCAGCGCCGCCAAACATGGCTCCACGCGATGGGCTTCGTTTCGCAGCGGCAGGAGCACCGAGACTGTAGCCCAATCGGTGGTGGCGTGCGGTTGCGGCGGCGGCGAGCGCAGCACCCGCAGATTGCGAAGGGTATTGATGGTGCCCGCGGTCGCAAGCACACCGCCGGTTGCCACGAGAGCTGTCCACAGGGCTCGAGTGCGCATCATGGGGTCATCTGACTAGGCCGAGTGGCGGGCTGATCAGACTCCCGCAGAATCCCAGTTGCTCTACGCAGGAACGGAATGGCCACGATTCCCATCACCACTCCACCCCAGAAGGCAACCGCGGGTCGGCCCAGAAAGAAGAGATTGGCGACGATTCCGCCGAGCCAGGTCCAGCCGTAGAGCACCGCGGGCACGCCGAGGTGCACAGCAGCGGGCGGCAGAGCGGTGAGCACTGCCATCAGCACCAGGGAGACCGCAAACCAGCCGAAGTAGTTGACGATCGGTATGTGGTCGACGCCGGGTAGGCCGGGGAGATTCGACTCCCAGGACCAATACCCTTCCCCCACCATTTGCGGGTCGAGGAAGAGATCCCACGCGGATAGCGCAAAGGCGCCGACCACGATGCGGCTCCAGCGATGCGTGGCCAACGTGGTGGCTACCACCAATGCCGGATAGGCCATCATGGTCCAAGCCAGAGGTACCACTACGGGCACCGACCACACTTGTGGTGTGAGCAGGTCCGAGTAGGAATACGGCGAGAACGGCCACCCTGTATGGACCCCCACCACTTCTACGAGCAGTCCGAAAATCACCGCGATTACCGTGTAGGTCGCTGCCCACCGCACTCCGCGGTACACGCATGCGTGGCTCACACTTGCGGCTGCGAACAGCACAACCACGACGCCGGTGGTGAGCACACGGGTTTCCCCACGAGTCAGTGGCCAGGCTATTTGGGCCAAGATCGCAGCGATGGTAAGCAGCCACGGCAGCCACGTCAGCCGCGGGAATGCGGGTGGCGCAGCGTCCGCAGCGCTGGGGGCGCCAGCAGTCTGGGTCACGATGCTTCGGCGGGTAGCACCGCCGCTCCAGCGAACGTCCCGATGCACTTGAGCACGGCGAAGCGTGCGAACAACTCCTCCGCGTACCAGTCCTGCCGGGCGGTCTCGGCGATAGCCTGCCGATGTGCTGCGCCGCGCTGCGCGAATTCGGTGAGAGCGCGGTTGTGTTCCCAGATGCTGAACGTGCCTTGCCAGCCGATGGGTGCCTCCCCGATTCCCAATGTGAGCAGCACTCCTGCGCGCCCCCGGAGGTCGGCAGCGACCGGCGGGACCGCCGACCAAAATGTTCGCCATGACGCAGGTTTGATGCGCGCCCGGGTGATGGCTGCTACCGGGCCATCCCAGCGGTGTGGGCGGCCACTGGGGAATGGCTCATGGCCGGACCAGCGCCCGCGGCTGCTCAATGTGCGCAATTCCACCTGGAGTGTTTCGCTGGCCATGTCGTTCCAGGATCTGATCAGGCGGGATCGCCCCAGGGCGGCGGCGGCCCTGGTGGACTGGCTGACGCTCAATAGCGCCCAGTGGTGGACATCCGCGTCGGTCACAGTGAACGTCTGGCCAGAGCCGGTGCCGAGTAGTTTTGCGAAGGTCACGCCGTGCGCTCGGCGCAGTGCAACTCGCCCCCATCCCATATTGGCCAGCGCCATCGGGATGTGGGAGGTCGGTACCTGCCAGATCCGCATGGTGATGATTGGCGCCTGCTCGTGGGGGTTGCTCGGTTGCGCCGCTGGCGTCACGTCAACGGACCCCGGACTCGACGCCGGCCACAGAGGATCGAATGAGGGCAACAGTGGCTTCCGGATCGTCCCACATCGGGGCGTGCCCCACCCGCGGCATGACAACCCAGGTGGCATGGGCTGGGGCGAGGTGGCGGATCTGACTGGTATGGGGTGGGAGCAAGACATCATTGTCGCCGAAGGCCAGCGTGACTGGGATCTGCGCCGGGATCGCGCTGCCGCGCTCGAAATGGGTTCCCACCATGCCATCGTGGGCGTCGTCGTAGCCCGCCGCAGTGCGTTGCGCGGACGCCACAGCCCGCGCCAGACCAAAACTCATGCGGTAGGGGCGCTCCATAGCTGCGCTGAAGAGCATCTCGCGCACCGGCGGGATCAGCAACAGCAACTCTCCGACCACGCCGGTGGCCTGGGCCAGCACCCGGTTGGCCTCAATCAGTGGACTGCGGCGCACAAGCGGCTGCCACAAGCCTGCTGTACATAAACCTGTGACCGAAAGGGCGCGACCGTCGGCAGCTAGTTCCAATGCCACCCAACCGCCCATCGAATTTCCCACCACATGTGCGCGTTCAATACCCAGTGCATCGAGAAATTCGCCGAGTGCGTGAGCCTGCGCGCGTGGCGTCAGCGGGGTGCCAGGGTCCACTGGGTCAGAGTCGCCGTGACCGGGCAAATCGACTGCGATCACCCGATTGTGACGGGCCAGACTGTCAAAAATCGGGTTGTATGCAGCTCGGCTGGAAGCCAGACCATGGAGGAGCACGATCGGTTGACCATGCCCGCGGGAGTGGAAAGCCAAGCCCGCTGCGTAGTCCGGCGGTGGGGTGGCGGGGATCCGCGAGTCGTGATGGTCGGGGGTGAGCCGATCCAAAATCATGGTGGCCGGGGTGAGCACTAGTCGGGCCGCCATTGCACTCCTCATAGCTGTGGTGGGGTCACCATCGGGGTTCGTCAAGGTCGATCGTAGCGTCGGCTTGCTGGAGGGTGGCGGCGGTGAGGTCGCGGTTGTTGGCGCTGAGCACGACGATCACGCCATGGTCTCGCAGTCGGTGGCCGACTCGCAGCAAGGATTCTTGGTCTGCACCACTCAAGCCCTCCAGACCTGGGCACATGCCAGCCAGTGCCGTGTGTTGGGAATCTGCCCACGCCAAAGCCTGGTGTCGGCGCTCGCCGGTGGACGTTCCGGGTGACTGCCAGGGCAAGACCAGGGTGGTGAGCGCGCGGATGCCGGTCGGTGCACTGTGACCGAAAACCACCATGGCACCGTGCTGGCGGACGCGGGTCAGCGGTAGCCGACCGGTGAGGGCGGCGACTAGGGCATAGCGGCCAGCGGGAGTCGCGCCGGTGAGGATGTTCAGGGAACCGGGCGCGAGCGTGAACGAGACCGGTCCGACAAGCACCTCCCCGTGGAGATCGCGCACGCATAGCCGGCTTGCCTGCACGCCCGGCGCGAGGACGCGTGCGGCGGGGCCGGATTGGGGTGCCAATGGTGCTTGAGCGGCCTCAGCCATACCTCTATCGTACGCCTGACTCCGGACAATCAATCACAGGCGAGGTGCCCCCAGCTTGGTGATGTGGGTCTCAAAAGTGACTGGAAACCAACAACTATCGCGCAAATGCACCTTCTTCATGTGCGTTCCCGTGAGCGATTATTCGGAAATTTGTACGAATATTTACTATCGAACATGTTGACGAGGCGACTGGCCGCTGATTCAATAATTAGGTAGTACAAAAGTACTACAAAAGGGTGCAAATTATCGCCTGCACGTCTCGTCATGTGTCCTACGGGGAGGAGTCGGTCTCATGTCCAGGAAGTATCGCGATGTCTGCACGGTAGTGCGGGGCTCCGACACCGACGGTGCCCACGTCGCTTCGCCTACTGGCGTGGGGGCCGACGCGCCAGTGCGATTCCGGTGGCGTTACCGGACCTACGAGGTGCGCGAACTGCTCGGCTGCTGGTTCGAGTCCGGTCCCTGGTGGATGCACTGGGCGAGATCTCGACAGTCGGTCCCCGTCAGTTCACAACTGGGGCTGGGAGACCAGTACGCCCCGCCGTTGCCGGGTGCGTACCCGATTGACAAGCAGGTGTGGCGGGTATCGGCCACCACACGCCGTGGCACCGACTGCAGTGGTGTCTACGACCTCATCCACGAACCAGCTAGCGGCACCTGGTGGCTCGACCGGGTCTGGGACTGAACTCTCCATGCCGTCTGAGTGCGGGCCATCGGCCAGCAGAAGGGAATCATCATGACTATCTCCGAGATACCTTTGACCGGGCCGCGACCGCCAGCTGCCACCCGAGATCTCGTGGCGGCCGCGCGAGCTTGTTTGGCCGCCGCGGCGGTGGCGGATTCGGCGGGGCAGAAGTTTGCACTGTCCCACCTGAGCGCGTTGCGGTCAGCCGCGGCGGTGCTGGCGTGCCAGGGCCGCCCCAGTCGCAGTCGACGTCTGCGCAGTGCCTGGGATCTGCTTGCCGATGTCGCACCGGAATTTGCGGAGTGGGCGGCTTTCTTTGCTGCCGGTGCGACCAAGCGGGCCCGGGCGGAAGCCGGACTCAATGTGGTCACGTCGCGGGAGGCCGACGATCTCTATCGGGATGCGCGCGTGTTCCACGACCTCGTGTGCATTTGGCTAGACCGCCGTGAGCACCCACAGCACGCCCCCGATGTGCTGTGCCGGGCGGGATAACAGCCATGAACGACCCCTTCGTTCATCTGCGCACAGTGTCGGGCTACTCGCTGCGCCACGGTGTGGCGACACCAGCGCAGCTTGTTGAGACTGCTGTGAACCTTGGCCAGCGCGCGCTTGGACTCACCGACCGAGACGGAGTTTATGGCGCAGTACGGTTCGCGCAGGCCTGTCAGGATGCGGGGATTGCGCCCATCCTCGGTGTGGACCTCGGGGTCGCAGAGTCGCCTGCCCCCGCCGCCACCCGGCAAACGTCGGGGCAGCGACTGAGCCCGGCCCGAGGTGGGTCGGCGGTGCGCGAGGAGGCTTCCCGGCTGGTAGTGCTGGCGCGAGGTGCGCGGGGGTGGGCTGCGCTTTGCCGGCTGGTGTCGGCTGCACATCTGCGTGGGGAACGGGCTCGTCCGCAGGTCACGCGAGACCTTGTCGCGCAGTACGCCGCGGATGGTCACCTCGCTGTCCTGCTTGGTGCCGACTCCACTGTTGGTCAGGCCTGCCGGCGGCGTCGGCTGGATCTCGCCGCCGCCGAATTGCGCTGGTGGCACCACCATGTGGGCGCACCCGTCTACGTCGAGATCTGCTCACATCGGGAGGTAGTGGGAGCTCTCCGCTCAAGTGCTGCCGCGGCGCGGTTGCTGCGCGTGGCATGGGATACCGGTAGCACTGCTGTACTCAGCAATGCCGTGCGCTACGCCACTGCGGAACAGGCGCCAGTGGCCGATGTCCTGGATGCGGTACGTCGGTTGGTGCCCATCAGCCCACGCCATCTTGACCGAACCAATGCTCAGGGCTATCTCAAGAGTTGGTCGGAGTTATCCGGTGTGGCCGATGAGGTCGTCGCGCTGGCAGGTGGTGTGGTTTCCGAGCGAGCACGGCTGCTGTCCGACACCCTCGCGCTCGCGGAAAGTTGTGCGCTTGACCCCATCGCCGATGTCGGTCTGGGTGACATCCATGTGCCGGAGTTGCCCGTGCTCGCCGCCGGAGTGCAATCGGAGCGGGCCGGTGATGTGCGCTCGGTGCTCGCTGGCTACGAGTCTCGTCGACGTACGCAGTCCGACATCGACCACGAGGCTCGACAGGCGCACAGACTGTTGGCAGCCCGCTGTGGACGGGAACTCGAGCGCCGTCGGTTGGGTTCCGAGCGGGCCGAGCAGCGGTTGGCCGATGAGTTGGCGGTAATCGGCGAGTTAGGTTTTGCGGGCTACTTTCTGACCGTGGTCGAAGTTGTGGACCTGATCCGCGAGATGGGCGTGCGAGTGGCTGCGCGGGGCTCCGGAGCGGGCAGCCTGGTCAACTACCTCTTGGGGATCTCCGGGGTCGATCCGTTGCGACACAACCTGCTGATGGAACGTTTTCTCTCCCCGCTGCGCCGCTCCCTGCCGGACATCGATGTGGATGTCGAGTCGGCCCGTCGGCCGGAGGTCTACGCACGGATCTTGGCCCGTTTCGGTGGGGAGCGCGCCACTTGTGTGTCGATGCGCGACACCTACCGAGTGCGCCACGCGATCCGAGATGTTGGCGCGGCGCTGGGTATGTCACCAGGTGACGTCGACGCATTCGCCAAGGCGTTCCCGCATATTCGTGCTGCACAGGTACGGGAGGCGTTGGCTGAACTACCGGAGGTGCGAACGTCCGACATCGGTCGTCGCGCCGCAACCGGGGAACTCGACGTATTTTTGGACCTCGTTGCCGCACTTGACGGATTGCCTCGCCACATCGCTGTGCATCCCTGCGGCGTGTTGCTCTCCGATGCCACCATGCTCGACCGCACACCGGTGGAGGCTAGTTGGCAAGGCTTCCCGATGAGCCAGTTCGACAAGGACGACGTCGAAGCGCTCGGCTTCCTCAAACTCGATGTGCTGGGAATTCGGATGCAGTCGGCGATGCAGCACGCGGTAACTGAGATCAGCCGGGTTGATGGTCAACATGTGGTCCTCGATGAAGTTCCGCTCGACGATCCCGACACTTTCGCGCTCATCGGTTCCACGCGCACCCTGGGCTGTTTCCAGATCGAGTCGCCAGGGCAACGTGAACTCCTCGGCAAGTTTGGTCCTCGCACTTTCAACGACATCATCATCGATATTTCGCTCTTCCGGCCCGGGCCGGTCAAGAGCGACATGATCGCTCCGTTCCTCGCGGCGCACCACGGGTGGCGCGAACCGGAGTTCCCCCACCCCGATCTGCGCCCAGCGCTGGCCGAAACGTATGGCGTGGTGGTGTATCACGAGCAGGTGCTACGGATTGTCGCCACGATGACCGGTTGCGCGTTGGCAGAGGCCGACGAGGTGCGGCGGGCGATGGGAAGTCCGGAGGGTCAAGAACAGATCCGTGGCTGGTTCTACGGCCGAGCCCATGAGGCGGGCTACGAGTTGAGTGTGATCGAGCAGGTGTGGCAGGTGTTGCGCTCGTTTGCGTCGTTCGGATTCTGTAAGGCACACGCAGCGGCCTTCGCCTTGCCCACCTATCAGTCGGCCTGGTTGAAGTGCCACCATCCGGCTGCGTTTTTCGCCGGTGTGCTCACCCACGATCCGGGCATGTATCCCAAACGGTTGATCCTCGACGACGCCCGTCACCACGGCATTCAGGTGCTGCCTTTGGACATCAACGCCTCAGCGGCCCACTACCGCGTGGAACGGATCGGAACTCGCTATGGCATCAGATTGGCCCTCGCCGAGGTGAAAGGCATGTCGACAGATGAGGTCACGCGGGTGGTGGCTGGGCAGCCCTATACCGATCTGGCCGACTTCTGGCTCCGGGCCCAGGTGAGTCGGCCCATCGTGGAGAGTTTGATCATCACTGGGGCGTGTGACTCGATGTATGGGCTGGGAGCGGATGGGGGGAGTAACCGGCTCACCCGCCGGGATCTCCTCCTGCAGGCGGCCGATCTTGACCGCTTGGAGCGACGAAGCCACCGCCGAGCCCGCGGCGTCACTCGATCATCCATCCGGTCAACCGACGCTACTGGTCAGGCGCCGCTTCCCGGCGAACTCGACGTCGTGCGCTCCGCAGGTGTGCAATCAGCCGCTGCCGAACAACCGGCTGGAGTCGAGGGAGTCCAGATGTCCTTTGATTTCAGCCGCACCTGTGTGACGGAGGTCCCCAGCGGCCTGCCGGAATTCAGCCTGGCCGAACAGGTGGCTGCCGAGATTGCAGTTTTGGGCCTAGACGCCAGCGCCCATGTGGTCGACTTCTACCACCCGATGCTGCGCGCGCTGGGAGCCACTCGCTCCAACGAGTTGCTCATGTGTCGCTCTCAGCAGGAGATCTTGGTCGGTGGGGTGAAAGTCGCCACTCAGACGCCCCCGATCCGCAGTGGCCGACGGGTCGTGTTCCTTACGCTCGATGACGGTAGCGGGCCAGTGGACACCACTTTCTTTCCGGACGTACAAGACCCCTACGCCTCCGTGGTGTTTCGGGAGTGGCTGCTGCTGGTACGAGGCGCGATTCGCCGGACCGGGGCCCGGGGAGTGTCGCTGCGGGCGACAGGCTGTTGGTCACTGCCGGCGTTACATGAGGTGTGGATGGCTCGAGGAAGAGATGGGGTGTACGCCTTGCTCAATGACTCGCCTCGGCCAGTGCGCAGCGCACAGGACCAGCAGCAGCACCGGTTGAGCACAGTTGGCAATCTCTGGTCGCGTTCGCCGTTCGCGGACATCCGACCAGCTGGTGCTGACCCCAGCAACGCCCGCGGAATGGCCCCGACGTCGGCGAGTTCCCCGGGAAAATCAGAGCGGAAGCGACCAGGGAAACTGTGGCACGCCAGCCCAGGGAGCCCAGGATGACGGCCCACACACTGTGCTGGAGGGTGCGATGAGTCGGTCCCAACTGCGCCGCACTGCTGCGACCCGACCGTGGACGGGAAAGGGTGGGGCAGATTCCGGCGCGCTCGTAGATGACGCACAATGCCGGATTCTGCACGTGGACATGGATGCGTTCTATGCCTCGGTGGAACTGCTCAGCCGACCGCACCTACGCGGTACACCGGTGATTGTCGGGGGCACCGGCAGCCGGGGAGTTGTGCTGTCAGCCACCTACGAGGCGCGTGCGTTGGGGGTGCATTCCGCGATGCCGATGGGGCGCGCCCGCCGAATCTGCCCACAGGCGGTGATCATCCCACCGGACCACCGTCACTACACCCGTGTGAGTGCAGGCGTGATGGAGATCTTTCGCGCTGTTACCGATCGGGTGGAGCCGCTGTCACTGGACGAGGCTTTTCTGGATGTGTCGGCGGCGATGCGCCGATTAGGTTCACCGCGCATCATCGGTGAGCACATCCGGGCTCGAATCTTTGATGAACAGGGCATCACTTCGTCGGTGGGCGTAGCTGGGAACAAGTTCGTCGCCAAACTAGCCTCCGCCCAGGCGAAACCCGACGGGTTGATCGTGGTGCCACCAGCTGAAGTGGTGACCTTTCTGCACCCGCTGCCGGTGGCAGCCCTGTGGGGCGTGGGGGAGAAGACCGAAGAAAAGTTGCATCGGCTTGGGCTGCGCACGGTGGGCGATATTGCCCGCACCCCAGTACCTACGCTGCAGCGCATGTGTGGCCTAGCTGTCGGGCGCCACCTCTGGGACTTGGCCTGGGGCCGTGACGATCGCGCCGTAGCCCGCGACGAGCGTGAGCGCAGTATCGGAGCCGAGGAGACTTTCCCGGTCGACGTCGATGACCTCGCCATGATCGAAGCTGAGGTGTTGCGGCTCAGTGAGCGGGTGGCGGCCCGAATGCGCGCCGCCGAGGTGGTGGGGCGCACGGTGGTGCTAAAAGTCCGGTTTGCCGATTTCACCACACTCACCCGGAGTCGGACGGTGACCGATCCGTTGGACGTCGGTCACGATATCTATCGTGTTGCGCTTTCATTGCTGAGTTCCCTGGGCTTGCAGCGTGCGCGCATCCGGCTGGTAGGGGTTCGAGTCGAACAGCTTGTGGCCGCTGCCGATGCCCCCCGTCAGTTGCTGATCGGCGATCGGGAGCAGGGGTGGCGGGAAGCAGAAGCAGTAATGGACCGAGCCGCTCAGCGCTTCGGACGGGATGCAGTACAACCCGCACGGTTGGTCACACCGCGGCCTTGGACCCAATAGTCCGGTCGGCGCGGCAGGTCTGGACAGTCGCTCAGGTGGTACAGCTACGCGCAGTGAGAGCGGTTGCAGAGGGTGACATTCTGCGCGCCACGTGCGGCAAGTGGGCGAAGTTGAGTGCACGACTACCGCTTAATCGGCAAGCGACGTAGGCTAATTGCATGTCCGGGTTTCCAATTCGGGCAGGCATGTTTATCCTTATGCACACGCCATAGGACCATGCCCGACGGCTCACATCACCGAGGAGGTGGGGACGTGCCACTATCTGAGCACGAACAGCGGCTTCTGGAACAGATGGAGCGCGCCCTTTACGCAGAAGATCCGAAGTTCGCCACCGCACTTCGGCAGCCCTCCGGCACCCGGGTATCACGCAAGCGGCTGATTTTGGGTGTGGTGGTGATGCTCGTAGGCCTCGGACTGCTTGTGACCGGCGTCGCCGTCAAACTCGCAGTCGTCGGAGTGCTCGGATTCTTGGCGATGTTGGCAGGTGTGGTGCTGGCCTTCACCGGCTCAGCCGAAACCGTCACCACAACCACTGCTGACACCACACATCCCGCCACCCCCACGGCCAAGCCACAAGCCGGCTTCATGGGCAAGATGGAAGACCGCTGGCGCAATCGCCGCGAGGGCGACCAAAACTGACGGTTCCGCGCAGCACCAGTTGAGAACGCACTGGCGCGCGCTTGCACAAAACCCCTGCGGCAGGTCGGGCCGATCGAACTTTCAGCAATCGAATCGTGGACGCCGCCGCCGTTGCCTCCCCTGCTACTGGCTTGGTGAGTGAGCAACTGCCATATCCCAACCGCGGCGCCGCCTTCGTCTGCCTAATCCTGGGCCCATGCATCCTGGGCCCATGTCGATGCCAACCCTTGCCAGCCTCCTGGTGACACTGCCCGGTGCTCCCCACATGTGTGACCAAGCGAGCACCTTTGCGGGAGTGACC
>CAZVKB010000001.1:32252-35497 GCA_964627505.1 uncultured Actinomycetes bacterium | reverse complement strand
ACTGCCCGGTGCTCCCCACATGTGTGACCAAGCGAGCACCTTTGCGGGAGTGACCAAGCGAGCACCTTTGTGGATGTCACCAACCTCGGAAGCCCGCGGAATTTTCGGGGAAGTGGGGGAGCCGGCAGGTGGAGGGGTTGATTGTGGGTGGAAGTGGGGTAAAGTGGGGCTCCGCGGGTCAGCTGAACCGCAGCGTGCACTAATCACACGGAGCGACGGGAGAGGTGGTGACCATGTTTCTTGGCACCCACCACCCCAAGCTGGACGACAAAGGCCGCCTCACCATGCCCGCCAAGTTTCGCGATGGGCTTGTGGGCGGCGTGGTCCTCACCAAGGGCCAGGACCGTTCGCTGGCTGTGTGGCCGATTGCCGAGTTCACCGAATACGCCGCCCGCATCCAAGAAGCGTCTCGTTCGGATGCCAAGGCCCGGGCCTTCTCCCGCGTCTTCTTTTCCAGCGCATTCGATCAAGTGCCCGATCGGCAAGGTCGGATCACGATCCCCGCGCAGTTGCGTGCTTACGCAGGTGTGGGTCGAGATTGCGTCGTGGTGGGAAACCACTCCACGCTTGAAATTTGGGACGCCAGCGCCTGGGAGAACTACCTGTCGGCACAGGAACCCGAGTTCGCGGAGGTTTCACAGGAGGTGGTGCCTGGGCTTTTCTGATCGATGTCCGTGGTGGCCCCCTCCCGCCGCCCGTCCTGGGGTACTTCCCCGATCCCAGGACCCGCCTGTCGTGTGCACACTTCCCCGGTGCACAGGCCAATGAATGCGGCGCGGGACGGGACCTCTACGGACATCACGGAAACCCCCGGGCATCGGAAGGCGGTGAGAATGAGTAATCGAGCCCCAGTCCCCACCCCGGCGCATGTGCCAGTGCTGGCACAGAGTTGCGTAGAGTTGCTGGCACCAGCCCTAGCCAAACCGGGCTCGGTACTTATCGATGGCACTTTGGGCTTGGGCGGGCATGCCGAACTCGTGCTGGCGCGATTTCCAGATGTCACCGTTCTGGGTATCGACCGTGACCAGAGCGCACTCGCTTTCGCTGCTGAGCGGCTTGCTGGGTACGGCGATCGGCTCCGTACGTGGCACGGCACTTTCGATGCCATCCCAACCGCGATGACCGCAACAGGCGTATCCACGGTCTCCGGGGTGCTGCTGGATCTCGGTGTCTCGAGTATGCAACTCGACCAGGGCACCCGCGGCTTCGCCTATTCCTATGATGCTCCGCTAGACATGCGCATGGATCAGTCTCAAGGTCCGACGGCAGCCGATATCCTCGCAGACGCCAGTCGAGAAGAACTCGTGGGAATCCTCCGGCAGTACGGCGAAGAGAAGTTCGCCGGTCGGATTGCCGATCGAATTGTGGCCGCGCGGCAGCGTTCCGACATCGTCTCGAGCACCCAACTCGTCGAACTAGTGACCGCTGCGATTCCGGCCCGGACCCGACGCACCGGTGGCCACCCGGCCAAGCGCACCTTCCAGGCTTTGCGAATCGCCGTCAACGATGAACTTCAGCGTCTACGTGACGCCTTACCGGTGGCATTGCACGCTTTGACGGTCCATGGTCGCCTAGTGGTGATGTCCTACCAGTCGTTAGAGGATCGAATCGTAAAGAGAACTTTTGCCGCTGGCACGCAGCCGAGCGTTCCGGTCGATCTGCCCTTCGTGCCCGACGACGCGCGGCCATGGCTTAAGCCAGTGACGCGCGGAGCGCAGGTAGCGTCAGCCGAGGAAATCGCGGGCAATCCGCGGGCAGCATCGGTCCGACTACGAGCAGTGGAGAAAGTACGTTCAGTGGAACAGTTCAGGGGTGCATCGTGACCGCCGTCATGCCTGATGTTGCGCCGATCACCCGATCCCCCCGACCGCAGCGCCGTCGCGCCGCGGGACACAGCAGCACCGTTCCAGTGACCAAGAGTCACCGGGTCTCACCACAAGTCACAGCCGTCGCACCAGCTGCCCGGCCCTCGCGGGCGCCATGGGTACGAATACGCACGCGCACCTTTCTGGTGCTGATCGCAGCGATGCTGTCGGTGAGCCTCATCGCCATGTTGGTGCTCAACACCATTTTGGCGCAGGGCAGTTTCGTCCGTTACGACTTGGTCACTCGCAACAGTCAACTCGGTGTGATTGAACAGGACCTCTCCCAGCAAGTGGCTAGCCTGGAGTCTCCGTTCGAACTGGAGAAACGCGCCCGGGAACTCGGTATGGTTCCTGCGCCCAACCCGGTCTACATAGATTTGGCTACCGGACGCGTGCTCGGGGACGCCACAGTCGCCACCCAACCGGATTACACGCGGTTCCCAGCCTCCACCGAGTACATCGATGTCACCGACGGTACCGGCCCGGTAGCCGGTTCGGCGAGCAAGCCCAATGCGTCGGCTAGCCCCATGGCGACTCCCGGAGGCGAAACTCCGCTGGGCTTGCGTCAGGCCGGGGAGACCCCATGAGTACTTCAGCGCCCGTGCGGTCGATTAATCCTGCCGAACAAGCAGCCCAGCGGCCGAATGTGTGGTCTCGGTTCTGGACCAATGACTTGAAGTTCCAACCCGGTGACCCCAATCGGCGCATGAAGGCCCTGGCCGTGGGCATAGTGGCGTTGATGGCAGTCTTCGCGGGTCGGCTCATGTGGGTACAAGCCATCGACAGCACTTCAATGGCCACCCGAGCCGCCAATAGTCGTTTGGCGACTGACACCCTGCACGCACCCCGCGGCACGATTTACGATGTCCGCGGCGTGCCATTGGCACAGTCGGTGGACGCGCGCGACATCGTTGTGGACCAGACCCTGGTGGAAGATCCACAAGCGGATGCCCAGGCGCTGGCCACTGTCCTGGGAATACCGGCTGCGGATATCGCGAAGTCACTCACAGGTGACAAACGATTTGCCTACATTGCCAAGGGAGTGACACCAGCCGTAGCCACACAGGTGGCGGAACTCGGGATCACCGGCGTGGCCTCAGACGCCACACTTGCGCGCGACTATCCATCTGGTGCGCTCGGTGCCAATGTGGTGGGTTTCGTGGGGGCGGAAGACAAGGGTTTAGCGGGCTTGGAGTTGGCCTACGACGAGGAACTTTCCGGCGAAGACGGTAGTCGCAGTGTTGAGCTCGTCAATGGCAAACTCATTCCCACCGGCACCGATGAAGAGATCTCCGCCACACCTGGAGCGTCGCTGCGCCTGACCATTGACCGGGACCTGCAGTGGGCCGCGCAAAGCGCAATAGCCAAGCAGGTGGCGAT
>CAZVKB010000001.1:7481-32152 GCA_964627505.1 uncultured Actinomycetes bacterium | reverse complement strand
GGCACGAGTTTCAGCGACTCGGAAGAACATGAAACCTGGCGGCTGACACTGGCCGGGGTGCTGGCGAAGTCCAGTAACACTGGCACGATCCAGGCTGCCGAACTGATCGGACCGGATACTCTCTACTCCTACTTCAAGAAATTTGGGATCGGGGAGCCAACCGGACTCGGGTTCCCAGGTGAAGCAACTGGATTTGTGCCCGAGCGAGACGATTGGTCGGACACCAGTTTCCCAACGCTGGCCTTCGGGCAGGGCTTGTCGATGTCCGCGTTACAGACGGCTTCGGTCTACCAGACTTTGGCCAATGGTGGGGAGCGCATCGAGCCTTCACTCGTGGAAACCGTACTCAACCCAGATGGCACTGAATCACGCCCGCCGGAGCCCGCAACCGAACAGGTGGTCAAGCCGGAGACCGCCGCGCAAGTGCTGGCCATGATGGAGGAGGTGGTCACCAAGGACGGCACCGCGCCGCAAGCAGCGATTCCCGGCTACCGGATCGCCGGCAAGACCGGAACGGCCAACCGGATTGATGACAGTTGTGGTTGCTACCGGGGGTACACCGCTAGTTTCATTGGAGTGGCGCCCGCCGATGACCCAGTACTGGTGGCGGCGGTGATTTTGCAGGACCCGGTCAACGGCCACTATGGAGCTGAGCACGGTGCGCCGGTGTTCAAGGAAGTCATGACAGCGGCATTGCAGACCCTCCGTGTGCCGCCGTCTGGCAATGAGTCACAGGCGCTGCCGGTGTACGCCGAATCTGACCGGTGAGTGGTAGCGATGTCACCTTCGGCACTGCTGCCACCTCGGCCGACGCCGCGAGCCGTGCCGCTTGCTGAAGTGCTCGCGCAACTAGATGCAAAGGTCCCACTGGGGGCACCAGCAGTGGTGACGGGGGCAGCCATGGACTCCCGCAGAGTGCAACCTGGAGACCTCTACATCGCAGTACCGGGTACCCACCACCATGGCGCTATGTTCGCGGCTGACGTTGCCGAGCGCGGCGCAGTATGCATTCTCACCGATGCCGCCGGCGCCGACCTCGCCGGAGCCAGCGCGCTGCCGGTGGTGACCGTCGCGGATCCCAGAGCCGTCGCCGGCGAGGTCGCGGCGCGAGCGTTTGGACGTCCGGCCGATGCATTAACCATGGTGGGCATCACCGGAACCAACGGCAAGACCACGATGAGTTTCTTGCTCGAGGCGATTTTTCGCCAAGCCGGACACACCACCGGCGTCATCGGCACCACCGGCCACCATGCGGCGGGCGAGCGAATCCCATCTGAGCGCACCACCCCGGAAGCCGTGGAAGTGCACGCCTTGTTGGGTTACATGCGGGAATTGGGGGTGGACACGGTGGTGATGGAGGTGTCCTCGCACGCTATGACGTTTGGCCGCGTGAATGGGATCACTTTCGATGCTGCCGTTTTCACCAACCTCACCCAAGACCACTTGGATTTCCACGGCTCGATGGCGGACTACTACGCAGCCAAGCGGAAGTTATTCGATCGCTGTGAAGCCAGCGTGGTGTGCATTGATGACCGCTGGGGTCGGCGTTTACGCGGGGAATTGGTTGACGCCGTGACCTATTCGCTCGCGGATCCGCAGGCTGACTGGTACGCCGCATCGCCGCAGTCCGCCGGCTCGGGTAGCCGCTTTGACCTACACGGGCCAGCAGGCGTGGCGCATGCGGCCCACGTAGTACTGCCGGGGGATTTCAACATTGCCAATTCGGTGGGCGCAATTGCGACGGCAAGCGTCCTCGGGGTGCCCTGGCAGCAAGCTATCGCCGGAGTGGCCGCGTGCACCGGGGTGCCCGGACGGATGCAGCCGGTGCCGAATCAGCGTGGCTTGCGTGCGTTCGTCGATTATGCCCACACCCCTGATGCAGTAGCCCGCGCCGTGGCTGCGGTGGCTGGTCCAGTCGTGGTTGTTCTGGGCTGTGGTGGGGATAGGGACACCGAGAAGCGACCGCTGATGGGAGAAGTCGCCGCGCGCCTCGCACAGTTCGTCGTGATCACCGACGACAATCCTCGTTCAGAAGATCCCGCCAGTATTCGCGCCGCGCTGAAAGAAGGAGCAATGTCCGTGCCACCGATCGAGCGCGCCCAGATTCGCGAAGTCGCCGATCGCCGCGCGGCAATCACTACGGCTGTGGAGATAGCGCCAGCTGGGGCCGCTGTGCTGGTGTTGGGCAAGGGACATGAACAAGGCCAGCAAGTAGGGGCAGCCACATTGCCATTCGATGATGCGACGGAATTGGCGGCGGCGCTGCAGGGGGACGCAGAATGATCCCGCTCACCCTGGCCGAGGTGGCGACGGCCGTGCACGGTCGACATGTGGGGGACCCGACGATAGTCGTCTCATCAGTGACGATCGACTCCCGGCAAGTGGTCGCCGGTGGGCTGTTCGCCGCACTGTCAGGTGATCGGCACGACGGCCACGACCACGTCCCCAGTGCCTTGGCGGCCGGAGCTAGCGCTGTGCTGTGCACGCGCGACGTGCCGGCGCCGCACATCCTCGTGCCGGATGTGGCTGTGGCCATTGGCCGCCTGGCCCGGTTCGTGCACGACCGGCTACCGCAGTTGACGACGCTGGCCCTCACCGGTTCGTCCGGAAAAACCAGCACCAAAGACCTGCTGGCCCAGATTCTGCGCGGCCATGGCGCCACCGTGGCGCCGCCGGGCTCGTTCAACAACGAACTCGGCGTCCCGCTGACGGTGTTGCGCTGCGAGGACACCACCCGTTACCTCGTGCTGGAAATGGGTGCCCGGGGTGTCGGACATATCGCTTACCTATGTGACATCGCACCGCCGCAAGTGGCAATCGTGCTGAACGTGGGCTCGGCGCATGTCGGTGAGTTCGGCAGTCAAGCGCTGATCGCCGAGGCCAAGTCTGAGATCGTGACCGGACTCCCTGCTTCGGGGGTGGCTGTGCTCAACTCGGAAGATCCGCTGGTCGCCGCCATGGGTGCGAAGACTGCCGCCCGAGTGCTGACGTTTGGCGAATACGCACCTGCTGATGTGCATGTCCGCAATCTCACTCTCGATGCTCGCGCGCGCCCCCAATTCGACTTGGAGTATGCCGGCGAACAGGCGCCAGTGGCCTTGCAGGTTTCCGGTGAGCATATGGCCGCCAATGCGGCAGCGGCAGCCACCGCCGCCTTCGCCGTTGGCCTTGAGTTGCCCGAGGTAGCGGCGGCCTTGTCCGCTGCCACATTGATCAGCCGCTGGCGGATGGAGATTGTCGAGTCGCCCGACGGCGTGGTAGTCGTCAATGACGCATACAACGCCAATCCCGAGTCGATGCGGGCGGCATTGAAGGCGCTCGTCGCCATGGGCGGGAGCGGCCGCACGTGGGCAGTGCTGGGAGAGATGCGCGAGTTGGGAGACTCTGCGCTTGCGGCCCATGACGAGATCGGTCGGCTCGCAGTGCGGTTGGATATCAGCCGCCTGGTATGCGTGGGCGATGGCGCCCGTGCCATGCACCTCGGTGCCGCACAGGAGGGGTCATGGGGCAACGAGTCGATGTGGGTCCCCGATGTTGACGCGGCCATTGCCGCCGTGCGCGCCGATGTCCGCCCAGGTGATGTGGTTCTGGTGAAAGCTTCCCGGGCGATTGGGCTGGAGGCTGTCGCTGCTGCTTTGCTAGCTGACTCTGGTGATGGTGCCCAGCCATGATCCAGATCATCGTGGCGATCGGGGTTGCACTCGCCGTCACCCTGTTCGGCACCCCGTTGCTGATCTCATTTCTACGTCGTCACGGCTATGCGCAAGCCATCCGGGTGTCTTCCGATGGTGTGCAGTACCCCGAGCATCAAGGTAAGAAGGGCACTCCCAGCATGGGAGGGCTGGCCATCATCGTCGCTGTGGTGCTCGGCTACGCCATCGCCCACCTAGCCGTCATGCGCGCACCGACTGTCACCGGTGTGCTCTCCCTATACCTCATGGTGGGTTTGGGCCTGGTGGGCATGGCCGACGATTATCTGAAGATCTTCAAGCAGCGCAGCACCGGCGTGCGGGCCCGGACCAAACTGCTCGGGCAGGCATTCGTCGGAGTCACGTTCGCGGTCATGGCGGTGAACTTTCCAGACGAATACGGCCGCACTCCGGCTTCGCTGGCCATTTCCGTGGTGCGCGATACCCCCATCGTGCTTCCCGTGATCTTGGCAGTGCTGTTCATTTGGTTGCTGATCACCGCCACCACCAACGCCGTCAACCTCACTGACGGGCTGGACGGTTTGGTGACTGGCAGTGCGGTCGGTACGTTCGCCGCCTACGCCTTGATCGGTGTGTGGGAGTACGGGCAAAACTGTTCGTTCGGACGATTTGAACGCTGTTACGAGGTTCGTGATCCACTTGATTTGGCGGTGTTCGCGGCAGCCTGCGCCGGCGCTTGTTTCGGCTTTCTATGGTGGAACGCGAGCCCAGCCCAGATCTTCATGGGCGACACCGGTTCGTTGGCCCTGGGCGGGGCGATCGCCGCGTTGGCCATCTTCAGTCGCACCGAACTACTGCTGGTGCTCATGGGGGGACTGTTCCTGCTCACCACACTTTCGGTGATCCTGCAAGTGACCTCGTTCAAGCTCACCGGCAAACGCATGTTCAGGATGGCGCCACTGCACCATCATTTTGAACTCAAAGGTTGGGGAGAAGTCACCATCGTCGTGCGGTTCTGGATTCTGCAAGGTTTATTCATCGGATTGGGGCTAGCTCTGTTCTACGCCGAATGGGTGCGCACATGAGTGCCCGAGATGGCCGCCCGGACGCGGGGCCGGCCCGGGAATCCACGCAGCAAGCGCTGGAGTCGCTGCGCTTTGTGGTGACTGGTCTGGGAGTAGCCGGTTACTCCGCGGCGACGGCGCTGCTGGCGCGCGGTGCAGCAGTGACGGTGATTGATTCAGCTGCCCAACCGGTGCATGTGGATCGAGTCGGCGTGTTGGAAATGTTGGGGGCACAGGTGCGGCTGGGAGCAGGGCAAGTGTGCCCAGCCGGTGATGTCCTGGTGGTGTCAACTGGAATCCCGCTGGTGCACCCGTGGATCACTTCTGCCCAAGCCCAAGGCATGCAGGTGTGGGGCGAATTTGAATTGGCCTGGCGACTGCGGCCTGCCGAGCACGCCGCCCCCTGGCTGTACGTCACGGGCACCAACGGCAAAACCACCACAACTCTCATGCTCGAGTCGATATTGAGAGCTGATGGTTTACGGGCGAAAGCTGTGGGCAACATCGGCGTGAGCTTGATCGATGCGGTGGTGTCGGAGGACCCTTACGACGTACTGGCGGTGGAGGTGGGTGCGCCCCACTTGCCCTTTCTGCATTCCGTCTCTCCGGAGGCCGCGGTGTGTCTCAATGTGGCTCCGGACCATGTGGACTACTTCGGCTCCTATGACGCCTACGTCAAGGCCAAAGGAGCCGCATACGAGCGCACCCAACTGGCGTGTGTCTACAACGTCGAAGATCCGGTGACAGAGCAGATGGTCCGCGACGCGGAAGTGCTCGAAGGTGCGCGTGCTGTCGGGTTTACCCTCGGGGTGCCCGCACCGGGGATGCTCGGGGTGGTTGATGATGTGCTGGTCGATCGAGCCTTCATCCCGGATCGGTCCACGCACGCGCAGGAACTTGCCACATTGTCCGATATCGAGCCGCCGGCGCCGCATCAAGTCGCCAATGCACTGGCTGCTGCCGCCCTAGCCCGTGCCCATGGCGTGTCGGCCAGTGCGGTGCGGTTGGGCTTGCGCAGTTTTACTCCAGCCCGCCATCGGATCGCGACAGTGGGCACAGTCGCGGGGGTGAAGTATGTGGATGACTCGAAGGCCACAAACTGGCATGCCGCATTGACGTCCCTGCGGGCTTATGAGCCGGTGGTGTGGATTGCCGGTGGCCAAGCCAAAGGACAAGACTTCGACACTTTGGTCAAGGAAACTTCACCGCGCATGCGCGCAGCAGTGCTGCTCGGCGTGGACCGGGCGGTGATTAGGGATTCATTAGCCCGACACGCCCCGGATCTGCCCGTCCTGGAAGTCCCGCGCACCGACACTGGCGCCATGGACGAGGTGGTGGGAATCTGCGCGCAATGGGCGCAGCCGGGTGACACCGTGTTGCTCGCGCCGGGGTGCGCCTCGCGGGACATGTATGTGGACTATGCCGAGCGGGGCGACGAATTCGCAGCGGCAGTGGCACGTTTGCAGGCGAAGCATGTCATCGCAGACTGATCTTCGGCGCCGGACGCGGAGTCGAGACGACCGACGTCACCATCACTCGCCGGTGGGCTTTCTCGACCACGCACTTGCGGACTATTTCCTGCTGCTGGGAGTGATTTTTGCACTCCTGACATTGGGCTTGGTCATGGTTTTCAGCGCCTCTAGTGTGGAGGCGCTCGCCGACACAGGCTCGTCCGTTTCCCAGTTTCAGAAACAGGCGTTGATTGCCATCGTCGCGGTGCCGTTCATGTTCTGGCTGTCGCGACAGCCAGCCTCGTTCTTCTATCGCATCGCCCCAGCGGCCTTGATCGTGGCGCTGATTTTGCTGGTGCTGGTGCTGATCCCCGGGATCGGTGTGAATGTGGGCGGCCAACAAAACTGGATCCCGCTGCCGGGCGGTATGTCGCTGCAACCCAGCGAAATTGGCAAGATGGCGCTGATCTTATGGTGTGCGCGGATTCTCACCATCAAAGCTGATCGCCTGGACGACTGGAAAGAAGTCACGCTGCCGCTGTTACCGGTGGCTGGGCTGGTGATCGTTTTGGTCTTGCTCGAAGGCGACCTTGGTACCGCGCTGGTGTTCATGCCGATCGTGGCGATGATGCTCTTCATTTCGGGTGTGCCGACTCGGCTCTTCGTCATGCTGGGGGCGCTGGGTTTGAGCCTGATAGCCTTCATGGCGCTCACCGAGGGCTACCGCATGCAGCGCTTCATGGTGTTCCTCAACCCTGAGATGGATGCCAACGGCGCGGGTTGGCAGACGATCCACGGCCGCATGGCGTTGGCCACCGGGGGTTGGTGGGGTGTGGGACTGGGAGCGAGTCGGGAAAAGTGGGGGTCGCTGCCAGAGGCACACAACGACTTCATTCTGGCCATCATCGGGGAGGAACTGGGGTTGCTCGGCACTCTCGCGGTGGTTGCACTCTTCACACTTATGGGTTTGGTGTCGATTCGGATCGCGCGGCGCACTTCCTCGATTTTCGTCCGGCTCACCATCATGGGCATCGTGGCCTGGATCTTGACTCAGGCCGTCATCAACATGGGGGCTGTGGTGGGGCTCTTGCCCGTGACGGGAGTGCCGTTGCCATTGGTGTCGTATGGCGGGTCATCGCTGATGATGGTGCTCACGGCGATGGGAGTCTTGCTGGCTTTTGCCCGTAGTGAGCCGGCGGCTGCAGCCCTGATTCGGCACCGTCGCGCTGAACGACGACGCCGTCGGCGCCGGCCCCGCACCCCAACGGCGGCGTGATTCATGCGGGTAGTCGTTGCCGGTGGTGGAACAGCGGGTCATATTGAACCGGCCCTGAATACTGCGGATGCCCTGCGGGCGCTTGATGCTCACATGGTGGTGACGGCGCTCGGGACTGCGAAGGGGCTGGAAGGGCAGTTGGTGCCCGCGCGTGGATATGAATTGGACCTGATTCCGGCCGTTCCGTTGCCGCGGCGGGTGGGCGGCGAATTGCTGCGAGTGCCGCATCGGCTGCGGTCCACGGTTGCGGCGACGCGTCGGATCTTGGCGGAGCGCGAAGCCGATGTGGTGGTGGGTTTCGGCGGCTACGTCGCCCTGCCCGCCTATCTCGCGGCCCGCGGGCGGGTGCCGATCGTAGTGCACGAAGCCAATGCCAAAGCTGGCCTGGCGAATCGGGTCGGGGCCAGATTTACCGATTATGTTGCCGAAACCCATGCCGGTTCCCTGCACGGCGCGCAGGTCGTGGGCATTCCGCTGCGGGCTTCGATCGCCCAACTTGACCGGGTGGCGACGCGCGCTGCAGCGCGGGAGTTCTTCGGCTTGGACCCGGATCGACCGGTGATTGTGGTGTTTGGAGGATCGCAAGGCGCTCGTCGGCTCAACGAGGCGGTCATCGGTGCGGCTCCGGCACTGGTGGCGGGGGGCTTCAGCGTGTTGCATTCCCGTGGTGGCAAGAACACCGACCAAGGCAGTGATCCGTCCCTGGCGCACGTGGTAACTGTGGACTACATCAGCCGAATGGACCTGGCCTACGCGGCCGCCGATGTGGCCGTGTGTCGGGCTGGGGCCTTGACCGTAGCGGAACTCAGCGCGGTGGGGCTACCAGCGATTTTTGTGCCCCTGCCGATTGGCAATGGCGAGCAACTTCGCAATGCCCTGCCCGTGGTGTCTGCTGGCGGTGGAGTTGTGGTGCCAGACGCGGAGTTCACCGCTGATCGGATGGTGGCCGAAGCCCTGGGCCTCATGGTTGAGCCCACTCGGCTACTCAGGATGTCCGCGGCCAGCGCCGCGCTCGGCGACCGCGGTGCCGCCCAACGTTTAGCGCAGATGACAATCGCAGCAGCAGGAGGATGACATGACAGTGTCAAATGTGTCCGGCGACACCTGGGAAGGGCCTGTGCATTTCATCGGGGTGGGCGGGTCCGGAATGTCTGGCATCGCCCGCATTCTCTTGGCAGAGGGGGTGACGGTGTCGGGCAGCGATGCCAAGGAGTCTCGTCGACTCGACGCACTGCGGACGTTGGGAGCACGGATTGAGTCCGGCCATGATGAAGCCAACCTCGGCGATGCCCGCACGGTAGTGATCTCGACGGCCATCAAGGAGGACAATCCTGAGTTGGCAGCCGCCCGGGCACGCGGCCTTCCGGTGCTGCATCGCTCGGAAGCACTGGCGCGGGTGATGTCGGGCAGTCGTGGGGTGGCAGTGACAGGTACTCATGGCAAGACCACCACCACGTCCATGCTCACTGTGGCACTGCAAAATTGCGGTGCTGAACCCAGTTTCGCGATCGGTGGCGAATTGCATGAGACCGGCGCCTATGCCCATCGCGGCTCGGGTGACGTCTTCGTCACCGAAGCCGACGAGAGCGATGGTTCCTTCTTGCGGCTCGGTGCCGTGGCCGGCGTGATCACCAACATCGAGCCGGATCACATCAACTATTGGGGTTCGTTTGAGCCGCTGATCGAGGCCTTCGAACAATTTGTGCTCGATATCGGCTCTCGCGGCGGAGTTGTGGTGGCGTGCCTGGATGACGAGATCACCAGACGAGTGATCGCAGTGGGTAAAGCCCAGGGGGTCACTGTGCGCACCTATGGTTTTTCCGAGGAAGCTGATTATCACATCGTGGTGCACGACCGCAGCGGCAGCGGTTGGACGTTCGATGTGGCAGTGCACGGCGTGCGGACGCCTCGGATCACGATGCAGGTGCCTGGAGCGCACAACGTGCTCAATGCCACGGCCGCCCTGGCAACGGCAATCGAGTTGGGTTTCTCTGATACCGAAGCCGCCGCCGGCTTGGAGAAGTTCACTGGTACCCGACGCCGGTTCGACTTCCGGGGACAGGCCGACGGAATTCGGGTGTTTGATGACTTTGCCCACCATCCCACGGAGGTGGAGGCTACGCTGCATGCGGCTCGGGAGGTGGTGGGGGATGGGCGCGTTGTGATCGCGTTTCAGGCCCATCACTACTACCGCACGGCGATGTTTGTGCCGGAATTTGGCAACGCGCTCGGTCTGGCAGATGACGTTGTGGTCCTGGAAGTGTTTGCCCCTGGGGAAGAGCCGATTCCGGGGGCGAGCGGCCAGACCATGGCCGCACACGTCCCGCTGCCTGCTGAACATGTCGTATTCGAACCGTCCTCGCCGGCAGTGCCGCAACTCTTGGTGGATCGGGCGGAACCGGGCGACATCATCATGACGATCGGGCAGGGAGATGTCGCGCTGATGGCGCCGGCCATCATGGACCTATTGCATCTTCGGGAGCAGAATCGATGAGCAGCACCGTCGCCGCTGATGGCTCCGCGGATGGCATCACCGATGGCGCTTGTGCCGACTCGGAGGCCCCGTCGGCTACTGACTTTGGCCACCACGGCGCCCCATCACCTCGACGTTGGCGCCGAAGGGCGGCGATCACCGTCGCCACCTGCATTGGCATGGCCGGCGTCTCGGGCTGGGTGATATTGGGTTCGCCCTGGCTGCACGCCTCGACTGTCGTCGTTTCAGGTGTATCGGCAGGCCTCGAAAGTAACGTCCGCCAGGTCGCGGATGTGCCGGAAGGCGGTCCCCTGATCACCGTGGATACCGCCGCGGTCGCGAGTCGCATCGGCGCTATTCCGGAGGTCGCCTCGGTGTCCGTCACGCGCGCCTGGCCGGACACTGTGGCGATCGCGGTGGAGCCGCGGACGCCGGTGGCCTACATCAGTGGTGGCGCCGGCGGTGACCTGGTCGATGCCACTGGGCGGGCTTTCGCCTCCGTGTCGGAAGCCCCCACGGACCTACCGCAACTCTCTGCCTCTGCGGACACCCTTGCGCAGTTAGCGACAGTCGCTGCGGAACTGCCACCGGCAGTCCGGTCGGCTGTGGGCGGCATTGCAATGGCACCGGATGGCATCAGATTGACCTTGCGCGACGACTCGGGCACGGTGCTTTGGGGTGATCAAGCCGCCAGCGCGGAGAAGGCTCGCATCCTGGCTGTCCTCCTACAGGCAGCCGGACTCGTGACGACTGAGAACGGGGACACTGCTGGCGAAGTTGACACCGCTGCCAACGCGCAGACGTCACAAGACACGCCGGTGCCGACTTGGTTTGACGTCTCTGTGCCAGCCGCTCCGGTGACCGCATTGGCGGAGCCGCAACGGGCCACCTCGGCCGAAATCAAAGCAGCTCAGGAAAAGCAACTCGCGCAACTCCAGCAGGAACAGCAAGATGCTGGCACGGCTGATGGGCCGGACCCCGAGAACGCAAACTAAACCTCTTATTTAGATTGCGATTTGAGGTTTTTTGGGGCCTCTGGTGCTGGTGGGTCACAAGGGGTAAAGATGGTCTTTACCAAGGATGCGAGAACTGCTAAGAAACCGCCATGGTTCGGCGATCCTTCTTGCTGCGCATGAAGTACTCCGACTAATCTGAGAACTGCATTCCAGCCCGTCCGGACACAAAAGCCATACCTCAAGTAAAGGTTGAGTGTTTGCTTGGCCGGCGGCTGGCGGGTGTGGTGCAGCGAACCCGTTCGCTCACCGTACACTTGGCGTCTAGTGTCCGGCTCAGGCCTCTTTTGATGGAGGTCGAGCGCATTTCGGTGAGAGGAAAAATCACGTGGCATCTCCGCAGAATTACCTGGCGGTGATCAAGGTCGTCGGAATTGGCGGTGGTGGGGTCAACGCCGTCAATCGGATGATCGAATCGGGGCTCAAGGGGGTGGAGTTCATTGCCATCAACACCGATGCCCAGGCGCTGCTCATGAGCGACGCCGACGTCAAACTCGACATCGGCCGGGAGCTCACCCGTGGCCTCGGGGCTGGGGCGGATCCAGAGGTGGGTCGCAAAGCCGCAGAAGACCATGCCCAGGAGATTGAAGAGGTGCTGCGCGGCGCCGATATGGTGTTCGTCACCGCCGGGGAAGGCGGTGGTACCGGCACTGGTGGCGCCCCGGTGATCGCCAAGATTTCCAAAGGTATGGGTGCGCTCACGATCGGCGTCGTCACGCGGCCATTCCTGTTCGAAGGTCGTCGTCGTGCGACGCAAGCCGAAGGCGGTATCGACGGCTTGCGGGCGGAAGTCGACACGCTCATCGTGATTCCCAACGATCGGTTGCTGGCTTTATCTGACCGCAAGATCAGTGTGATCGACGCCTTCAAGCAAGCCGACCAGGTGCTGTTGCAGGGTGTCTCCGGAATCACCGATCTCATCACCACACCCGGTTTGATCAACTTGGACTTTGCCGACGTCAAATCGGTGATGCATGGTGCTGGCTCGGCGTTGATGGGGATCGGGTCGGCACGAGGCGAGAATCGGGCCTCTTCAGCTGCTGAACAGGCGATCTCCAGCCCGCTACTCGAGGCCAGCATCGAAGGCGCCCACGGCGTGTTGTTGAGCATCTCCGGTGGCAGTGACCTCGGGCTGTTCGAAATCAACGAGGCCGCCAAGATGGTCTCCGACGCTGCTCACCCAGAAGCGAACATCATCTTCGGGGCGGTGATTGACGACACCCTCGGTGACGAAGTCCGGGTGACGGTGATTGCTGCAGGATTTGATGGTGGGATGCCCTTGCCCAAGAAGAAGGCTGGCGGCGCAACCGAACCGATCAAACGCGTCTCGGCCCTCGACCCGTCCGAATCCAGCCGGTCGCACATGCGCAACGTGGAGTTTGAGTCCGCCGACGCCGGAAGCGACGAACTGGATGTGCCCGATTTTCTCAAGTGAGTCGAGGTCGTTGACCTCATGACCTACTGGTCTGGAACCATTGACCCCGTCGACCGCGCCCGCGATGGCGCGCGACGGGGTCATTGGCTGTTCACATCTCGACGCGGCGGGATATCGGTAGAGCCGTTCAACGAATTGAATTTGGCCAATCACATCGGTGATGACGAGCACGCCGTGGCTGCAAATCGGCGTTCCTTGGCCAACCTCACCGGGTGTTCCGAGATTGTGTTCATGTCCCAGCATCACAGCAACCTGGTGCACTGGGTCCGACCTCCCCTCGAGGTGCAGCCGCCGCACGTCGATGCGATCGTGACATCGGAGGCGGATGTGGCGCTCGTCGCGCTCTCGGCCGACTGCGTCCCAGTCGCATTGATCGATGCCGACGCCGGCATCGTGGCTGCGGTGCACAGCGGTTGGCAGGGGATGGTCACCGATGTCGTGGGCGCCGCGTTAACTCGCATGTGGGACGCCGGCGCCACTCCTGACGGAACTCGGGCGCTGCTGGGACCAGCTATTTGCGGCAGGTGTTACCCCGTGCCAGCAGAACGTGCTGACCAAGCAGCGCAGGTCGCTCCGCAAGCGGTCGTGCAGGCACACAATGGGCAACCCGGAATCGACGTGCGTGCTGGACTGACGGCGCTGCTGCGAACCAAGGGGGTGCACGTGGAGAGTGTTGGCGGGTGCACCGCTGAGGACCCGCAACTGTTCTCGTATCGCCGGGACGATCGCACTGGCCGACAGGGGGTAGCGGTATGGCTGAGCTGACCTCCTCGTCCGCGACTCTTCCGCGCTTTGCGGAGTTGTCCGCCAACCTGCACAAGGTTCGCACCCGGATCGCCGATGCTGCACATGCCGCCAAACGCGACCCTCGCGAGATCACGCTCGTAGTCGTCACCAAACGCTTTCCGGCCAGCGATGTCGCACTCCTGGCTCAGCTCGGGGTCACGGATGTCGGTGAAAACCGACTGCCGGAAGCCGCGGAGAAGCACGCCGCCGTCAGCGCAGACCTGCGATGGCACTTCATCGGCCAAGTCCAGACCAACAAGGCCAAAGCCGTCGCGGCTTGTGTCCAGCAGGTAGACACGGTCGATCGTTTGCGCCTCGTCACAGCCCTGGCCCGGGCTACACCTGCCCGAGACACTCCGTTGGACTGCCTCGTACAAGTGAACTTGGACGGACCCAGCACCAACTCCAGCGCCCGGGGTGGTGCACACCCCGATGCTGCGCAAGCCGTCGCAGAAGCCATCGCCGCTTCCCCGTCGTTGCGATTGCGCGGCGTGATGGGCATGGCCCCGCTGGGTGGCGACCCGGTGGCGGCTTTCACCATGCTCGGTGCTGTCGCGGCCAAAATTCGGGCCGTGGAGCCAGCAGCAACCGAAATTTCGGCGGGGATGAGCGGAGATTTAGAGGCAGCGATCGCCGCCGGCGCGACACACGTGCGGATCGGCACGGCGATACTCGGTGAGCGGCCAGATCTCAGGTAACGTTGCAGCGCACAGCGGGGTCAAAACCACCCCGTCACCACACCCAGGAGGACTTCATGGCAGGTGCGATCCGTCGGATGGCGACCTACCTCGGGCTCGTGGAGGACGATCAGTTCTACACGGATGCCGAGCCAGCTCAAAGTGCGCGGAATGCTCACGTGCGAGAAGATCGGGTTGCGGTGTCAGAGCAACCTGGGACCGCTTCAGCCACACCCACCCGCGGAACGGAGGCCACAGTGCACGATCTCGCCCGACCGTGGGAACGCAGTGGCTACCGAATTCCCGTGGTACTGCCCACGACCTACAACGACGCCCGTCGGATTGGTGAGGAATTCCGTCACAACTCGCCGGTCATCATGGATCTCACCGGAATGACTGACGCCGACGCCAAGCGCATCGTGGACTTCGCCGCAGGTCTGGTGTTCGGTCTCCATGGCATGATCGAGCGGATCTCCCAGAAGATCTTCCTGCTCACCCCGGAAGGCGTGGACGTGTCGGTTTTGGCTCACCAACAAGTTGGTGAGGGGTTCGGCGCCCGTTAGGCGGCGTTGGTGACCTATGAGTGCAGTTGGATCCATTCTCTCCACAATCCTGTGGCTCTATCTGCTGGTCTTGTTAGGTCGCCTGGTCATCGACTTGGTGCAGACGTTTTCGCCGGATTGGACGCCGAAGGGTCTGGTGCTCATCCTGGCGGAGACCATCTTCACCCTCACCGATCCACCTCTGAAAGCCCTGCGGCGGATCATTCCGCCTTTGCGCATCGGTGGGGTGGCATTGGACCTCGCATTTTTGGTGCTGTTCATCCTGCTGCAAATCGCCATCGCGGTCACTGCCCGGCTGTGACCTGCGACGCAAGGACATGACCATCCCGAGCCCCAGGCGCAACTCGGCACACCGCGAAGTGATTAGATCTAGTCCGGTCACACCGCGACGCCTGTGAGAGGAGGTCCATCCATGCCACACCCGCCCCCTGGTCCACATGCAGGATGGCAGCGCCCCCTCCTGCCCGGTGACGTACGCGCTGTCGTGTTTGCCACTACCCGCATGCGTCTGGGCTACGACATCGAGGAGGTTGACGCTTTTCTCGACCACGTCGAGTGGAGCATCGAGCGAGCTCTCGCTGAGATCAACGAGTTGCGGCAACGGCTGGTTGATGCCGAGAGCACCCGGGATGCGGCCATCTTTGACGCCCGCGTGGTGTTGGAGCAGGCCCTGGCCCGGTTGGGTGGTCCGACTGGCAGTGCGGGGCAGGATGTGTTCGATCCCCGGCCACAGTCTCCGCAGCCTGCGGTGGCGGTCCTGCCGCCACCCACTGGTCAGGCGGTTGGTGGGTTGGCTCCGCCACCCGGCGTGATGCGAGCCCTCGGCGGCGGCCCAGCGGCTCCGACGCGTCCCATGCGACCACCAACAAGATAGTTGGTGATCAGGTCACCGTTCGGCCTTCCGCAGGCTGAACGTCAAACCTAGATCCTCGAGCACGACACCTGCCGTGGGTGCTCCGGGGCGAAACTCTACGGCCAACACTTCTTCGGCAACAGCGTCCGCGTACTTGGCGAGCGCGTGGCGGGTTTCCGGCTGGTCAGCCCGGTATTCCACAGCAATCCGATCAGTAATCTCCAAACCGGCCTGCTTGCGGGCTTCTTGCAGCGCCCGGATGATTTCGCGCACCCGTCCGAGGGCGAGCAACTCCTCATCCAGGGTGAGATCCAATGCGACAGTCACGCCATCGCTGCTCGCCACACTCCAGCCGGACAGCGGACGTTCCGTGATGATCACTTCGTCAGCCGTGAGCACTTCAGCTGATCCCGCCAACTGCACAGTGACCTGGCCGGATTCCCGCACGTCAGCGGCTACCGCGGCGGGTGGGAGCTCAGCCAGTGCAGCCGCGACCTGTGGGGTGCCCTTGCCGAAGCGTTTGCCGAGAGCGCGGAAGTTCGGCTTCACGCTGACCTCCACAAGGTCTTCAGCCGCGTCGGCCAGCGGGACAACTGCCAGTACATTGACCTCTTCGGTGAATTGCGCTTTGAGATCGTCTGCAAGGTGCTCCCACCGCGGGGCAGAGACCAATGCCCGACGCAGCGGTTGCCGGGTGCGCACACCAGAGTCGGCGCGGGCGGAGCGGCCCAAATCCACCAAAGTCCGCACCGCTGCTACGTCAGCGGCCAGCTGGGCATCGGTATCCCCGGGCTCCGGCCAACGGGCCAAGTGCACCGAATCGACTCCTTCGGATTCGGCGAACAGATCGCGCCACACCCGGTCGGTGATGAAGGGAGTGAACGGGGCCATCAGCAACGTCACCGTGCGCAGACACGAGTGCAACGTGTGCAGAGCAGCTGGATCGCCCTGCCAGAACCGTCGTCGACTGCGTCGCACATACCAGTTGGAAAGGTCGTCTACGAAGGCGCTCAACGTCTTGCCGGCCAACTGGGTGTCGAACTCCTCCAGCGCATCGGTGACTACGCCCACCACGCGCGCAGCCTCGGCCAACGCCCAACGATCCAGGGACGTCAGGTCTGCCGCACCCGCACCCGTAGCCTGGTCCCAACCGGCGGTGCGGGCATACAGCGACTGGAAACTCACGGTGTTCCAGTAGGTGAGCAGTACGCGCCGTACGACGTCGTCGATGGCGTCGTGGCTCACGCGCCGGGATTGCCAGGGCGAACCCGCCGCCAACATGAACCAACGCACAGCATCCGCGCCGTGCGCATCCATCAGGGGGATCGGTTCCAGCACGTTGCCAAGGTGCTTGCTCATTTTGCGGCCCTCGGCGTCGAGAATGTGGCCAAGGCACAGCACATTCCGGTAACTCGACTGGTCAAACACCAACGTGCCCACGGCCATCAGGGTGTAGAACCACCCGCGGGTCTGATCGATGGCTTCGCAGACGAAATCCGCGGGGTAGCGGGCCTCGAACAACTCCTGGTTGCGATGGGGGTAACCGAACTGGGCGAACGGCATGGCGCCGGAGTCATACCAGCAGTCGATCACTTCCGGCACACGGTGAGCGACCTCCCCGCAGGATTCGCAGGCGATCGTGATGTCATCGACGAAGGGCCGGTGCGGGTCGAGCCCGACCACATTTCGACCGGCCCGATCACTGAGGTCCAGCAGTGACTCCACGGCGGTGACGTGGCCCTCGGGACAGCGCCAGAGCGGCAGCGGCGTGCCCCAATAGCGCTTGCGCGACAGGGCCCAGTCGACGTTGTTGTGCAACCAGTCACCAAAACGACCGTGCTTGATCGTCGACGGAAACCAGTTCGTTGCGTCGTTTTCGCGCAGCAGTCGGTCCTTGATCTCGGTGGTACGGATGTACCAGGACGGTTGTGCGTAGTAGATCAAGGGAGTGTGGCAGCGCCAGCAGTGTGGGTAATTGTGTTCATAGTCCAGCCGCAGATAGAGCAGTCCCCGGGCTTCCAGATCGGCCACCAAAAGCGGGTCGGCGTCTTTGAAGAACATGCCGCCGACGAGTGGGATGTCCGGGTTGAAGGTGCCATCGGCAGCGACAGGATTGATCACGGGCAGGTGGTAGCTGCGGGACACTGCGAGGTCGTCGGCGCCAAAAGCCGGAGCGATGTGCACCAGGCCGGAACCGTCGTCGGTGGTGACGTACTCGCCCAGAATCACGTAGTGGGCCTCGGGAATGTCCACCAAGTCGAAGGGCGCTCGGTAAGCAGTGTGTTCCAGATCCCGGCCACTCACGTGGGCCAGCACCTGGGCTTCGGGGGCGACCCGCGACCGAAGCGCCTCGGCCACCACGAGTCGTTCACCTTCGGGGGTTTCGATCACGACATAGTCGGCAGCGGGGGCTACCGCAACGGCGGTGTTGGACACCAACGTCCACGGGGTGGTGGTCCAGACCAGCAGCGTCAGTCCCGGAAATTCGGTGAGCAGGGGACCCTCGGTCACCGGCATACGCACGAAGACGGAAGGATCGTGCACGGTTTCGTACCCCTGCGCCAGTTCATGATCGCTCAACGTGGTGCCGCAGCGGGGGCAATACGGCGACACTCGGTGATCTTCTGCGAGCAAACCGGCGCGATGGATCTGGGCCAGCGACCACCACACACTTTCGATGTAATCGCTGGACATGGTCCAGTAGGCGTCGTCGGTGTCGACCCAGTAGCCCATCCGCTCGGTCAGCGCGCCGAATTCGGCGACGTGGCGCAGGACCGACTCCCGGCAACGATCGTTGAAGGCCTCGATACCGTACGCCTCGATGTCGCCCTTGCCCGAGAAGCCGAGTTCCTTCTCTACGGCCAACTCCACCGGCAGACCGTGGCAGTCCCAACCAGCTTTGCGGGGCACATAGCGCCCCTGCATGGTTTTGAACCGCGGGAACACGTCCTTGAACACCCGTGCCTCGATGTGGTGGGTGCCGGGCATGCCGTTTGCAGTGGGGGGGCCTTCATAAAACACCCAAGGTTCGCCCCCGTGGGTGGCCACGAGGCTGCGGTGGAACACGTCGGTCTCCGCCCAGATGGCCATCATCTCCCGTTCCATCGCGGGCAGATCAATGCGGGCAGGCACAGGGCGGTACATCCCACCTCCGTGGGTTGACATGGTTTTCGGCTGCGTTCAGCCAGGTCGGGGCACAACTGTTGCTGGCACGACACAATATCCGTGCACGGGGGTTCAGCCACCCTCCGGTATCCTCTGTGCCTACCGCACCCGCAGCGCATGGCAATCCTTGTGTTCGAGGTGAACCTCCCGATCTGAAAGGACGCCGATGTCAGAAACCGGCACCGAAGTGTTCACCTCCGAAGAGTTGGCGGCGGTTCGCGCGGAATTGCAGACGGAGGCAGAGCGTCTGCGCACTGACCTGGAAAACTCTGAGCGCGACATCGAGGGCTTGATCAACGACTCCGGCGACGGAAGTGGCGATGACGTCGCTGACGCTGGTTCGAAGACGTTCGAACGTGAACAAGACATGTATGTGGCAGAGCAGGTACGCGAGGCGCTGGGGCAGGTGGAGCGGGCGATTTCCCGGGTGGACGCTGGTACCTATGGCATCTGTGAGACCTGCGGCGGGCCCATCGGCAAGTTGCGGCTGGAAGCATACCCGCGGGCGACCCAGTGCATGGCGTGCAAGGTGGCAGAGGGCGGCTGATGGCCGTGCGGCGGGCGATGTGGCCGGTGGTGCTGCTCACCGCCGTGATTGTGCTGGTGATCGACCAGTTGAGCAAAGCTTGGGCGGTGGCAACGCTGGAAGGCCGGGCCGATGTTTCGGTGGTGGGCGAGCTCCTTGTGCTGACATTCGTGCGCAATCCGGGAGCGGCGTTCTCGCTGGGTTCGGGCTCGACGCTGATCGTCAGTTTGTTGGCTTTGGTGATTGTCGGGGTGCTGCTCAGCAAGGCTCACCATTTGCGTTCGGTGTGGTGGGCGATCGCCATGGGGGGCATGGTGGGTGGGGCACTGGGAAACCTGATCGACCGCGGGTTTCGGACCCCGGGGGGGCTGCGGGGACATGTGGTGGACTTCATCGCGATTCCGTACTGGCCGGTGTTCAACGTGGCCGACATGGCGGTGGTGGGGTCGGCAATCCTGATGGTGGTTTTGGCGCTGCTGGGAATCGACTTCGATGGTTCGCGCACCGGGCGGGACTCCAAGGAGGCCGAAGCTGACGCGGCAAGTGCGGTGGCACCGCCGGAGACCTCAGGTTGATTGTGGCCACGAAATACCTGCCTGTGCCCGATGCCCTGGCGGGGGAGCGTTTGGATGTGGTGCTCTCCCGGATGCTCGGGCTCTCGCGCACAGCGGCGGCGGAACTTGTGGCCGCAGGTGCGGTCCGGGTGGATGGTGTCATGGCGGCGAAGTCGGTGCGGCCCGATGTAGACGCAGTCGTCGAGGTGGACTTTCCAGAAGCCCCAGCCGGACAGGCGCCGGAACCGGTGGCCGGTTTGCGGGTGTGTTTTGCGGACGAGGACGTCATCGTGGTGGACAAGCCAGTGGGGGTTGCCGCGCATCCCAGCCCTGGTTGGACTGGGCCGACTGTGACCGCGGGACTAGCCGCCGCCGGGCATGCGCTGTCTCGGCTGGGGCCGGCCGAGCGCGAGGGGATTGTGCATCGGCTGGATGTCGGAACCAGCGGACTGATGGTGGTGGCAGTCTCGGACCGGGCCTACACCTCGCTGAAGGATCAGTTTCGCGAACGCGTCCCGCAGAAGATTTACCACGCGTTGGTTCAGGGGCGGCTCGATCCCAGTAGCGGCACGATTGATGCGCCGATCGGGCGGCATCCCAGCGCGGACTACCGCTTCGCCGTGGTGTCAGGTGGGCGACGCAGCATCACGCACTACGACACACTGGAGGCGTTTCGGCACGCGAGTCTGGTGGAGGTGTCGCTGGAGACGGGTCGCACGCACCAGATCCGGGTGCACTTCGCAGCGCTGCGGCACCCGTGTGCCGGTGACCTCACCTACGGTGCCGACCCGGTGTTGGCAACGCGGCTGGGATTGCACCGACAGTGGTTGCACGCCACACGGCTCGGGTTCCGCCACCCCGGCACCGAAGCGTGGGTGGAGTTCACCTCTGACTACCCAGATGATCTCCAGGCAGCCCTGGTGGCAATCGGGTCGCCCACGGGATGAACTCGCGGGTCACGCGGTTTCGGGCAGGGTGCGGGCACGGTGGGCCGCTTGCTCATACACATCGTGGATGAGTTCCAAAATGTGATCGGGAAACTCGATCGGCAGCATGTGGGTTCCGTGCAGCACGTGCAGTGCCGCGTGCGGGATCTGCTCAGCGAAAGCGACGACATCGCGCATGGAGGTCATGACATCGAAGCCGCCGGCGACAATGGTCACCGGCACTTGGACGAACGATGGGTCGATTGGTTGGTGTTCGGCAGCGGCGGCCATCAACGTGAAGTACCAGTGGAAGTCATGTTCCAGAAACGCCCGGATCCAGGGCAGGGCGTCGTCTGTGCGCGCGTAGGGCATCATGAAGCCGCTCCAGCGCAGGAAGTCCGCGAACGAACGTTCTTTGGGGACGCGCTGGGCGAGCGCGGTGAGCGGGGTGCCCAGCAGTTTCCCGGCTTGCACTACACCCATCGACACGTGCCGGCGCAGTGGTTTGGGGACCATCAGTGGCGCGAAGCCGGCTTCGAACGTGCCACCGGGGACTCCGGCAAGTGCGACGATGCCGTCGACTCGGTGCGGTTCGCGAGCCGCCATTTCGAAAGCCACGTTAACGCCGATCGACCAGCCCACCACCACCGTGGACTGCCAGCCAATGTGATCCATGAGTGCGAAGGCGTCGTCCACATGGTCGGCGACGGTGATCCGAGTGGGGTCGGCCGGACGATCTGAGCCGAGACCACCGCGGTGGTTCCAGCCTGCGACGTGATAATCGGGCTGATGGGATAGCAGCCGCGGCCAGGCTTCGGGGGGTGTTCCCAAACCGTTGGCGACGAGCAGCGGCGGGCCGTCGGCATCGTTGCACCAGCCCACCAAGGAAGTGTGGTCACGACCGTGGAAGCGAAATCCACGGTAGTGCAGGGCGGCGTCCATTTCGCCATTGTGCGCTTGTGGTCGGGGGCGGTCGGCCGGCGAGGGGTCAGCAACGTGATGCAGTCGATACCTGCCAATTCCACCCGATGCAGCCAGGCGCAGTCCGATGTGTGAGTGCGGGGCGGCGCGCCCGTCGCGCGTTTTCGGTCGGGTGCGGCCCTTGTGGGGCCCTTTCGTCAGCAGCCACTGGAAATACCGCAACCTGTAGCATCTACGCTGCTGTCGTGCCAACACTTGACTTTGGACCTGATGCCGGTCGCCTCACAGTGCAGACTTCAGCTGACGGCGCTGCGGCACGACTAGGACACTCGCTCACGTTGCTCGTCACCGATTGGACGGCCACGCTGAGATACGAAGGCGATGATCCGCAAGCGATCTCCGTCGTCGCGCGGCTGGACACACTTACCGTGGCCGAGGGTACCGGCATGAAGCCGCTGTCGGAAGGCGACTACCAAACCATCTTGCGCAACGCGGCTAACACCTTGCACAGCCAGGAATTCCCGACCTGTCGTTTCGATGCCTACGCCTTCACCAAGACCGGTGATGGCTTCAGCGTCGCCGGCACCCTGGAAATCGCGCGGCGACCACAGCCATGCACCGTGACTGTCGCGGTCGAACCGTCTGCCTCCGGCCTCGCCGTCCGCGGCAGCACCTGGGTGCGGCAGAAAGACTTCGGTCTCTTGCCCTACAGCACGATGCTGGGCGCGCTGCGAGTCGCAAATCGCGTGCAGGTGGGTGTGGACCTGGATGTGCCGTTGACCATGTGATGTCAAGATCGGCCTTCGCCGGTGCCGACTGCGCCAGCATGGGTCACTAGGCTGAGCGTCATGGTTGACCTGAAACCCCGCAGCAAGGACGTCACCGACGGCTTGGAGCGTGCAGCAGCCCGTGGCATGTTGCGCGCCGTTGGCATGACCGACGCAGACTGGCCGAAGCCACAAATCGGAATCGCGTCGAGTTGGAACGAAATCACCCCCTGCAACTTGTCGCTGGAACGATTGGCAAAAGCTGCCAAAGAGGGCGTTCACGCCGGTGGTGGGTTCCCCATGCAATTCGGCACCATCAGCGTCTCGGACGGCATCTCCATGGGCCACGAGGGCATGCACTTTTCGTTGGTCAGTCGGGAAATCATCGCCGATTCTGTGGAAGCCGTCATGCAGGCGGAACGGCTCGATGGCATGGTGACGTTCGCAGGCTGTGACAAGAGCCTCCCGGGAATGCTCATGGCCGCCGCCCGGCTCGACGTGGCCAGCGTCTTTGTGTACGCCGGTTCGATCTTGCCGGGTCGGCTCGGCGACAAAGACGTGACGATCATCGATGCTTTCGAAGCGGTCGGTGCCTGTGCTCGCGGGCTGATCACCCGCGAAGAGGTGGACGCGGTTGAGCGTGCCATCTGTCCTGGCGAAGGTGCCTGCGGTGGGATGTACACCGCCAACACCATGGCCAGTGCCGCGGAAGCGATGGGCATGTCGCTGCCTGGATCCGCCGCTCCGCCCGCTGTCGACCGTCGCCGCGACGGCATCTCGCGCGCATCCGGGGAAGCGGTGGTGAATTTGATCGCGCAAGGTATCACTGCGCGGGACATCATCACGCGGGCCTCGCTGGAGAACGCGATCGCCGTCGTCATGGCATTCGGCGGTTCCACCAATGCAGTGCTGCACCTGCTCGCGATCGCACATGAAGCTGAAGTAGAACTCGATATGCATGATTTTCACCGCATCGGCTCCAAGGTGCCGCTGCTCGCAGACGTCAAGCCCTTTGGACGCTATGTCATGAGCGACGTGGACCGGGTGGGTGGCGTGCCGGTGGTGATGCGTGCACTACTCGACGCTGGCCTGCTTAACGGCGACTGTTTGACGGTGACTGGGCGGACAGTGGCGGAGAACCTAGCCCGAATTCCCTCCCCGGATCCCGACGGGGACATTTTGCGTGCGATGTCGGCGCCTTTGGATGACACCGGCGGCATCACGATCTTGAGTGGTTCGCTGGCGCCGGAAGGGGCGGTATGCAAGAGCGCCGGCGTGCATGTGGCCCAGTTTGAAGGCCGCGCGCGGGTGTTCGAACGCGAACAGTCTGCGATGGCTGCGTTGGAGGACGGCACGATCCAGGCTGGCGATGTGGTGGTGATCCGTTGGGAAGGGCCAAAAGGTGGCCCCGGCATGCGAGAGATGCTCATGATCACCGGCGCGATCAAGGGTGCTGGGCTGGGTAAAGATGTGTTGCTGCTCACCGACGGTCGATTTTCGGGCGGCACCACCGGACTGTGCGTGGGCCATGTGGCACCCGAAGCAGCCGACGGCGGCCCGATCGCGCTCGTCGCTGACGGCGACCGGGTGCGGATCGACTTGCAGGCACGCACCCTCGACTTGCTCGTCGATGATGCCGAGTTGGCGCGTAGGCGTGCCCAGTGGACTCCGCTGCCGCCGCGCTACACCAGAGGTGTCCTGGCTAAATACGCGAAACTCGTCGGTTCAGCCTCGCGCGGGGCCGTCTGCGACTGAGGTGTCAACCTGCACTGCATCCTCAGTGTTTGGAGTATCTCGCAGGCGCGGGCCCAGTGCTCGCCACACGTAGATCAGCCACGCGATCATGCCCACATGCAGCACATCGTTGGCGGAGAAGTAGAAGCCCTCCCCGTTATTCCATAAGGCTTCGGTGATACCGGCGGCGTAGTACGCGAAATACGCGATCTGGACGACGATCAAGAGAATGGCTGCCCATGCGATGGCCCGGTCCATCGGGTCGTGATGCCGACGGTAGCGCAATGCGGCGATCACCAGCACCGCGATAATCCCGGGTAGGGCGAAGGCCATCAGCACTGTGAATGAGAGCAGTGTGGCATTCGGCTGCATCACCCCGACGGCGCTCACCACCACATAGATGACGGCATTCGCGACTGAGTACCCAATCAGCCATGTGCGCAAGGGACTACGGGTACACGCGAACGCCACGGCCGTGAGCATGGCGCTCACGCTGAAGGCCTGGGTGAGGCTGTAGCCAACTTCCAACCCGTTGGTGAGGCGGCAGAAATCCCAACCCTCACACTTCAACGGGTAACTCAGGAGTTGATAACTCACGCCAGCCTGGGCGGCACCGAGGCCGCCGAGGGCCAAGGCGATACCCAACCACAACCTCGACCGTTGGCCGTGCCGGGTGCTGATGAAAACTACGCCCACGCCGATCCACAGCGCGGCGAGTGCGAACACCAGCACGGAGCCCAGTGGTTCGCTAAAGGTGGTGGAGCCGATGTCGAAGCACGGGCGCTGTTCGCACCACTGCTGCGGCGTGGTGAGGGGCGTGTAGACCAACTCGTCCAG
>CAZVKB010000001.1:0-7381 GCA_964627505.1 uncultured Actinomycetes bacterium | reverse complement strand
ATCCGCCACGCTTGCCAATGGAGGACCACGTCCTCAAACATCGTCGGATGCAGGGCCACGAGTTCGCCGCCACCCAGGGCATCCCCAAGTTGATCCTCCGGAATCGCCCCCCAACCCAGGCCAGCCCGGATCGCAGCCACAAAACCCTCTGAAGAAGGCACCACGTGATACGGCGGTTGCGCGGCCGGGGCCCGTCCGGCCAGCAGGCGCCGTTGCATCTGGTCATTGTCGTCGAAGTGCACGACCGGCATGCGGGCATAGTCGGGCGACCCATCCGCGGTCCGCCCTCGAGCCAACAAGTCCGGGGTGGCCACGGCCACGTATCGCATGACTCCGAGGGGTTCACTGGAACAGCCCTGCACCGGCTTGTGATCAGCAGTCACCGCGGCCATCACCCGACCGCTGCGTAACATCGGTCCGGTGCGCTCCTGATCCGCCACCGTGAGCCGCAGTGTGACATCAGGCCACGCACTCGCAGCGTCCAGCACGTCCACGAACCAGGTCGCCAGCGAGTCGGCGTTCACCGCAAGGTGCAGATCGGCCACAGCCTGTTGTCCTCCGCTGATCTCCGCCATCGCCTCGTGCTCCAGCAGGGCCTGCAAGCGTCCGAGCCGAACCAGAACCTGCCCTACGGCGGTCGCAGTGCACGGCGTTGCGCGCGTGACCAGCACTTGGCCCACCTGGGATTCCAATGACCGAATGCGTTGGCTGATAGCCGACGGAGTGACCGACAGCGCTCGGGCCGCAGCCTCGAAAGAACCCATGTCGATCACCGCCACGAGGGATTCGAGGCGATCACGGGCAATCGACATGAAGCAATGCTAATGAATATGAAGAAACATTTGCTGGCCTAAACAGACAATCACGCTTACGGTCAACCCATGAGCGCTGTCCTGCCCGGTTTCCTCACGAGTTTCAGTTTGATCGTGGCCATTGGAGCTCAAAACGCCTACCTGTTGCGCCTGGGCCTCACGCGTCAGCATGTGGGCATCGCCGTGGCACTGTGCGCAATCTCCGATGCCGCGCTGATCATGCTGGGGATCGGTGGCGTCGGGGCGGTGGTGGAAAATTTTCCGGAGGTACTCACGGTCGTGACGTACGGGGGAGCGGCGTACCTCCTCGCCTACGCGGCCCGCTCGGCCTGGAGCGCCTACCGGCCGGGCGTTCTGCTGCCCACAGAGGCTCCGCCGCGCAGCCTGTCTGTGGTGGTCGCCGCCACGCTCGCCTTCACGTTTCTCAATCCGCATGTGTATATCGACACTGTGCTGCTCGTGGGATCCATCGGTAACCAGTACGGCCCCGATCGCTGGCTCTTCGCCCTCGGCGCGGCGACGGCCAGCGTGGTGTGGTTCAGCCTTCTGGGGTTTGGGGCACACTTTGCAGCCCCGCTGATGTCGCGGGCCTACACGTGGCGCATCCTCGACTCGTTTATTGCTCTAGTCATGTTGAGCTTGGCCATCGGGCTGCTCAGCGCCGACCTCGGCTAAGTGGTAGGTCTCGATGCCAGATCAGCATCTGTGAGGCAAAGGTCGGATGCGCAATCTTTGTCGCACTATTTCGATACAGGGCCCGCCATCCGCTGCACCCGCACTCCGCCGAGCAGCACCGCCTTGTGGGACGTGGAAACTACATGCAATCCCAGCCGCTCATAAAGAGCCGAAGCGCGAACGTTGGCCACATCCACGTCAAGCACCAGGTCGCTGCACTCGGCGTTACCCGCTCGCGCGAAGGCGTCTGCGAACAACAACCCACCCACGCCCAAACCCCGCGCCTCCGGTTTCACTGCGATCGCCTGCAGATACCACTCATCGGATCCGTGGGTGGAGAGCGCTGACATCACCGGCCACCCGGCCAGCGCGATCGTAGAAGCCCTCAGCATCGCCAGCCCCGCGGCCCGGGAAAGCTCCGTCAAGCCTGATGGCGTGCCCGGGGGAAATCCTTGGCACATGCCAACCGGCACACCTGCGGACTCGGCTATCACCACGTGTTGAAAAGAAAATGCATGTGCAGGCTGCGCCATCACGGTCGTCAGGATCGTTCGCCACCGTCTCCCGAACAGGGTCTGAAAGAAGCCACCAGCGGCTTCGTCCAGTCCCCAAGCCAGGAATTCGGCGTCCGCCGACGAAGCAGGTCGAAGCACAATCTCGGGGGCACCCATGGCTCGACCTTAGTATCCCTGCTCCTACCCCTATTTCGCCCTGCGCTCACTGCTCATCTCGGTCTATCGGCTCACCCTGCTCCGGCCCCGCTCCAGGCAGCCACACCAGGGGTCGGAGTTGCAGTCTGTGTCCAGCGCGCTAGAGTTCTCTCGTGGCCATCCTTGTAGTACGCAACTCGCGCGCCGGTTGATCTTCGCAAACCGTCGCGCGAACCCCTCTTCCCACGGCTGGGAACGAGGGGTTTTCTCTTGACCACACCTAACCTCGACCCCCAGCAGTGAGGACCAGATGACCGCCTCCGAGAACGAGATGACCGGCGCCGCCAGCCTCGTGCGTGCCCTGGAAAAAGTCGGCGTCGATACCGTATTTGGCATCCCCGGCGGTGCAGTGCTTCCTGCCTACGACCCGCTCATGGACTCCGACCAGATTCGCCACATCCTGGTGCGCCACGAACAGGGCGCCGGCCATGCCGCTGAAGGCTACGCCGGTGCCACCGGGCGGGTCGGCGTGTGCATGGCAACGTCCGGTCCGGGGGCCACCAACCTGGTGACCCCGCTGGCCGACGCCATGATGGACTCCGTGCCGATCGTGGCGATCACCGGTCAGGTGCCGTCCCACGCCATCGGGACGGACGCCTTCCAAGAGGCCGACATCTCCGGCATCACCATGCCTATCACCAAGCACAACTTCTTGGTGACCAACCCGGATGACATTCCGCGAGCGATCATGGAGGCTTTCCATATCGCCGAAACGGGACGCCCCGGCCCGGTGCTTGTGGATATCAGCAAGGACGCGCTCGTGCGGACCACGGATTTCAATTGGCCCGGGGGCATCAATCTGCCCGGCTACAAGCCGACTGTTCGGCCGCACTCCAAGCAGATCCGGGAGGCAGCCAAAGCCATCGTGGGCGCCCGTCGGCCCGTGTTCTACATCGGCGGCGGCGTCATCCGCTCGCGCGGCTCGGCGCAGCTCTACCAACTCGCCGAGATGACCGGCATCCCAGTGGTGACAACACTGATGGCCCGCGGAGCTTTCCCCGACAGTCACCGGCAGAACCTGGGCATGCCTGGGATGCACGGCACGGTGCCTGCGGTGGCCGCCCTGCAGATGGCCGACCTCCTGATCACCATCGGCGCCCGTTTTGACGATCGAGTCACTGGAAAGCTCGACTCGTTTGCCCCGAAAGCTGCGGTGATCCACGCAGACATCGACCCGGCGGAAATCGGCAAGAACCGTGCAGTGGACATTCCGATCGTGGGCGACGCCCGACTCGTGATGGCCGAACTCATCGACGCGATCGCCGCCGAGCACGAAGCTGGCCGGGTGGGCGACTACCTGGCGTGGTGGGACACCCTCAACGATCTGATCAAGCGCTTCCCCCTGGGCTATGACCTGCCTGACGACGGCAGCATCTCACCGCAGTACGTGATCCAGCGCCTCGGTGCGATCTCGGGCCCGGAGACGATTTTTGCCTCCGGCGTGGGGCAGCACCAAATGTGGGCCTCGCAATTCATTTCCTATGAGCACCCCGGCACCTGGCTGAACTCCGGCGGACTGGGCACGATGGGCTACGCCGTACCCGCTGCGATGGGCGCCAAAGTCGGTCGGCCGGATGCCACTGTGTGGGCGATCGACGGCGATGGCTGCTTCCAAATGACCAACCAAGAGTTGGCCACCTGCACCATCAACGACATCCCGATCAAGGTGGCGATCATCAACAACTCGTCGCTGGGCATGGTTCGGCAGTGGCAGACGCTGTTCTACAACGAGCGCTATTCCAACACCGACCTGCATTCGCACAGATTCCCGGACTTCACCAAGTTGGCTGAGGCCTACGGTGCCTACGGGCTCTATGTGGATGATCCGGCCGAAATCGACGCCACCATCGAAAAAGCGATGAGCCTCAATGACGCCCCCGTGGTGGTGGACTTCCGGGTGCACCGCGACGCCATGGTGTGGCCGATGGTGCCTGCAGGAACAAGCAACGACGAGATCACCGTCGCGCGCGACCTCGCGCCGGCCTGGGACCGGATGGAGTAGAACGATGAAAACGTCCACATTGAGCGTGTTGGTGGAGAACAAGCCGGGCGTGCTGGCTCGGGTCTCGGCGCTGTTCAGCCGCCGCGGATTCAACATCGAATCCTTGGCAGTCGGACCCACCGAAAACCCAACGATTTCCCGGATGACGATCGTAGTGTCCGTGGACACGTTGCCGCTGGAGCAGGTGACCAAGCAACTGAACAAGCTGGTCAACGTACTCAAGATCACCGAACTGGACGACACTGAGTCGGTGCAGCGCGAACTGATCTTCGTCAAGGTTAATGCGACCTCGCGCATGCGGTCCGACGTGCTGGAAATAGCAGCGCTGTTCCGAGCCCGAGTGGTGGATGTGGGCACCGAGACGCTCACCATCGAAGCCACCGGCACGAACGACAAACTGACTGCCCTGCTGCGCGTGCTCGAGCCCTACGGATTGCTGGAACTCGCCCAGTCCGGGACCGTGGCGATGGCCCGCGGCTCGAAAGCTATGGCCGAACGGCCTCGGCTTTCAGCCTGAACCGGATCCGTCCGGGGCAGTGCTGGTCAGCCTGCGCAGCTGATGACGCCCCAACTGCCTGGAGGTCCACCACCGCAGTAGATGACGCCCCAACTTAAGGCTGAGCCGTCACCGCCGCTGACGCCTGCGAGCTCCTGTTCGGAGAGTTCACCGTTTGTCGTGGTGGCTCCGCCAGCGGGGTCTAGTTCCTCAGGTGTAATGGTGAATCCCAGCTCGGCTGCGACGTCGACAGCCTGCGCTGCGGTGGTGGCTGCAGCCATTCGCGCCGCCACGGAGTCGTCGTCGCGCATCGCTTCGATCAGAGCATTGAATTGTGCACTGGACATAAGGACCTCTGATTTCGAGTTGCCTCGCCCCGATGGCGAACAACAGACCATGTGGCGAGGAATGTGTGTGTCTTCCACCGTAGCCCCGTGATCGCCGAAACGGGGGTGCAGTGGACATGTCGGATGCCCTCCTCACCTGTCGCACCCAGACCCGTGCCAAGCGCGTGTGAATGTTTCCCTTTCCACGCTAGGCCCGTCCCGACTTGAGCGTCAACGATTAACGGCTGACTGTCATCCTGGGTGCATGAGCAGTCCGCCTGAGCCAGTGCGCGATCAGGAGTTGGTCGGCGCCGCAGCTTGGACTTGTTCCAGGCTGGACCTCCCTGATGCTTTGGTGGATCAGGCCGCATCAGCGCTGGCCGAGTCGCCGATTGCGCCGGTCGGTCTGGGTCTGGGTATTCACCACGACGGATCTCACCGAGTGGAGCTATCGGTACTCACCTCCGTGCCACCCGACATCACGCGGCGGCCGGTTCCAGACCCAGCCTCGTGGCAACAGTTCTGTGAGCGGTGTCGCCGTGCAGGCTGGGAATTCGAACGACTTGCGCAACTGACGGCAGCCGAGTCGCTCATCACATCCGCGACGTCGCTGCGTGTCAGCCGCGAGTCCCGGCCGGGCGATGTCGCCGGCGACCGACTGGTCGATGTGGATGTCTCCATCGATCCGGCCATCTTCGATGTTTCGGGCGTATTGATCAGCATGGGTGTCGATAGTGCTGCGATTGCGGCCATGGTCGTGTTGGCTGATCGTATCTCGCAGGCGGATACTCCGCCGCTGAATCAGCAGGGTGATCCGCTCCGGCGCGTTGATGCGGACCGAAGCATGCGGTTCGCACATTTCACTGTTGCGTGGTCGCAATCGGCACGCACAGCGACACTCACGAGCCACCTGATCATCACCTCGATGCCGCCTCCCACACGGGCCGAGCGGCGCGACGAAGTGGTGCTACGAGAGGGCAGACTCTGGACCGATCAGGTGCGATGGGCCGCGCGGCAACTCCCGCTGCGCCGGGCACCAGTTGACGTTGACACCCGGATTGCAGTCTGGCGAGCCGAAGTGGATCCGCACGACTTGGGTTTATTCGCCACCCGCCTTGCCCGCGATGGGTTGACACCCGAGGACGCCCGAACAGTGTTCGTACTTCCGCCCTCGGCCGAGGTGGCCGAGCCATCCTGGTGGACTAGCTACACCCGACTCGTTCAGGCCGTGGCTCGGGCTGATGGGTCGAAGGTGGACACACAGGTGGACGCCGACCAGACCATTTGCGGCACGATCCCGTTTGCCCACCTACTGGCGCCCATTGTCGATGTCGAGACGACACGGCTGGAGGCAGCTCTGGCTGAGCCGATGCACCACCACGTTCGGCGTGATCTGTATCGCCAACTGTTGGCCCGGCTGAGCCAGGTCGCCGCACCGACGCTCTCTGAGGTGATGTGGCGCGATGTGCCGTTCGGCGCGAAATTGCTGGCCCAGGCTGGCATCGCCGCTGATTACTCTGGGCGGGAGCGCTACCTGGCCTTCTGCGACCATCATCGACGCACCGGGCTGGCCGCAGTGCTCACCGAATTCCCCGTGCTCGGCCGTCTGCTTGCCACGCTCATCGATCAGTGGCAGCACACCTCCGCCACCATGCTGGCCCGCGTCGCCAGGGACCGGGAGGCATTGGCTGAATGCCTCGGAATTCCCATCGATACACCCTTGACTGGCGTGAGTGTCGCCGCCGGGGACCGTCACAACAACGGCCAGGCGGTGACGCTGCTGCGCTTCGGCGGTCGCACAGTGGTGTACAAGCCGCGCAGCGTGCACCTCGAGGAGATCTACGCGCAGGCGGCAACAGCCTTGTCGCGCCACTCGGAGGGGTCAGCCTTGCTTGCCCCAGAGGTGCTTCGCCGCGCTGATCACCTCGGCGATTACGGCTACGTGGAATTCGTCGAAGACCAGTCGTGTGACTCTGGCGAACTGCCGGCGTTCTACCACAACGCCGGGCGCCTGCTGGCGCTGCTGCACGCACTGCGCGCCACCGACTGCCATCGCGAGAACCTGATCGCTGCCGGCGACCAGATGGTGCTGATTGACGCTGAAACGCTATTGGTGGGAACGCCGACCGAAGAGGTAGACGCGTCGACTCGGATCGAGACGGCTGCGGCTACGGAACCGGGTTCGGTCCTGCGGGTGGGGATGCTGCCGACGTGGGTGTGGCTGGACGGGCGCCGTCGCGCCATCGACGCGTCCGCCCTCGGGGTGCCACCTGGCGACGGGCTACAGCAGGGGTCGGGATGGCGTGCGATCAACACCGACTCCATGATCCGCGGCGAGGTGTCCGTTCCCGTGGTCCAGC